>NZ_AKZQ01000025.1:0-435864 GCF_000278705.1 Flavobacterium sp. F52 | reverse complement strand
GGTTGAAACCGTGGGCTATATTTGATAAAGATTGCGCTACAATTATGGACATAGCAAATGATTTATCATTGGGCTACTGCAAATAAATTTTAAAATATAGACTATGATATAAATCATAGAAATCAATTTATACCCACATTATTTTTGTCAATTTTTTAGATAACTAGATTCTAGAAACATATCATAGTAATAAAATGACAACAAATAATAAAATCGAACTCATGTCTCCGGCAGGAGATTTTGAATCGCTTCAGGCTGCTTTAGATAATGGCTGTGATTCCGTATATTTTGGAGTTGAACAGCTTAATATGCGTGCGCGTTCAACGGTTAACTTTACAATAGACGATTTAAAAGAAATTGCCAATCGGTGTGAAGCCAAAAGCGTCCGAAGCTACCTTACTTTAAACACTATTATTTACGATCACGATTTATCAGTCGTAAAAACATTATTGACAAAAGCCAAAGAAGCCAATATTACAGCTGTCATTGCATCAGATCAAGCCGTAATTGCTATGGCAAGATCGATTGGAATGGAAGTTCATATTTCAACACAGTTGAATGTGACTAATATTGAAACCATAAAATTCTACAGTTTGTTTGCCGATACAATGGTTTTAAGTCGTGAATTGAGTTTGCGTCAAGTAAAGAATATCACAGATCAAATAGAGAAAGAGCAGATAAAGGGCCCGAACGGAAATTTAGTAGAAATCGAAATTTTTGGTCACGGAGCATTGTGTATGGCCGTTTCGGGAAAATGTTATTTGAGTTTGCACTCGCATAATTCCTCTGCGAATCGCGGTGCGTGCAAGCAAAACTGCCGAAAAAAATATACAGTTATCGATCAAGAAACAGGTTTTGAAATCGAATTGGATAACGAATATATGATGTCGCCTAAAGATTTATGCACATTGGATTTCTTAGATCAGGTGATCGATTCTGGAGTGAAGATTTTAAAAATAGAAGGACGAGGCCGTGCGCCAGAGTATGTGGCAACAGTAACCAAAACGTATCGTGAAGCAATTGATGCGTATTACAATGGAACTTTCTCAAAAGAAAAAACCACTGAATGGATAAAAGCTTTAGAAACAGTTTACAACCGTGGATTTTGGTCAGGTTATTATTTAGGTCAGGAATTAGGCGAATGGAGCGATATTCCAGGATCGGCAGCAACACAAAAGAAGGTTTATGTGGGTAGGGGATTGCATTATTTTCCGAAAGCTGAAATCGGTCAATTTAAGATTGAAGCGTATGATATTAAAATCGGAGATAAAATCTTGGTCACAGGCCCAAGCACAGGAGCTCAGGAAATGATTATCGATGAAATGTTTGTAAATGATGCTCCGGGAGAAAAAGCCACAAAAGGCGATGATTGTAGTTTTAAATTGCCATTCAGAATCAGAATGTCAGACAAATTATATAAAATTGTTGAGGCGTAATGGTTATTGTGACTTTACAACGAGATAAATGCATTGGCTGTAATTACTGTGTCGAAATGGATCCAGTGCATTTTCAAATGTCAAAAAAAGATGGAAAGTCCGTGCTTATTCATTCGCAAAATGCAAAAGGATTTTTTACTTTAAAATCTCCTAATCATGCCATTGTAGAAAGCTGCGAATTGGCAGCAAAAGCTTGTCCAGTGAAGATTATTACGGTTAAAGAAACGTAGATAGTTTAAAATGAAAAGAATCAAAAACTATCATTCTTTCCATAGTCCTAAAAATTATTCTTTAATCACGTTTTTAAAATTGCTATTTGCTAATGTAGCTAAAGTTCCAGTTTTAGCTGTTCCTTGCCAGTCAGATAATTTTCCGTTTACATAAATCTTGATGCCAGTTTCGTTTGGATTTTCATAAGCAATGTATTTTATGGAACCGCTATTAAACTCCAATTCATAAGTTACACTTTGTTTTCGGAATCTAAATGTTGATTTATCTGCCTTTTCAGGACTAGACGGATACGCAAAAGAGATAAACTTGTATTCGTCATTTTGCTGAAAAGCGTAGTACAAGATATCTTTAGCTTTAAATAAAAGCACACGTCCTTTTCCGTTTTTAGTATCAAAAGAAAATACTTTTTCTAAGTTTGGTTCATAAACAGATAAAGAAGAAAAAGAAACCCAATTATTGACTTTCCATTTTTTGCCTGTTATTTTAAAAAAGGGAGAAAAAGGATCTCCCTCTTCCTCAAAAGTTGCAATTTCTTTAGCCTCTATTCCAGAAATGCTGTAATAAGAAGAGACGTGAAGCGCAGCGCCACCACTGCTAGAAGTGATAATGCGTTTGTTTTTTGAATCAATCTCAAATGAACCGCCTCGTACACAATAAGCATCGGTATATAAACGGCTAATGCTTGGACTGCTCAGAAAACCGTTTGATGTATTAACAAAAACATAAGCTGTTGCTTGAGCAGTATAACATCCATCGTCATTTATCTCCGTTTCGTGAATTACGATATCTTGTCTGCCATCAAAGTTTACATCTCCAAGAATGCGAATATTACTGTCGGAGATACTCTTGAAAGGAACTTCCATAGCTGTTTTACTCATTTGTGGCTTAGAAAGTTCTTTTGCGCCAAATTCCAAAACGCTTCTTTGACTCTTATCTTCTTTAAGTTCGTAATATTCTTTTGTTTCGGAGTCTGTTTTTTGCTGGATATAATACAAAGTGTACCCTTTCATAAAATCATTAATGAGATAAGCTTTCTGAGCCTTTACGGGAAACATTCCTACTAAGACGAAAAAAACTAAAATTTTTACTTTCATAGGTTTGATGAGGTTTTATTTTTCTTCTGAAATATCAAGTTCATCAAAATCTTTGATTTCAGATAGTTTTAGGAGTTTGGTTCGGGCAATTTTAGTTTCCGTTTTTTCAAAAATTTCGTCACCATCATATGTATTTTCGTTGACGTTCTGATTTACAATCTTTTTTCTTGTCAGGAAATTGATACTAGTTTCGGTAAGAATAACTGGTCCATGATTGCTGCTGGCATCATAACCTATAAGTTCGAAATCTGAGTTTTGATACCTGAAAGTATATTTCCAATAACCATATCTTCCATGAGCATAGTCCACATATAATTTGTCATTTTTTACTTCAATATAAAGTTCGGGTGCGTAGTAAACACCGCCATCCTCATTTTCGGAAGAAAAACAGTCGTAGTTTTTAACGGCTAATTCATAACCGCTATTTTTGTTTAATAATGCTATAATTCCTCTGCGATTTCGATCTAATTCGCCACGGTATTCATCTATAACTATTTTGCTTTTATATGTTCCTTTAATAATCAAGATGCAATCTTCCAGGCCGTCTTTATTAAAATCGCCTTTAATTGTATCAAAAGGAACGTAGTTTTTTGGTATAAAGTCTGAAATATCTTTTTTGATTTCGATGGCTGATTCTTCAACTTCTGGAATTTCTTTTAATTCGGTTACTTCTGTATTTGATTCTTTAACCGCAGTTTTAGAATCTTTACAGCTGATGATTGTAAACAACAGAAAAACTGTTCCAGTAACTGATAAGTATTTTTTTATCATCTTTAAGTTTTAGGCTAGATTTAGCTTTATAATTCATCAAGAAATAATATTGGATGTCTTTTCCCTGCTATTATTTCTTGATGAAATTAGGTTTTATGTGAAAATATTAAATTCCAATTTTGGCATTTATATTATGCTTATCGACATACGTTTGTGCAACATTCATCAATTTGGTAAACTTCGCATCTATATCTTTTTGAGTTGAAGCGTCAAAATTAGCAATTGCTTTTTCAATTTGTTCTGGAGAAGCTTTTTCATCTTTCAGTTTGGCAATTGGCAAATAACCTTCTTTTTGTTTCGCAATTGCATAAGTAAATAAATCTTTAGATGCCTGAAGAAGCTCTTTATTGTCTTCGTCTTCCGGTATGTCCTGAATTGTTTTTAATCGCGTTTCTAAATTAGTTATATCATATCTAAAAGAATCTTGATAAGTAGACGGAATCATCTTTTTTTGATTTTCATCATAAACTTGTGCTTCAGATTGCAGTTTTTCACTGATTTCTTTGCTTCCAAAACGAGATAATAAATTCGAATTTAAAGCGGCAATTTCAAATGTTTTTTCTGGTGAAAGGTTGGTGCATGATGTAGAAACTAAGCTTCCGGCAATTAGTACTAAAAATAAAGTTGTGGCATTTATGATTTTTTTCATTTTGTGTTTATTTATATTTATCCTTTTAAAATTTTACTTTTCTCAGCATCAAATTCTTCTGATGTTAAAATTCCGGCATCTAGAAGTTCTTTCAAATCTAATAATGCCTTTTTCTTTGCTTCCATCGAATTTGAAGCTTCGGCTTTTGGCGCTTCGGGTTGTTGTGGAGTATTGATTGGATTTACAACAGTTCCTGACGGAGCATATTTCAAAATCAGTTCTGTAATTTCATTAAAGCCTTTTACATTCGAATAATCTATCGCTTTTTGTTCTTTTACATTTACGATTGACGCATCGGCTTTGTTATCTAATAAATATTTTACAACATCTTTCTTTCCGTTTGCAGCGCTGTAATGAAGTGGCGTATTTCCAGATTCATCTTGAATGTTAATGTTCGCTCCAGATTCAATAAGGAGTTTTACCATGCTTAAGTTCCCTTTTTTGGTTGCTACATGCAGCAGACTTTCTCCACCATAATTGTATGAACTGTTCAAAGTAAAACTCGATTCGTTTGAAATATTTGTTGCGCTAACAATCCAATCCAAATAATCATTCATTGAAGAAGTGTCGCCAGCGACTGGTTTACTGTAATTCACATCAACTCCGTTTTCTAAAAACAAAGCCACAATTTCCTTTTGATTATTCGCGCAAGCGTACCAAATAGGAGAATGTCCAGTATTGCTTGAAGTAAATACATCTGCACCTCTTCCAATCAATAATTTAGCTAGCATTCTGTTTGTTTCATAACAAGCAATTAAAAGTGCATTTTCACCAGAATGATTCGCATGGTTTATATCGGCACCGTTATCTAAAAGCAATGTCACCATAGGGATCGATTTAGTATAACAAGCATAAATAAGAGGCGTATTTCCCTGTTTATCGGTCACATTAATATCTGCACCATTGTCTAAAAGCAATTGAATAATTTCTCTATTTAATTTTGCAGAAGCCAATAATAGCGGAGTTTCTCCATTGTTATTCAGTAAATTAACATCTAACCCAGCTTGAAGCAACTTTGTTGCAATTTCAATTTGAGCCGTCTGAACCACTAAATGTAGCAGACTATTTCCGTATTTATCATTCTTCGTGATTTCTGCTCCGTTTTCTAAAAGATGCAGCGCCGTTTGTTTTTGTTTTTGAAGACAGGCAAAATACAAAGGCGTTTCTCCCTGATGATCTTCGTAGTTAATATCGGCACCTTCCTCGATTAGAATTTTCACGATGTCGAGATAACCGCGGTATGCGGCATAATGAAGAGCTGTTCTACCTTGTTCGTCGGTATATTTTACATCTACTTCTTTATTTTGAAGCAGCAATTCGGCTATTTTTCGGTTCCCGTTTTCACAGGCAACTATAAATGACATTGACATGTTTGGGTAATTTTAAGTAAAATGATCGTTTTATTGTTTCATTAAAAGTTCAACTGTTTTAATCTTCAGGTTGTCTCCAGAAGCAAGCATCAAGGCAGTTTCGTCTTTATCGTTTGTAATCGAAATGTCAGCTCCTTGATCTAATAAAAGTTTTACTTTTCTATAAGTTTCTTTTGCCATTTCTGCATCATAATTGACATTAAAGGCGCAAACTTTATGCAAAATGGTGTTTCCTTGATTGTCTTGTTCGTTAACGTCAACAGATCCGCTGTCAAGTACTGATTTTAAAATACCCGATTTTTTTTCGACAATATAATCTATACCCGATTTTGGATTTCCGTAATATTCAGCGCAGTGATTTAAATCGGCTCCATCTGATAATAATCTTTGTAATGAATTCAGATCATATTCAGAATCAGACATCATTCGGATAAACTCTGTAAGTAAAGTTTTTCCATTTTTATTGATGCTATTAAAATTGGCTGATGATGATTCTGCCAAAAGTTCGTACATCGGAAAAGAAAACTGTTCAGCTGCAGCATAATAAAAAGCACTATTTTCCTGATTGTCAGTCTCATTAGGATCTGCTCCATTTTCTAATAAAAATGGAAGAAGTTCTTTTCTGTTTCTTTTAACGGCGCAGATTAACGGCGTTGTGCCCACAATATTTTTTTCGTTAATGTCAATGCCATTTTCTAAAAGTATAGATATATATTCTTTTACTTTTTCAGGATCTAGACCATAAGTATTCAAAATCGTGTAAATAAAATTTTCTCCTGCATTGTTCTTATACTGAGTGTTAGCTCCAAAATCATCAACTAAAACTTTAACTATTTTGGGTGAAGCTCCTTTTTCAAGAAAGTAGCCTAGAAGAGTTTTGTCGCTTATTTCGTCGTTAATATTATCCATTTTCGACATCAATTCCTTAAAAAAAGCCATCGAATCTTCGTCATCTTTTAAATACAAAGTCAATGGTTTGAAAATAGATTGATCAAAACTGTCCAATTCGTAAATATCGGTTTCAATAAATCCGGCTTTTATTAATTTTTCAATGAAATCAATTTCTTTGGCATCTATAATTTTGGATGCAATCTGAGAAAAATTGTTTTTTAGATATTGTTCGTTAAATTTTTCTCCGTTATTTAGACATTCTCTGGCCTCGTCAAATTTTCCCTGAAAAAGGAAATTTTCAATCTGGTTTTGTGTTTGCATTCTGATCGATTTTTAAAAATGAAAATTAAGATTTGAATCTGCCGAAAATAGGGCTTTCTCAAATCATGCTGTAAGATAAAACATAAAAATGGGAAATATATTTCAGGATAAAAAGTTAAAAATTTGTTTTAAGTCATAAAACGGACAGAAAAGGGTTTTTGAGAAAAATATTTTTAAAAAATAGAAAGTAGAAAAGCTAATTTGGGAATATTTTGCGTACAAAAAAACACGTTTTTTTATTTAACAGCGCTTTAGTTTTTATCCATAAAAAGCAAAATAAAAAAAATACTATCTTTACCGATCAAACGTTTATGAACTTAAGCTGCATTCTGGCAGCACTACATATATAATTATGGCATGTACAAGTTGTTCAACCTCAGACGGTGGCGCACCAAAAGGTTGTAAAAATAATGGGACTTGCGGCACCGATAGCTGCAATAAATTGACGGTTTTTGACTGGCTTTCTAACATGAGTCCGTCTAATGGAGAGGCGATTTTTGATTGTGTTGAGGTTCGTTTTAAGAACGGACGCAAGGAATTTTTTAGAAATTCAGAGAAATTAACTTTAAGTATTGGCGATATTGTAGCAACTGTTGCTTCGCCAGGACATGATATTGGAATTGTGACTCTTACAGGAGAATTGGTAAAGATTCAAATGAAGAAAAAAGGGGTTAATTACGAAAGTAACGACGTTCCGAAAATTTACAGAAAAGCATCTCAAAAAGATATCGATATCTGGTCTGTCGCACGTGATCGTGAAGAACCAATGAAAGTTCGTGCGCGTGAATTGGCGATTCAGCATAAATTGGAAATGAAAATTTCGGATATCGAATTTCAAGGAGACGGATCAAAAGCGACTTTTTACTACACCGCAAACGACCGTGTCGATTTTAGAATGCTGATTAAAGATTTTGCTAAAGAATTCAGTACGAGAGTAGAAATGAAACAAGTGGGTTTCCGGCAGGAAGCGGCTCGTTTAGGTGGAGTTGGTTCTTGCGGACGTGAACTTTGCTGTTCCACTTGGTTAACCGATTTCAGAAGCGTGAATACTTCTGCAGCGCGTTATCAGCAGTTATCATTGAATCCGCAGAAATTAGCGGGACAATGCGGAAAGCTGAAATGCTGTCTAAACTATGAGTTAGACACTTACATGGATGCTTTAAAAGATTTTCCAGATTATGATACCAAATTGATTACCGAAAAAGGTGATGCAGTTTGTCAAAAACAGGATATTTTTAAAGGATTAATGTGGTTTGCTTATACCAACAACTTTGCAAACTGGCACGTTTTGAAAATTGATCAGGTTAAAGAAATTATTGCTGAAAACAAGCTGAAGAATAAAGTTTCATCTTTAGAAGATTTTGCTATTGAGGTAGTTGCAGAACCTGAAAAAGACTTCAATAACGCAATGGGGCAGGAGAGTTTAACCCGTTTTGACCAGCCAAAAAGAAAGAAAAAATCTAATCGCAAACGTAAACAAAACGCTGAACCAGCTGGCGTTGCGACTCCAGTAAAACCACAGCAGGAAAAGAATGCCAATAACGCTAAACCAGCAGGAAATAATAATCCGAATAATGGAAACGCGAACAACGGCAATGCAAATAAGCCAAACAATCCGAATAAGAATAAGAAGAAGCATAATTCGAATAAAAATAATCCGAATAAGCAGAATTCTAATGAAAATAAACCTGCTGAACCTAGAAAACCAATAACGAATACTAAAAATGAGAATAAAAAATAGCGGAATTCTTCTGTTGGCAGCGATACTTCTTTTTTCTTGCGACAAAAAAAGAGTATTCGATGAGTATAAATCTGTCGGAAGTGCTTGGCACAAAGACAGTATTATAACCTTTGATTTGCCGGTTTTAGATTCTACAAAAAGATATAATGCTTTTGTAAACATACGAGATAACAACAATTATCCGTTTAATAATTTGTTTTTGATTGTGTCAATGGAAATGCCAAACGGATTTACAAAAGTGGATACCTTAGAATACCAAATGGCTGAGCCGGACGGAACATTATTAGGAAACGGATTTTCAGATATAAAAGAAAGTAAACTGTATTACAAAGAAGATGTAAAGTTCAGAGGAAAATACAAAGTTCACATCAAACAAGCCGTTAGACAATCAGGTAAAATTCCTGGTGTTGAAGCTTTACAAGGAATTACAGACGTTGGTTTTAGAATAGAACAAAAAGATTAGAAAATAGTTATGGCTGCTAAAAAAAACAATCAATCTAACAAGGATATTAATTATTACAAAAAGAAATTCTGGAGGGTTTTTGCATACTCCCTTTTAGGAGTTTTGGCCTTCTTTTTATTTGCCTCTTGGGGTTTATTTGGATCTATGCCTTCGTTTGAAGATTTAGAAAATCCAGATTCTAACCTTGCTACTGAAATTATCTCTTCTGATGGCGTAGTGTTAGGTAAATATTTTAAAACTAATAGATCTCAGCTTAAATATTCTGATTTACCTAAAAATTTAGTTGAAGCGCTTGTGGCTACCGAAGATGCACGTTTCTATGAACATTCAGGAATTGACGGACGCGGAACTTTGAGAGCCGTTTTTAGTTTAGGAACAAACGGAGGAGCGAGTACCTTAACACAACAGCTTGCAAAACAGTTGTTTCATGGTGAAGGTTCTAAGTTTTTGCCTTTCAGGATTGTACAAAAAATAAAGGAATGGATTATCGCTATTCGTCTAGAAAGGCAATATACAAAGAAT
Organism: Flavobacterium sp. F52; assembly: GCF_000278705.1. Taxonomy (NCBI): domain Bacteria; kingdom Pseudomonadati; phylum Bacteroidota; class Flavobacteriia; order Flavobacteriales; family Flavobacteriaceae; genus Flavobacterium; species Flavobacterium sp. F52. The sequence continues at coordinate 426,375 of NZ_AKZQ01000025.1, read as the reverse complement.
GAGATTCTGGCAATGTACTGCAACGTTTATGACTTCGGAAATTATTCTGTTGGAGTAAGTTCTGCAGCGCAAACTTATTTTTCTAAAGATCCAAAAGATTTGACCATAGACGAATCGGCTATTTTGGTTGGAATGTTCAAAAACTCAGGTCTTTATAATCCAGTTCGTAATCCACAAGGAGTAAAAAACCGTCGTAATGTGGTTTTATCTCAAATGGCAAAAGCAAAAATGATTTCAGAAGCTGAAAAAGAAAGACTTCAAGCATTGCCAATTACGTTGAAATTTAAATTGGAAAGCCACCGTGAAGGTATAGCGACTTATTTTAGAGAATATCTTCGTGATTACATGAAGAAATGGGTTGCAGAAAATAAAAAGCCAGACGGATCTGATTACGACATTTACAAAGATGGTCTTAAAATTTACACGACGATAGATTCTAGAATGCAAACTTATGCTGAAGAAGCGGTTGCTGCTCACATGCAAAACCTTCAGCAACAGTTTTTTATTGATCAAAAAAACAATAAAAACGCTCCTTTCGTTAATATTACACAAGCTGAAACAGACAGAATCATGATGCAGGCGATGAAGAATTCTGTTCGCTGGGCTCAGATGAAAGAAATGGATAAAAGCGAAGATGATATCATTGCTTCATTCAAAGTAAAAACAAAAATGCGTGTCTTTACTTGGAAGGGAGAAAGAGATACTGTAATGACGCCATTAGATTCTATTCGTTATTATAAACACTTTTTGCAATCTGGTTTAATGTCAATGGAGCCTCAAACAGGAGCAATTAAAGCTTGGGTTGGAGGAATTAACTATAAATATTTCCAATACGATCACGTAGGGCAGGGAGCGAGACAGGTTGGTTCTACTTTCAAGCCTTTCGTTTATGCAACTGCCATTGAAGAATTGAATATGTCTCCTTGTGATTCTATTCTTGACGGACCATTTATGATTCATAAAGGACGTCACCACGTAACAGAAGATTGGGAGCCAAGAAACTCTGATTACAGATACAGGGGGATGGTAACTTTAAAACAAGCTTTAGCGGCTTCTATCAATACAGTTTCAGCTAAATTAATTGACAGAACAAGTCCAGAAGCTGTTGTAGAATTGACTAAAAAATTAGGAGTTAAAACAGAAATTCCAGTTCAGCCTTCAATTGCACTAGGTGCAGTTGATATTACAGTTGAAGATATGGTTGCGGCGTATAGCACATTTGCCAACCAAGGAGTGTATGTAAAGCCACAGTTTTTAAGCAGAATTGAGAACAAAAGCGGTGAGGTTATCTACGAGCCAATTCCAGAGTCTCATGACGTTTTAAATAAAGATATTGCTTTTGCAGTAATTAAATTGCTTCAAGGGGTAACAGAAAGTGGTTCTGGTGTACGTTTACGTACGCAAGGCGGAGGAAGCGGAGATAACCGTTGGACAGGTTACCCATATATGTTTACAAACCCAATTGCAGGTAAAACAGGGACAACGCAAAATCAATCTGATGGATGGTTTATGGGAATGGTCCCTAACTTAGTAACTGGAGTTTGGGTTGGATGTGAAGATCGTTCAGCGCGTTTCAAAAGTTTGACTTACGGACAGGGAGCTACAGCAGCTCTACCAGTTTGGGGTTATTATATGAAAAAGTGTTATGCCGATAAAGATCTTCAGATTTCAAAATCTGAATTTGAGCGTCCAGCAAACCTCTCTATCAAAGTAGATTGCTATCAAAGGCCAGCTGTAATAAAAGATACTACGCAAACCGAACAAAATACTGATGAGTTTGAATTGTAAAAGGATAAACTTTTCTTCAAAAAAGAGGCTAAATCATTAATGCGTGATTTAGCCTCTTTTTTTTGCGTTGTCTATATATTTTATGTGTAAATTTTTGTATTTGTAATTGTTAAAATAGTAAATAACTTACAAAAAATATATTGTGTGATAAAATTATTAGTATATTCGATAAAAATATAATTATAAAGATATCCAAAAACATATTAAATACCACGCTTTAAATAGCGGGAATCAATAAATCCTTTTTAGCCCAGCATAATGCAAAATAAAAAGGTAAAAAGATTTTTAATATGAGTACAAAAATGAAATGGGTTTATCTGTTCACACTAATGATTTCTTTTATCTTTCAAAGTTGTGAAAAAGACTTAAATGAAGAACCACAGGCAAAAGAGCAAGCAAAAGAAGGAGTAATTAATCATGTTACTATAAACGATGTTCCTTTTTTAAAGCCAAATGTAGAAAGTTTCCAATCCAACAATTTAGTAACTGGCAAATCTTTCGAAAATGGAGAAAGTAAAACAGAGCTTGATCTTCAGCATATTATTGAATATGATGGAATAGATGATTTTAAAAGTTATACTATACCCGTTATAGGCGCGGGAGTAGAAAACGAAGATTATTATTTTGAAAACCTTCATATCCTGAAAGATGAGGACAAGTATGAATCTTTTGTTGTGAGATATTTTCCATATGATAAAACAAAAAAGTTTGAGTTGAACCATTTTACTGGTAAAATGGAGTTTTTTGATGAAAACAAAATATTAAAAAATACATTGTATTTTGAAAATGGAGAAGTAAAAAAAGCAGAAATTGCAACAACAGATAATACGACAGGAAAAACTAATGTTTTACCAGACAGGGCTGAAGATGATGATTGTAAGTGCGGTCCTACTGGAGGAGGAAGCAGTTTATTATCACAATTTTTTAGTTGGATAAGTGGAGTGTTTAGTAATATCCATATTTCATTTGGTTCTGGCGGTTATTATAGTGGTGATGGATCATATACTGGAGATTATTATCTTAGCATAGCCTCTCCTAGTGGAGGAGGTGGTTCTTATCCTGGGGATGGAAACTCTAATTCTGGTGGCAGTGGTAGTCCTACAGTTGTTTTTGTACCAAGTCAGGTACAATCTGAGTACCAGAGAATGCAGGTCAGGGATATTGTGCGTAAACTTGGTACAATAGATGAGACAGCATTTTTGTGGATGATGGATTATAATAATGCTGATGATACTAATCTTGTATATTATGTATTGAACGAACAAGAGGAAAGTAGCCCTGAGACACTGGAATTTTTGAGACAAGCTATTATTACACGTAAGGCTGGCGGGGAAGTAGATTACTGGTTTAGAATAATTATTGACAAATCTTTTAGAGAAAATGAATGTCTTTATGGAATGTATCTTAAACTTGGGCAGGCATCAACATTTAATAAGTATCTGCAAAAATTTGATGGTAATTTTTCAGTTGCGAATTTACAATTTAGCGCTGGTGTAGATCCAAATCATAGTACAGCAAATGCGGTAACCTATTCTCCAATTAATTACTTGATTGAAATAAAATTTAATCCTGAAAAACTGAATAGACCAGGTTTAGACATTGCAAGGACATTTATTCATGAATTAATTCATGCCGAAATTTATAGAAAGTTATTAAGTTGTTCTAGATTACCTCATGTTAATATTGGTAGAATGTCAGACTCACAATGGCAAATTTATATTAATAATTTAAAAAATGATTTTCCAACACTTTTTGATTACTATATGAGGTATTATTATAATGTTCCTGCAGAGCAACAAATTTCTGAACCGCAGCACGAGTTAATGGCACAGCATTATAGACAAATAATTGTTCAGGTATTAAAGCAATATGATGGTAATGCACATTCTGATGACTTTTACAATGCATTAGCATGGATTGGACTTATGGGAGAAGGAGAATTACCGATTGATAGTCCGACAGGATTGCCCCCAGTTCCAACTGTTGCATGGAAAAATGTCCCTCAATCTCAAAGACTACAAATTTTATTAACCTACAGAAACTTTTATAATACTAATGCATCATGCCAATAATTAAGCAAATATTCATCTTTCTTATGGTGATATCATCAAATCTAATTTTTTCACAAAATAAAAAATGTAATGATAATCGTCCATTTCTTGTGACATTAAATGATCCATTAGTAGCGTATTATTCAATTAATAAAGATACTTCTATGGTTTCTATAAGCTTTTATGTAAATGGATACGAATCGAAACAGAAAAGGGATAAAGCGATCAAAGCACGTCAAGATCAGTGGAATAAACAAAAAAGGAGAGATTATGTGAGACTTCCTACGTTTTCTGTTAATTATTTTGATATTGGAAAACCCGAAAAGCTAATAACTTTAGGTTATGATTATCAGACTTTAAATGAATTCAAGGGGGTTCCATCTCGGATTTGTATAATAGTGAGGCAAGATGATGGTAGCTATTTAAAATGGTCGCCTATAATTTTTCCAGAAGAATAATGATGAACAAATGGAGAAATATAAGAGATGTAAATGCCCCTTTTATTTAAATCTATGAATTTTAAAATAATTAATATGATGAAAAGAATTATAATAATATCCCTGATTTGTTTAAGCTCGTGTATTACTTATCAAAAAAATGATTATAATAAAGATAATAATTCTTGGATAGCTTCATTTCAAGATAATGTCTTTTTTTGGAGCTTAAAAGAGAGTATGCAAAATGATACTATTTTTCAAATGTTAGAGATAAAAAACGTTTACAATCCTAATGGTGCTTTAAGTGTTGATGAAATAAACGAAGCAAGAGGAATAGCAAAAGAATTTATTAAAAATATGCCAAAGCCAGTAGTATGTGAAAATTGTGAAGAGGACAAATATTACTATATGGCAAATTGTTTGCATTATTATGCTAGTTGTGAGTTAGAGTTTATTGCAAAAGAAGCTTATAAAAAACATTTGAGCCTGAAAAAGGAATCTCTTACAAATTAAGGGACTATTTTTTAAGATACTTTGCAAACCGAACAAAATACTGACGAGTTTGAACTGTAACAATGTTGCAATAAAACTTATCTGATTATATCTCAATCCCTTTACGACTCTTTTTACAAGATGGGTAAAGGGATTTTTATTTCGGTTTTATTTTTACGAAATCGTTATAATTTAATCTAAAAATCTTATTTTTATCAAAAATATTCAGCAATAAAGATAGTTTGTTATGATAACAAAAAAAGTAAATAGTGTTCAGGAAGCTATTGAAGGAATTAAAGACGGCATGACCATCATGTTTGGAGGTTTCGGATTATGCGGTATTCCTGAAAATACAATTGCGGCATTAGTCAATACATCAATTTCAGATTTAACTTGTATTTCTAATAATGCAGGAGTTGATGACTTTGGTTTGGGATTACTATTGCAAAAAAAGCAGATCAAAAAAATGATTTCTTCTTATGTGGGCGAAAATGCCGAGTTCGAACGTCAGATGCTTTCGGGAGAATTAGAAGTTGAATTAACTCCACAAGGAACTCTTGCGGAACGTTGTCGAGCGGCTCAGGCAGGAATTCCAGCATTCTTTACACCGGCTGGTTACGGAACGGAAGTAGCAGAGGGAAAAGAAGCACGCGAATTTAACGGAAAAATGCACATCATGGAAGAAGCTTTCAAAGCAGATTTTGCCATTGTAAAAGCTTGGAAAGGAGACGAAGCTGGAAACCTTATTTTTAAAGGAACAGCAAGAAACTTTAATGCTTGTATGGCGGGCGCAGGAAAAATAACAATTGCCGAAGTGGAAGAATTGGTTCCAATAGGTTCTTTAGATCCAAATCAGATTCATATTCCAGGAATTATGGTGCAGCGTATCTTTCAAGGAGAAAAGTTTGAAAAGAGAATTGAACAACGTACAGTAAGAACTAGAAATTAGATAATGAGAAAATGTGACAATTAGATAGTTTAATACATCGTGTAAAGAATTATCTAATTATCAAATTCTCTAATTGACACATTATTATGGCACTTAGTAAAGAAGATATAGCAAAACGAATTGCAAAAGAGGTAAAAGACCGTTATTTTGTAAATCTTGGAATCGGTATTCCAACTTTGGTAGCGAATTATGTTCGAGAAGATATTGCAGTAGAATTTCAAAGTGAAAACGGTGTTCTCGGAATGGGACCTTTTCCTTTTGAAGGTGAAGAAGATGCCGATATTATCAATGCAGGAAAACAAACCATTACAACGCTTCCAGGTGCAAGTTTCTTTGATTCGGCGTTTAGTTTTGGAATGATTCGAAGCCAAAAAGTTGATTTGACGATTCTTGGAGCCATGGAAGTTTCTGAAAACGGAGATATTGCCAACTGGAAAATTCCAGGCAAAATGGTAAAAGGAATGGGAGGCGCAATGGATTTGGTGGCTTCCGCCGAAAATATTATCGTGGCAATGATGCATGTGAACAAGGCAGGGGAGTCAAAAATCTTAAAAAGATGCACTTTGCCATTAACGGGCGTAGGATGCGTTAAAAAGGTTGTTACTGAGCTTGCAGTTCTAGAAGTAACCGAAAAAGGTTTTAAGCTCTTAGAACGAGCGCCAGGCGTGTCTGTCGAACACATCATCGCCTCAACCGAAGCCGATTTGATTATTGAAGGGGAAATTCCTGAAATGTTAATTTAGGAGAAATTGCCGCAAAGGCACAAAGACTCGAAGTATTTTGTAAAAGAGAAAAACAAAAAAACCGCCCAATAAGGCGGTTTTTATCTTAAAAAAACTTTGTGACTTAGTGCCTTTGCGGCAAAAAATATTATAAGTTAAAAGAAGCCCCTAAACTAAAAGTAGCTTGATTATTCAAATGATAAAACGGATCATTGTTTGAACCATATTTTGCAATTGGAAATCCGATTTCTGTGAAAACACCAAATCCGTCAGTAAAGAAATAACGACCACCAACGTGTCCGCCGAAATTATGTAAACCTAAGCTTAATCCAGGGTAAACGTCCAATTCTTTTACGCCAATTACACTAGATAAGTTAGCATTGATTCTTGCTTTTGCATCAAAACGATCTGAAAAATCTGGTTCAGCATCATAATAAGCATTTGTGTTGCCGTGGTAGTAACCATTGAAGTTGTCAAATCCTAGGATATAGTTAGCAACAAAACCAAAAGAGAAATTTTCTCCTAAACCAAAATCAACAGAACCTTGAATTCCAGAACCACCATCTTGTAAATTAGCTCCTACGTTTACTTTAATATCTCCCTTTCCTTTGAAAGCTTCTTGAGCATTAACAAATCCGAATGTCACTAAAAACAAAAGTGTAATAACCTTTTTCATAAAAATTTAATATTAATTATTTGGGCAGCAAATGTAACTTTTAAACAAATTAATTCCTACCTTTTTCGTTAAAATAGAGTTCGTTTAATGGCTCGCTTTGCCAGTACTCCTTGGTGTCGACATCTAAAATTGTAAGCGGACCTCTAAATGCAGCGCCTGTATCTACGTTCCAGACACACGCTTTATTTACAGGAACCGTTTCGCCGATTCGGGTAACAGGTGTGTGGCCAATATAAACTTCCTTATAAACGGTAAATCTTTTTGGATAGTGTAGGTCGTCTTCTTTTAATTTTGGGTCTAATGAAAGAGCAGTCTCCCAAAGTGTTCTGTCCCAATAAAATAGTTTTGAAAAATATTCCCATTTTACACCATTCAAATTGGTAAAGCCAGCATGAACAAACAAACGATTCTGATCATCAAGATAATAATCCTGCAGATTTTCTAGAAATTCGATATGAGCTCTTTTTTTCTCTTCAGAAATTTTTGCGTAGCCTTCAACAGTAGCTTTTCCGCCATGTTTGTACCACATTTCTTCATCAAAATCATCGTGTCTTTCTTCTAACCAGTCTAAAGCAAGCTGGTCATGGTTTCCTCTTATGCAGATGATATTTTGTTTGCTTTTTAAATCAATTAAATAGTCAATTACTTCAACAGACTGACTCCAGCCGTCAACATAATCGCCCAAAAAAATGAGAGTATCTTCAGTAGTAACTTTGGCTCTCTCGAGTACTTGTTCAAGTGCAAGTAATCCGCCATGAATGTCACCTATAACAAATGTTCGCATTATTTAATTTTTCGAGTAGAAGAACAAAAATAGAAAGAATAATTGGTTTGAACTCATCGAATTCGCATTCTTTAAAAATTGATATGATTTATAACTACTTACAGCGTTTTTTTATTGTTTTTCCTTTTTAAATTTGCAATATGTCTGAAACACCAACATATCGTAAAATAATTCACATTGATATGGATGCCTTTTATGCATCGGTAGAGCAGATGGACAATCCAGAGTTAAGAGGAAAACCCGTTGCGGTTGGCGGTTCAGAGAATCGCGGTGTGGTTTCTGCTGCAAGTTACGAAGCTAGAAAATTTGGAGTTCGGAGTGCCATCAGTGGAGTTTTAGCCAAAAAATACTGTCCAGAAATTATCTTCGTCAGACCAAGATTTGACCGCTATAAAGAGATTTCATCCAAAATTCATAAAATTTTTCATGAATATACCGACTTAGTTGAACCTCTTTCGCTTGACGAGGCTTATTTGGACGTGACCAAAAACAAAAAAGGAAATCCGAGCGCAAGTCTTCTAGCACAGGAAATTAGAACCAGAATTTTTAATGAAGTCGGACTAACGGCATCAGCAGGTATTTCAGTCAATAAATTTGTGGCCAAAATTGCCAGCGATTATAACAAACCAAACGGACAAAAAACCGTAAACCCTGATGAAGTGGAAGCTTTTCTGGAAGATCTTCCGATCCGTAAATTTTATGGAGTTGGAAAAGTTACTACGGAAAAAATGTATCAACTCGGAATTTTTACGGGAACCGATTTGAAAAGCAAGTCTTTGGAGTTTTTAGAGAAACACTTCGGTAAATCTGGAGCTTTTTATTACCATGTTGTTCGAGGAATTCATAACAGTGAAGTAAAATCTTCTCGAATTGCTAAATCTGTTGCGGCAGAGCATACTTTTGATGTGAATTTGTCTTCTGAAATTTTCATGATGGAACAATTGGAACGAATTGCAAGTTCGTTAGAAAAGCGTCTAAAGAGGTATAATGTTTCAGGGAAAACCATTACGCTCAAAATTAAATACAGCGATTTCTCGCAACAGACAAGAAGCAAGACTTTGCCTTATTTTATTTCTGATAAAAGTTTGATTATGGAAAATGTCGAAGAACTATTGTACCAGGAAAAAATGAAGGATTCTGTTAGATTGCTTGGAATTTCATTAAGTAATTTGAATACCGAAGTAAAAAAAGCAGTTGCGGTTCAATTAAAATTTACATTTTGATAATGATTTTTAATCGTATATTAAGATTCATGTCTTTTTATAACAGGATTTTTCTTGTATCTTTGGGGAAAAAGATCTATTCATCTTCTGAATTGTTTTAATATGAAAAATAAAAATTCTGATGATCTAGTGCAGCGAAATTCAGTTCCAATCTTATCTTGGGATTTTCATTATGAATATCTAAATGAGCTAAAAGCGTTAAGCAGTGATTTGGAGAGAGTCAGTAAGATTTCACATGAATTTGTCTGGGATGAGAAAAAGCTCAATATTCAAGAGAGAATTAAACAAGAAGTGGTTTTGGTGACTGATCTAAATCTGAAAATAGTTTTCGCTTCTAGCGGCCTAAAAAGAATGACAGGTTACAAAGAGGAAGAAGTTTTAGGAAAGACGCCGAAGATGTTTCAAGGTCCAGCAACTTCCCAAAAAGATTTAAAGGAGATCAGGGAAGCGGTTAAAAAACAGATTCCTTTTGCAAAAACGCTTGAAAATTATAGAAAAAATGGACAAACTTATAAATGTAAAATTGATGCTTCGCCAGTTTATAATTTGAAAGGTGAAATATCACATTTTATAGCTTTTGAAAAACAAGATTTAAGTGCATGATGGTATTTTAACCGCAAAGAGCGCAAGGATTTACGCAAAGGCACCACGCTATAGATTAAAAACAAAAACCGCCTATTTTGGCGGTTTTTGTTTTATATAATTCTTTGCGAACTTTGCGTAAATCCTTGCGCTCTTTGCGGTTAAGAAAAATTACAAGTTTGCAAAGAAATCATTTCCTTTATCGTCTGTAATGATGAATGCAGGAAAATCTTTAACCGTGATTTTACGTACAGCTTCCATTCCTAACTCTTCAAAGTCAACAACTTCAACTTTTAAGATGTTATCTTGAGCCAAAATAGCAGCAGGACCTCCAATCGAACCTAAGTAGAATCCGCCGTATTTGTTGCAGGCATCAGTAACTTGTTTAGTTCGGTTTCCTTTTGCAAGCATAATCATACTTCCGCCATTTTTCTGGAATTCATCCACATAAACGTCCATACGACCCGCAGTTGTTGGTCCGAAGCTTCCTGAAGCCATTCCTTCTGGGGTTTTTGCCGGACCAGCATAATATACTGGGTGATTCTTGAAATAATCAGGCATTGGTTTTCCAGCATCTAGTAATTCTTTGATTTTTGCGTGAGCAATATCTCTAGCAACAATTACAGTTCCGTTTAATTTTAAACGCGTTTTAACAGGATATTGAGATAGTTTTGCTAAAATATCTGCCATTGGCTGATCTAAATCAATTTCTACTGGAGCTTCTAAATGAGGAGCTGTTTCTGGCAAAAATTGTTTTGGATTTGTTTCTAACTGTTCAACAAAGATTCCGTCTTTAGTGATTTTCCCTTTGATGTTTCTATCTGCAGAGCAAGAAACTCCAAGTCCAACCGGACAAGAAGCGGCGTGACGAGGCAAACGGATTACACGAACGTCATGTGTGAAATATTTTCCTCCAAACTGAGCACCGATGGCACTTTCTTGGCAGATTTTTTGAACTCTTTCTTCCCATTCGTGATCACGAAAAGCCTGACCAGCCATATTTCCAGATGTTGGAAGATTGTCGTAATATCCAGCAGAAGCCTTTTTAACAGCGCTTAAGTTGGCTTCAGCAGAAGTTCCGCCAATAACTAAAGCCAAGTGGTATGGAGGACAAGCAGAAGTTCCTAAATCTTTGATTTTACTGCGAATGAATTCGTCAAGTGATTTTTCATTCAATAAAGATTTTGTCTGCTGATATAAATACGTTTTGTTTGCAGATCCTCCACCTTTTGCCATAAACAAAAATTCGTAAGAAGCTCCTTTTTTAGCATAAATATCAATTTGTGCAGGAAGATTTGATCCTGAATTCTTTTCTTCAAACATCGAAATCGGAACAATCTGAGAATAACGTAAATTTCTTTTTTGATATGTATTGAAAATACCGCGGCTTAACCATTCTGCATCGTCAACACCTGTAAAGATGCTTTCTCCTTTTTTCGCCATAACGATTGCAGTTCCTGTATCTTGACAGCTTGGTAACTGACCTTCAGCCGCAACAGATGCATTTTGAAGTAAATTGTAAGCTACAAATCGATCGTTGTCAGTAGCTTCTGGATCATCAAGAATTTTTCTTAGTTTTTGCAAATGAGAAGTTCTCAACATAAATGAAACATCTGTCAAAGCTTCTTCTGCCAATAATTCTAAACCTTTTGGGTCAACGGTTAAAACTTCACGTTCTCCAAATTTTTCAACTTTTACATAATCAGAAGTGATTTTGCGGTACTGCGTATCATCTTTTAAGATCGGATAAGGATCTTGGTATATAAAATCAATCATTAGTTTTGTTTTTTTACAAATTTAGAAATTATTTACCTAAGAAAGAATTTGAATAAGAACTCTTGAGCAGTTTTATGATTTTTATTCGGTGCTATTAAATTGATCAAAAGTCATCTTTTTTTCGAAGTACGGTTTGTCTTTTGCAGATAACAGAATCTTCTTCCATTTGTTGTCCTTTAATTCGAAAGATATTGAGTCAGAGTGCGAAAGGATTCCCATGTCTAGGTTTTCATCTTCATCTGCAGGTACAAATGCAACGGTTTTGCAATAAAAAGATTTTGGATCAGAGTTTGCTGACGGATTTTCTATTTCGACCCAACTTCCCCAGCCACTATCAGACATTGTACTCCATTGGTGAACTAGCTGTAGGCCTTTGTTTTTAAGATAATACAGATAGTTGTCATGGGAATAGCCACAAGCGGGATAGCCAACGGTAAGTTGTATAAAAGGAGAATTTTTAGAAGTTTCAGATGTCAATCCATAAGACGCCATCCATTCAGAACCTTTTTCAAAACCTTTGATAGCAATTTTTGAAGATGCGGTTTTGGTTTTATTCTGATAAAAATCCAATCGGTATTTTACAGTAACAATACTGTCCTTATCTGCCTGCTGATCTACTAAATGAGCCAGAATGTAATCTGTAGACGATTCTGTCCCGTCAGAATAAATAGAAATCGTGTCAGTTTTAATGATTTTTTCATCATTTGTAACTTCCAATGTTTCTTGCGGTTCCATGATTTCTGCAATTGGGGCAGCAGCATCTGTTGGTTTTGTTTTTTGGCATCCTATTAAAACGAGCAGGAAGAAAAGAGTGTGGATTTTCATAATTATAATTCAAAAGTGATTTTATTCAACAGATAGAACTAAAAGTTTCTTTTTTTGATAAAGTTCTGCTAGCGATATTTTTTCGCCATTAAGATAAAAAAGCTGGTCTTCGTATTTCACTTCGTAAGGATCAATTAAAAAGCAATAATTGTCCCTGTCGTTTAAAACACTCAGGTTGTCCTGATTTAATTCCACAATTTCAACATAATTGATAATATTGAGTTTGTGGGCTTCTTCTAAAGTTACGGGCGTAGTCTCATCATATCTGAAAAAGAATTTTTCTCCACCTCCAGGCATTCCAAACCAAGGCATCGCTTTTCCTGAAACCAGCGAAATATAATCCGGAACTTCATTGATGATAAATAATTTCTGGTCCATGGTTTCAAAAAACTCTGGGAGCGATTTGTTTTCGAAAGCTTCCTTTTCTTTCCAAAAATACAGCCCTTGATTTTGCCAGGAAGGGTCTTGAGGATCTGGTGCGGTGTTAGCATCAAAATAGTGCATAAATAATTCGCGAGGCATAAACGCAAGAAGCGAGTCATTAATGAGCCAGTCCATTTTGTTTGTGTCGAATTTGTTTTGTGCTGATACAGTCTTTTCTGTAGGTTTTGGCTCTTCAGCGCATTCGAATTTTTCGGAACTCTTAGATTCCTTTTTTTTACTTAAAAACCATTTAAACATATTTGGGGGAATATTTAATTGTTTTATTTATGTTAGAAGGCTAAAGTATAAAATTATAAGAGGTTTTTTATAAAAAATCAAAAAATAATGTAGGATAATGCGTCTGATTCATGGGATTGACCTATATCAAAACTTTAAAACAACAATCTTTATTTGTTGTTTTAAAGATCTTTAAGAAAAATAAGAAGCGTTTATTTTGATGCTTTTGATTGTCTTAGAAAAACCAAGTTGCTACAAAAATAGCCGTAATAACACAGATTAAATCAACCAATAGCATTGTGCCTAGTGCATAACGAGTGTTTTTTATGTTTACAGAACCAAAGTAAACCGCAATAACATAAAATGTACTTTCGGCGCTGCATTGGAAGATACTGCTCAATCTAGCGGTCAAAGAATCGGCTCCGAATGTATTCATCGAATCAATTAAGAAACCTCTCGAACCTGCGGAGCTAAACGGACGCAACATGGCAACAGGAAGCGCATTTGTAATTTCTTTGCTTACGCCAAGATTCGAAAAGATAAATCCGATCGCATCACTGATAATTTCAAATAAACCGCTGTTTCTAAAAAGCGAAATTGCAACTAACATTCCTAAAACATATGGAAAAATTGTAACTCCAGTTTTAACTCCGTTATTGGCGCCAACAACAAAAGTATCGAACACGGTAGTGTCTGCTTCTCTGAATTTTTTCTCATGTTTGAAAGAAAAAATTAGCGTAAACACTATAATCGCCAATAAAATTAATCCAGAAAGATTAGAGGTAAAATAGTTTTTTCCGATTAAATCTAAATGGTTCACATACATCAATAAACCAACAATTGCAGCAATTAATCCCATTAAACCAATTAAAAGTGAAGCACTTTTGAAATTGATTTTCTGTTTGACTCCAACAATTAAAAAAGCTGCAATGGTTCCGATAAACGACGTAATGATACACGGCAGCATCACATCAGCAGGATTACTGGCATTTGCGGCAGCGCGATAACCGATAATTGAAGTTGCGATTAAGGTTAATCCAGAAGCGTGAAGACACATAAACATGATTTGTGCGTCGCTGGCTTTATCTTTTTCAGGGTTTATTTCCTGTAAACTTTCCATTGCTTTTAATCCAAAAGGTGTTGCGGCCGAATCCAATCCCAAGAAATTGGCAGCAAAGTTTAAGGTCATGTAAGATATCGAAGGATGGTTTTTAGGAATGCTTGGAAAAACTTTTACAAATACAGGACTCAAGGCTTTTGCCAAGTTTCCAGAAGCTCCAGAAACGATTAAAAGTTCCATTAATCCGCAGAAAAAAGCCAAATAGGCAATAAGAGGCAAAATTAAATCGACTAAAGTGCTTTTGCAAGTTGGCAATAAACCATCAGATTTCTGAAGACCGCTGTAAATTTTTACGGTTTTGTTTTTGTAAACATACGTTGTGTCGGCATTTAACGTATCACGATTGATGATCATAGTTTGATCTGGAGCTTTTTGAATACTGTCTTTTAAGAAAGCCGGAAGCTCTTCGATGTATTTTTCAGACACTAAAATAGGATCATCTTTTTTTCCATTCAAAACAGAATCAATGGTATAAGTATTGGCAGTAAATAAACTGACTACAATAAAAAGAATCGAAGAAATAAAAATAACTAACCAAAATCTGCTCAATACCATAATTACATTTTTTTGTAAATGTAATTATTTAGCAATAAAATGCATAAATATTTTGTGTAATGAGGTAGGAATTTGAGTTGATATGTCGCCCCGCTGGGGCTTTTTGAAATAGGAAAATTTCATTTGCTATAGATATTTCGCTCTTCCAGAGCTATTAAACGTTACAAACAAAATTATATGCAAATGAAAAAGCTTTGGAAGAGCGAAATATTTATAGAAATCATTCAGGCTATAAATTGAAAAGCCCAAGCGGGCGAAATCTAATTATCTATTTTGAAAAATTAATTATCCAATCACAACTTTGGTTTCCAAATAAGTTTCAAAAGCTTTAATTCCTTCAAACAGAATTGCCTTTTTTGAATTTTCAGTTTCATTAAAAAACTCCGTTTCAATTTTTACATGATCTTTTTTAATGGTTCGTTTCCAAATTCCAATTACTTTTCCGTTTTCTAAAATGATGGGTTTAAAAATGCCATTATTGGTAAAAGTTTTGGATTGATGATCTCCAGAAAATGAAGCTTCGCGTGTTTTGTATGAAATCAAAATTTCGTCAAATGCTGGCAGAAAATGTACGCTTTCGCGAAAGTTATCTTCTGTTGAACGGTTTTTAGAAAACCAAAAAGTCTGATTATCAATAGTAATAGAGTTTAATTGCAACTCAATTGCGTTAATTGCTTTTTGGCAAATTGTTGGTGCAAAACCAGACCACCACGAAAAATCAAGTAAAGTTGCCGGACCATGACTTTCAAAATATCTCTGAGCAAGTTTTGCTAATCCTTCTTCTTTAGTCAATTTGGTTTTTGGCCGATCAACTCTTTCTTCGAGCAAAGCATACGTAATTTGTTTGCCTTTCATTCTGCCATTACAAACCAAACCATCCAATTCTGCATTCATCATAATGGCTGCGCCTAAAAAATCTTCTTTGGATGTTTTTTTGATATTAAGCTCCTGCATAATTTCATCGCGAGTCAAATGATTGTTTCCCGCCAGTAGTTTTTCAATAGTTTTATTGATCTGAATGAGCTTTTTTTCATCCACTCCAAATTTTTTAGCACCTGAAATGGCCAGCTTTTTTATTTGCGGAGCAGAAAGATCAAGCATCCAATAAATATCATCTGCAGAAACAAAATGCCAGGTAGGACGAAGAATGTGCGTTCGAATAATTTTTCCCGAATTAACGGCTTCCTCAATTTCTTTTTCAGAGGCATTGCAACGTGAACCAATTGCCCATTTTGCCATGGCATAATCCTGAGCCTGCATAGCGCCAAAATGATGTACTATTTCCTGAGGAGAACATTGATTTTCCTGATAAAGCTTCTGAGAAGCCATGCGATGATGTGAAATTTCGGAATGAATCATTTTAAAACATATAAGTTATTTGAGTTCATTTAAACAGCGTAGCTAAAAAACTTAGCATCTCAGAACCTTAGAATCTTAGCAACTTTAAAGTTACACATGAATAATCTCATCTTCAATCAGTAAATCTTCTCGACGTAAACGCAAGAAAATCTGAGCTACAGCAATCGTGTCTTTTTCGCAATACGTAATAATTCTGTCAATATCTTTTTCGACGTAATAGACATGAGCAACTTGACTTCCGTCAATATCGCCTTTTGGCGAAGGAACACCAAGAATCTTCGTTAGCAATTTTAAAGAAGTAAAATGCTTGTAATCGCCAAACTTCCATAACTCTAAAGTATCTAAATGCGGAATTTCCCAAGGTTTTTTGCCGAATAAATTCAGTTTGTCTGGAATAGGCATTTGGTTGATAATCATTCTTCGAGCAATAAACGGAATATCAAATTCTTTCGAATTATGCCCACACAACAAATGCTGAGGCTGATTAAAATGATTGTTGATCAGATTGGAAAAGTCCTTTAGGATTTTCTTCTCTTCACCAAAAAATGAAGTTACTCTAAAATTTCGAACGTCTCCTTTGATGGTAAAGAAACCAACCGAGATGCAGATTATCTTTCCGAACTCGGCCCAGATTCCGGCACGTTCGTAAAATTCTTCTGGTGTAAACTCATCTTTTCGCTGATATTGCGTTTTTAAATCCCAAAGCGACTGCATTTCCGCGTCAAGCGAACTAAAGTTTTCTTCTTCAGGAACAGTTTCTATATCGAGAAAGAGAATATTGTTGAGATTAATTTTTTCAATCATAATCATTTATAGTGGTTTTGCCACGACCCGAGCGATAGCGAACAGGCGAAGTAATTCACGAATCGAACTAATTTTTATTCTGTATAAATGTACACAAATTTAAATTTTTAATCTGTTGCAAAATAATAAATGAATGAATTATCCTTCTTTTTAGTAGGATTTAAAACAGACTTTGCTGTGCAGACGGGCTTTCATGTTCTAAAAGCCATTTTTTACGTGACAATCCGCCAGCGTAACCGGTCAAAGATCCGTTTGTTCCGATAACGCGATGACAAGGCACAACAATCCAAAGTGGATTTTTGCCATTTGCTGAGGCGACGGCACGAATTGCTTTTACATCGCCCAATTTTTTGGTCTGATCCATGTAGCTTACCGTTTTGCCGTATGGAATTTCTAGAAGTGATTTCCATACTTTCTGCTGAAATTCGGTTCCTTGCGGATTCAGTTTTAAATCAAAATTGGTTCTTTTGCCTTCAAAATATTCATTTAACTGCAAAACGGCATCTTGTAAAACCTTTGGAATTTCCTTAGAAACTTCATTTGTTCCAACATCAGAAACAGAAATTACAGAAATGCCGTTCTCATCTCCAATAATTTTGGTGATTCCTAGAGGCGAATTGATATAGACTGTTTCCATTGTTTTTAACCGCAAAGGCGCAAAAGTTTATCGCGAAGTTCGTAAAGTTTTTTTAATAATTCTCCAGCTTGAATTGATAGTTTAGACTGTTTTCAATCTTTTTACTTGAAATGGCCTTTTTAATATTCGATTTTTCAGAGCTAAAATTTGGTAAAGGCAAATTCATTTGAGCAGCTTTTTGAGTATAATATTCCTCTCTTATTGGATGAAAAGGCGCAGCAGCATTAAAAACCTCGTTCCATTTGGATTGATTTATGATGGCTTCAATAATGCCGATGCAATCATTCTGATGAATTAGATTAACAGGAGCATCTGGATTTTCAATATTTTCTTTTCCAGCTAAAAACTTGACAGGATGGCGATCTTCACCAATTAATCCAGCGAAACGAAGAATGGTAGTTTTAAAGTTTTGATTTTCTTGCAGCAATTTTTCAGCTAAAACCAATTGTTTGCCACTTTCGGTGTCTGGATTCGGAATGGTTTCTTCTGTTACAAGACCGTTATCATCGCCATAAATAGAAGTTGAACTTACAAAAAGAACTTTCTGAATTGTTGATTTTTCTATAAACGGAATTAGGTTTTTGATTTTTTCAACAAAAACTTTCTTCTCAGAACTTGGGTCAACTGTTCTTAGTTTTGGCGGAATATCTATAATTAAGATTTCGCTTTCAGCTAAAAAAACGGTTATGTTTTCAGAAACACTTTCGCTTTCAACAGTCACTAAAAACGGATTTATTCTCGCATCTTTCAAAATAGAAAGTTTGTCTTGTGAAGTTGTTGATCCGTTTACTGAATTACCTTTTGCAATTAATGCTTTTGCTAAAGGAAGTCCAAGCCAGCCGCAGCCAAGTATACTTATTTTTGTCATTTTTTCTTTTTAAGATGCAAAGTTACAAAGTTGCAGAGTTGCAAAGTTTTTTTCACGCAGATTTAAAAATGATTTAAGAAGATCTTGCAGATAATCATTTCAAATTGAATCTGCTCAATCTGCCGAATCTGCGTGAAACAAAAAAGATTTACAAAGTTAACGTAAATCGGACTTTGTCTTTTCCTTTTGCACCCATTCGGTTATAGAATTTAATGGCTCTTGTATTAAATTCAGGTGTTTGCCATTGTATATTGACACAATTGTTTTGTTTTCCGATCTCTTTTAATTTTTCGATTAAAATTTCACCAATCCCAAAACCTCTTGTTTCTTCTTCCAAAAATAAACAGTCCATGTATAGAAATGTTTGTGCGTTCCAAGTAGAAAAATCAAAAGTATAGGATGCATAACCAACAATAGTTTCATTTGCGGCAACGACCAAGCAGAATAATTTAGGATTCTCGCCAAATAAAGCATTCTTCAAACCTTCTTCTTTTCCTTCTGGGGAGAATTCGGCCTTTTCAAATTCTGCATGTTTTTGAAGTAAAATGAGCAATTTGGGTAAATCTGTTATTTCGCAGTTTCTTATTGAATATTCCATTGTAAGTTGATTTCGTTTTGTAAAAAGCTGATAAAATGATGAAAATAATCAGGGTAATTTTCATTGGCTCGTGTCGCAATAAAGTGTTTTCGCTTCAATCCATTTTTTCCAATTTTTACTGCTTTAATCGGATTGTTTTTTAAATGTGGTTGCAGTGCCCATTTTGCCATAGACATAACGCCCATGTCGGCTTTTACCATTTCCAGAGAAGCTTCTGTTAATGGCATCGGAGTTATTTTCTTCGGATTTACTTTGGCTGGAGCCAAAAGAAACTGATGAATGGTAACGGTTTCAAGCGGAAGCGAATGAATAATCAGATGTTCGCTGATGAAATCTTCTGCAACTACATATTTTTTATCTGCCCAAGCATGATTTTCGGAAACGACCATTACCATTTCGTCTTGAAAAAGCTCTGTGTATTTTATATGACTGTCTTTAATGGTGTCGCTTACTATGGCAATGTCAATGGTATTTTCCAATAATTTCTGCAACGGAATGTGTGTTGCTTCGGCCACAATTTTTAATTCGACATTGGGATATAAAAGATGGAACTGCTTTAAAACCGATGGGAGCCAGTGATAACTCGAAAAACATTCGGTACTAATCCTGATTTCGCCAGATTCGCCAAAAACCATTTGTTTAATCTGAGTTTCAGTTTCAGCAAGTTTAGTAAGGATTTCATTGGCAACGTTATATACTTTTTCGCCTGCTTTTGTGAGAACTAATTTTTTGTTGACTCTCAAAAAAATAGCAGTACCCAATTGATATTCGGCTTCTTTGAGCTGATGGCTTAAAGCCGATTGTGTCAAATGAAGTTTATCGATCGCTTTCGTAATGCTTCCTTCTTCTACAATTGCTTTTATCAATTTTAAGTGGCGTATTTCCATTTTTGAAGAATTAATACACAAAGAAACAAAATTTTAAACTGGCTTTTGTATGAAAAAAAGTAATGCTGTTGATGAAATCTTTTCGTTTTTATGGCATGAAATCATCTTCTACTTTTGGAAAACAAAATCAATAAAACACAATTAAAATGGAAGCACAAATTAAACATTATGAAAACAAGTTAGCTTATGAAATGGATCCATCCGATTTATTTGAAGCTTTAAACAATGGCGAAAAAATTATTGTAATTGATGCTAGAAGAGCTTTTGGTTACGATGAAGAACATATTCCGAATGCGATTAATATTCCGCATCGCGAAATGAATGCAGAAACCACAAAACATTTGGATAAAGAAGTGCTTTACGTTACTTATTGTACAGGAATTGGATGCAATGCTTCTACAAAAGGCGCACTAAATTTGACCAAACTCGGATTTAAAGTAAAAGAATTAATTGGCGGACTAGAATGGTGGAAGATTGATGGGTATGCAACAGAAGGAACAAAAGGCGAAAAACAAGGTTTGAAAATTGAATGCGCATGCTAAAAATAAAAAAGCAGACTTTATCAAAATTAAAGTCTGCTTTTTTGCTATTTATAGGGATTGTTCTATTCTGGTGTTACAGCTGGTTTTATGCTGTCTTTTGAAATCGCTAAACTGTCTACAACAGGAGCAGTTTCAATTGGTTTTACTGGTGGTGTATATCGTTTAATTTTCTGCTGAATCATAACAGCATCGTTTAATACAAATGGTGTTGGCATCATCCAATTTTCTCTCGGCTTAACATTTAATAGCGGATTGCTCATTAAGTCGAACGAACTTTCAATTAAATCCATATCAAAAACAGAAGATTTGTTGATATAGAATTCCATTTCAAGTGGTTCATTGCCTACAACATAGTAACATAATATTTTTGAACCTTCACGTTCAAAACGATTAGTTTTTTCTCCTGAAGTAGCAACTCCATTTGCCTTAAAGTTGTAAAAAGTCATTTTTGGATTGGCAAAAATGTCATAACGATTTACTTTTCTGTTTGGAGTAATCTTAATTTTCAAGTATCTATTATTTCCAATAACGCTGTCTCTTAAAAACTGAATTGTAGGTTTTGGAACGTCAACTACAGGTGCTATTGCGCTGTAAGTAAATGTTGTATTGTATTTGCTGGTCAGCGGAAGCGTATTCAATCCAACTGCTTTTTGGTTTTTCTCGCCTAAATACGATTTAGTCCATTCATCCAAATTCGTATCATAAGTTGTCCAGGCAGCAGAATTGTTATCGGCGTTGTAAACATATAGTAAGCTATTTGATTTAGCTTTTCCATATTCATAGCCTGAATGATATCCTGCATAAATGAAAAATGCAATTGAAGTGATAAAGAAAACCACAATCCAAGCTCCTTTTTTAGCAAATGCTCCAAATATTGGCAACAGCAATCCGAATAATAGAACAGTCAAAACAGCACTTCCGTATAATATTTTAAGTCCAAGGCCAATTGGGAACATTACAATAAAAGGCGCAACAATTGCCAAGGCAGGAATACTGAAAAGTAGATTCATTCCCAGACTGTAATGTTGTGTAAACACAAATATTCCGAATAGCAATATTCCGAAATAGACAGGAATAATTAAGAAGCCAGCTCCCGCTAAGCTGTTCGCTAAAAATGCATTAATGATAATCCAAAGCAACAACGGAGCCACAAAATGGTTCATCGTAGTTTTTGCTTCAGAGAAATGATGGTAGAAAGCAAAGCAAATAGCTATGCTCAAAGTAACAAAAGCACCAATATAAGCGTGTCCGTTATAAGTAAATCCATTTAAAAGATCAGAGTACTGCGGATAAATTTCGAGAATAAGTTTCCATCCTAAAAATGTGACCAATCCAGCAATTATAATGGATCCTAAAAGCGGAACAAAACCTTTGAATATTTCTGTGAAAGTGATAATTCTTTTTACTTTTCCAACAAAAATGAATAGGACCAATAATCCAAAAGCAATCAGTGTCATTGGCATTACCCATGTAAACGGATAACTGATGAAAGTAAAAGGAGCGCTGAAATAAACATCATCTTCTGTAGATTCTGTCTGGTTTAAATCAATGTTGGTAAAGTATTTCAGCAAAGGCATGATGTAAGTGCCTTGATGCGCCAATGTAGTTTTGTTTAAATGCTGAACATCATCTTGCTGGGTGTGATAATTAAAATGCCCGTCAATAAAAGCAAAATTGAATCCTTGAATGTTTCCTTGTTCTCTAAAAACAGTCAAATCTGTATCATTTGGAAGCATTTTATAAATGCTGTACATCAAAGAATTTGAAACAGGATGAGAGGGCTTAGCTTTAGTAAATTCCTTAACCAAAGCCTGATTTCCTTTATTGGTTTCCATCAGCATATAGCTTGGACCAGAAGTTCCTCTTGCTTCAAAGTTTAAAACCAAACCAACGTCTTTTGCCCAAGGATGTTTGTTTACAAATAAAGCAGCACCGTTTAATCCTAATTCTTCTGCATCAGAAAATAGTATGATAATATCGTTTTTTTGAGGATGTTTGGAGTATAAAAAGGCACGTACACCTTCTAAAATTGTTGCGACACCAGAAGCATCGTCGCTTGCGCCTTTTGAGAAAGAATGTGGCGCACTGTCATAATGAGAAAGAAGTAAAAGTGCTTTTGTATTGTTTGTTCCTTTAATGCGAGCCAAAATATTTTTTGACTTCACCAAAAGACCTTTATCATTTAGAGTAAAACCTTCCTGAACACTCGTTTCTAATCCGATTCTGTTTAATTCTAGTTTAAGATAATTTGCAACAAGTTCGTGATTCGTAGATCCGACATAATGTGGTTTCTGTGCTATAATCTCAACTTGATTTAAGGCTCTTTCGGTCGAAAATTCAGCAAGCGCTTCGTCGTCCTTAGAGATTCCTTGTGGCATCATCGTGGCGTATATAATGCCAAGTAAAGCTAAAACGCAGACTATGGCTAGAATTGAGGTGGGGTTTTTTCTCATGGTAAATTAATACTAACTATATTTCTTTTTTAACAAGCATAAAATAATCGTTGTCCAAGGAACGATAGCCTTGATCGTACAAGAAATAATATGTATTTCCTGTCTTGGTCTGTAAAATGTTTGTAAAGAACTCAAAATCAAATCCTTTTGTTAGTAATTTGTCTCGAGAAGCTTTAGATTTTCCATCCACATTTAACTCTGCCAAAATACGGTAATTTTTGCGTAACTTGTTGTTTATATTTCGCATGAAATTCGTACTATCTTTATTTATTTTGTTATTGTAGGCATTGCGACAACTGTCGGAACAGAATTTTTTGTCTTCTCGGCCGAAAATTTTGGCTGAGCATTCGAGGCATGTTTTCATGAATTCAATTTTTTAATTTCGTAAAGGTCAGATCTTCTGTCTTTTAATGTTTTTACACTTCCATGTTCATGAAGCTCCTTTAGCAATGTTAAATCAACATCAACAATAAGCGTCATTTCTGTATTTGGTGTTGCTTCTGCTTTGATTCCGTTACTTGGAAAAGCAAAATCGGATGGCGTAAATACAGATGATTGTGCATATTGAATATCCATATTGTTTACTTTCGGAAGATTTCCAACGCAACCTGCTATGGCTACATAACACTCATTTTCGATGGCGCGCGCTTGCGAACAATGTTTTACACGAGTATAACCATTTTGGGTATCGGTTAAAAACGGCACAAACAAAATATCCATTCCTTCATCTGCCAAAAGTCTAGAAAGTTCTGGAAACTCAACATCATAACAGATTAAAATTCCGATCTTACCGCAATCGGTATCAAAGGTTTTAAATTGAGATCCGCCTTTCATTCCCCAATGGATAACTTCATTAGGCGTAATATGGATTTTGGTATACATTTCTGAAGTTCCATCTCTTTTGCATAAGAAACCAACATTGTAGAGATTTCCGCCTTCAACATAAGGCATGCTTCCCGTAATAATGTTGATGTTGTATGAAATGGCAAATTCTTGGAAGCGCTTACGAATTGGATCGGTGTGGCGTGCCAATTCGCGAATAGCTTCTGCTTCAGATAAATGATTATAATCGGCCATTAAAGGCGCAGTAAACAATTCTGGAAACAAAGCAAAATCAGAACCATAACCCGAAACCGCATCAATAAAAAATTCAGCTTGCTCAAAAAGTGCTTCGACATTATTTAATGGGCGCATCTGCCACTGAATCAATCCTAAACGGATAATTTCCTTCTTAACGTTAATCAGTTTTGGACTGTCATCATAGTAAATATTGTTCCATTCCAGCAAAACAGCAAACTCTTTCGATTCTTCATCTCCTTCTAAATAATTTTTAAGGATTCTTAAAACGTGGAAATCATTGCTCAGCTGAAAAGAAAGAACCGGATCGTACAGTTCTTTGGTGCGTACTTTTTCTATATACGCTTTGGGAGAGAGTTTTTTGGCGTGTTCTCTATAATTCGGGATTCTTCCCGCAAAAACAATCGCTTTTAAATTCAGCTGTTCGCAAAGTTCTTTTCTGGCATCGTATAATCGGCGTCCTAAACGCAAGCCTCTATAATTTGGGTGAATAAAAACATCAATTCCGTATAAAATTTCTGCATTCGGATTGTGAGTAGAGAAGGTATAGTTTCCACTAATCTGTTGATAATTATGTCTTTTTTCTACCAACTTTTCATCAACAATAAGAGATAGGGCAGAGCCGACCACTTTTCCGTCAACCAAAATCACCAGCTGTCCTTCCGGAAAAATAGAAAGAAGTCTTTCTATGTCGTCAGATCCCCAATACGAATCGGCCATTTCTGGATACGATTCAATCATCGATTTCTTTAACTGTCTATAGTCCTCAATTTCAAGGTTTCTTAACTCTACTTTTTTAATTTTTGCCTGCATATCGTAAGATTTATCTCAAATATACAAAAAACAAATTCCATTTACAAACGTTTACAAATAGTTACAGTCGATAGTAAATAGTTAATAACCGACTGTCAATGCTGAGAGTTCGCATCTTTGCCATGTTGAATTTAAAAAACAGTTCACATTAATAATAACACTTAAATAATATACGCCATGAAAAACAGGGTACAATTAATTGGGAATGTAGGAAACGATCCAGAAGTTAAAACATTAGAAAACGGAAGAAAGCTTGCACACATCACGATTGCAACAAAGGATTATTACAAAAATGAAAAAGGAGAAAAAGTAGAACAAACCGAATGGCATAGAATAACAGCTTGGGGGAAAACAGCAGAAATTATCGAAAAGTTTGTTGTGAAAGGGAAAGAAGTTGCTGTTGAAGGAAAATTGACACACAGAAGCTACGATGATAAAAACGGAGAAAAACGCTATATAACCGAAGTGGTTGTAAATGAAATTTTATTGCTGAGTAAATAGCATTTTAAGAGAATATCGTTGGTTAAACCCGATTGGTTTAAAAAACCTGTCGGGTTTATAATTTATAGTAAATTGTTTTTATAAAATAGAAACGCCATTTGCATCAGTTGTAAGAACTTCGCTCATGTAATCGAAAAAGGGTCTCATGTTTTTGAAAGCATCTAAAGCAAGTTCTAAAAATTGCGGACTTAATACTTCCTCGTCAGTAAAACGTTTTATGACCAAAAATTGTTTGAAACGAAGCAAATCAATAGCAGGATGATCCACATCAAAACCTTTTGGTTTTGTTTTAAGTTGTTCGCCTTGCAAAGTGCCAAAATTGCTTTTGAAAGATTGAGAATTCAGAATTTCCTGAAAGGTTTCGGGATCTTGAGCAAATTCAGTTCTTATTCGTTTTAAGTCAGCAGCATTTGGTCCCCAAAATCCGCCCGCAAAAAAACTATTTCCTTTTTCCAGATGAAAATAATAACCGCCGCGTCTTGCAGCAGTTGCCCGCGTATAACTTCCGCCCCAAAATGTCTTAAAAGGAGTTTTATCTTTAGAAAAACGAATATCTCGATAGATTCTGTAAACACTTTTTTTACCAGAAGTATTTTCTAAAACATCAGTTTTGGAAAGTTCTTTTAGTAAAGCGCCTGCAAAATTCTCAATATGATTAAGTTCTATCAAATATTGCTGTTTATGCTCTTCAAACCATGGTTTATTATTGTTTTCTTTTAGCTGAACCAAAAAGTCAAGACTAGATTTGGGAATTGTTACGCCGTTTTTCATAATGGATCTTAAAAATCAAAAATAGACTGCAATTTAAAACTAAAAAACCCACCAGAGAAATCTGATGGGTTTTTCTATATCGCGTTAAGCAGTTTTTTTGAATAAATCGAACATAGGACAGCGTGAGCAGCGTTTCTTTTCGCTCTTTTTATATTTCTCACAGCAAGAAGATTTACAATTCTCAATCTTCTTAATTTTATCAAGGATATCTTTGTTTTTCTTTTTCTTTTTATCCTTTTTTTTGTCCTTGTCTTTTTCTTTCTTGCTCACTTTTCCTCTGAATTTTAAAAACAGAGACAAATATAAACCAAAAAAGTTATTTTTAAATATTCTAAATAAACTTTAACTTTTTTATTTAGGATTGATAGCGATTGAACTCGTAACTGTTAATTGCTGGATATCACGATCAAACAAATACAGTCCGCCTTTATCGTCACCAATTAAGTTGATTTTATCTAAAATAGATTTAGCTGTAGCTTCTTCTTCAATTTGTTCAGAAACGTACCATTGCAAGAAATTGTGCGTTGCATAATCTCTTTCTTCAAAAGTAATATGAACCAATTCGTTGATAGATTTAGAAACAAAAAGTTCATGATTATAAAGCTCTTCAAACATTTCTTTAAAAGTAGTATAAGTTGTTTTTGGCGCTTTAAGATCTGTTACCTGAGCATGTCCTCCGCGTTCGTTTACGTACTTAACCAACTTAAGCATGTGCGCACGCTCTTCGTCTGACTGTGTGTACATAAATTGAGAAATTCCCTCTAATCCTTGCACTTCAGCCCAACAAGCCATAGAAAGATAGGTTTGTGAAGATTCTGCTTCTATGCGGATTTGCTTGTTTAAAGCCGATTCAATATTTTTTGCTAACATAATAAGTGTCTTTTTTGTAAAATTAAGAAAAATTATTCATTACACTTTTTAGAATCCTCGAAAACATTAGGCTTTTTGGCTAATTCTATGTAAAATTAGTGCGAATTGATTTTGCCGAAAGTAGCAGGATTGGAAAAAATCGATTTATTTATAATTGAATTTCTATTGTCTCCCATCATAAAACCATCCGTAAATTTTCGCATAATAAATTGCTTAGAGGCATCATCATAGTAACTTAAAATGTAATAATTCTTTAATTCTAATGCATCATATAAGTTTATAGTTTTATTGAAATTTAAATAATAAAACAAATTCTCGCTTGCCAAAGATTGTGATTGTTTGTCGCTTATAAAATCTAAATTTTCATTTAATGTGGCATCAAAATAGACCATTTTTGTTAATGAATAATATTCGCGAAGCCCAAATTGATCGGGAGAATCAGCTTTGAAATAGTAATCTTGAGATTCTCCAAAACCGCTAAAAGTAACAAAAGTGTTTTGTTTATTTTTAATTATAGAAATACCAGCAGTAAGTCCTTCTAAATCTTTAAGAAATTTTGCAGTGTTTTTTAGCTGCTTCGGTTTTTTGTTGTTGATTTGAACAAAGAAAGGAGAATTTTTAAACGGAATACTATCATTTTTTGAAAAAGAATATTTCTTTATGATGTTTTTAGAGTCAAAATCTTTTACTTCAAACAATAATTCATCTTCATTGGCTGCGATTTGAAATAGCTTTTTATTATTATAAAATGAATTTGCTGTTGCCAGTGGATTTTTCGAAGCAGGACTATCAAAAGTTCTTTCTTTCATAATGCCAGTGTTTAAATTAACTTCAAAAACTTGCGTTCGTTGTACGCGATCATCAAATGTCAAAATAATACGATTTTCAAGCACATACATCTTGCATATTGATGATGTAAGATCAAGAGAATTAAGAATATCAGATTCTATTTTCTTAATTGGAAAATACTGAATAAGTGCATTGAAAGAAATATTTACGTTTTCTTTATTTTTAAAAGTGAAAGGAGAGAAATCAAGCATTTTAATTTCACACTTCTGATTTTCAAATTTGTAAAGCAGAAGATGTTCGTATTCTTTTTCTTTGGCAAGAATGTATAAGGCATTATTCTCTTGAAAAGAGCTTATAATGTAATTATGATTTTTAGGAAAATCAAAATTTAAGGATTCAGATGTTTTACAATCTAAATTGTAAGTAGTAATTAGAATGTTTTTATTATTTCCCGAAATCCAATATAGTGTAGGTTTTTGTCCCGCACTGATTGTAGCGCCCATTAAATTTCTATTGGCTTCTTTTTTTATTAAATCTGTAAATTGATTGGTTAGAAACAAAGACTTATTGTATTTCAAAATATTTATGTTCTGATTGTCCCAAGCAAAAGCGTAAATGTCTTTGGTTTCTTTGTCCTCAATATTTAGAATTTGAGTTTTTTCTAGATTATTTAGAGATAGTGGCAACGAATTTAATACTGTTTGACTAAACAGAACACTTTTAGAAAATAATAGAGAAATGAGTAGTAGTTTTTTCATAAATAGATTTAATCAAATTTTATTCCAAATTTTATGAGATATTTCTGCTTTTTTAAAATTGGATATAAAAAAAGTCCTTAAGATTTTTTCTTAAGGACTTTTTAATCAAGTCTATTAAAAAGAAATTATTTTACGATAAAAGTAACTCTTCTTGCTAATCTTCTAGCTTCATCAGAATCTTTTTGGATTGATGTATCCGCACCATTTGCAATAACATTTAAACGAGAAGAAGCAATTCCAGCTTTTTCAAAAATAGTTTTTACGTTTGTTGCTCTAGCGTTAGATAGTTTTTCATTGTACTCAGCTTTTCCAACTTGATCAGCATAACCAACAAGATCAAGAGAAGCAGAAGGATTTTTTCTTAAGTAATTTAAAACCACATCGATTGCAGCAGTTGAGTTTTCAATTGGAGTTGTTTTATTGAAATCAAAATACACACTGTAATATTTATCATTAATCATTCTTTTGATTAAGTCATTATCAGCAGGTTGTGGAGCACTTACTTGTTTTTCTACAATAACTTCTTTTTGAGCGGGTCTGTTTTTGATTTGTGATTCAAGGTCTGCAACTTTGCTTTCTAAAGCAGAAATGTCACTGTCTTCGTTAGAAATTACCGTCCAGTCAGCATGTTTTGTATTTTTACCTAAGTAAACATTTAGACCAACAGTTCCGTTAAAAATCAATCCAGAAAAGCCTCTGTTGCCTCCAACATATGATCCGTCAAAAGTACGGTCTTGTGATGCGTTTAAAATAGTTGAGAAGTCACCCGTTAAAGCCACTCTGTTTGATAACCTTATTTGTCCAGTTACACCAGCAATAAAGTTGCCCATTTCATCTGCTCCTCTAAAGTTATCGCTTCTTAATTGAGAATAACCAAAACCAGCATGTCCTAATAAACCAATAGTGTTTGTCCAAGTTTCAAAATTCATGATGCGGCCTAAGTTGGCTACAGCTTGTAAATCTACTCTGTAGTATTTTGAATCAAAATCGATAGAGCTGCCTTTTGCAGTAAAACTGTTATATCCAAAATCAGCTTTCAAACCAAATTTGTTGTTTAACATGTAGCGAACCCCTAAATCTCCAGTCCATGGACTTACAGTATTTGTAGAATATCCATCGCTAAATGGTCGTTGCGGTTTATTAAAACCTGCGCCTAAATCTATAGACCATTTATTATAACCGTTATTGTTTTCTGTTTGCGCATGTACTCCAGTTAACGCTAGGGCAAATGCAAGAGTCATTACAACTTTTTTCATTATTTTTTAATTTTAAATTTTTGCCCAAAACAACAATAAATTGTAGGTAAAAACTTTCTTTAGAAGCCAAAAAAGTATTAAAATAAGACTATTAGCAGAAAATTAAAGAATAAGGAATGACCCATAAATGCTGGGTTTTAGATAAGTTGTTGATAACGAATTTTTTAGTCAAGCCCGTCAATAAATTTGCGAAGAACTATTTGTTTGGCAACAACGTCGTAGTAACTTAAAAGGGTGTAATTATTTAACTTAAGTGTACTTGAAAGTACAGCTTCTTTATGGGAATCTAAAAAATAGTAGACTTTATCAGCGGCAAAAGGCTCATGTGTTGCTTGAGTTAATTCTAACTTTTTGGTCCAAATACTTTCTAAAAAAACAGAATAGTTTGTCTCAATATTGTAATAACTGTTTGAAGGAAAATCGCCAAAAGGGTCATTAAAGTTAAAACCGTTCATAGAAATCGATTTTAAATTGCTTCCCGAACCTCCTAAAGTGATAAATAGATTTTTTTGATTTTTATAAACCGAAAGTCCGGCATCAAGAGAAGATAATGCCTTTAAAAACTTTGCTGTATTTTTTAATTGCTTCGGTTGACGATCCTCAATCTGCATGAGCAAAGGAGAATTGCCAAAACGAATAGTATCTTTCTTTGTAACTGCAAATGATTTTATAGATTCACCAGATTCATAATCTTTTATGTCAAACAAAAGTTCGTCAGCGTTAACATTTATCTGGTATAATTTGTTTTCATGGTAATAAGAGTTAGACGTTTTTGG
Source organism: Flavobacterium sp. F52 (assembly GCF_000278705.1). NCBI lineage: Bacteria > Pseudomonadati > Bacteroidota > Flavobacteriia > Flavobacteriales > Flavobacteriaceae > Flavobacterium > Flavobacterium sp. F52. The sequence continues at coordinate 395,976 of NZ_AKZQ01000025.1, read as the reverse complement.
ATTTTTCTCTCCAACAGGTTTCATAAACGTCTTCTCTATTATTTCCTGATTTTCTAAATTAATATCAAACAATTGTGTTTTTCTAAAACTTTGGTCTAAAGTTAGAATCAAACGGTTCGGAAGCGTGTAAAGTTTGCTTTTGGCACTTACTTTATATAACGGATTGTACTCACCAGAATCCATTTTCTCAATCGGATTTTCATTCAGAATCTGGTTGAATGTTCTAGGTAGGGTTTTTCTGTCTATGAATTTGAAAGAGCTAAAATCTAAAAACCGTTCCTCTGCCATTCCGTTTTTAAAAACAAAAGCAGTCAAGGCCTGTTTTGTTTTGCTTTGCATCAATAAATAGAAATTGTTGTCTTTTTGATATTGCGTTAAGAGATAATTCTCTTCAAGCGGAATTTGAAATTTTAATGCTCTAGAAGTTTTGTTTTCCAGATAATATTTAATCAAAATGATTGTTTTTTCTTCTCCCGAAAACCAATACAAAGTCGGATTTCCGTCTTCGCTAAAGCTGTAGCCCATCAAAGATCTGTTTTCAATATACTGGCGAGAGGTAACGAATTTATCTCGTAAGAATAAAGCGCTATTATATTTTAATATAGAAAGGCTGTCTGCGCTTGCTGCAAAAACAAATACATCGTGAGTAGCCGTATTTTCGCCAGTCATGACTTCGGATTGTCCTACTTTGTTTTTTAAATCTATTGCATAAGAAGTTAGCACTGTCTGACTTAACACAACAGTACTGGATATTAAAAACAAAAAAAGAAAAATTCGTTTCATATGTTTTTTAAGCACAAAAATTATTCCGCTTATTATTGATTCATAAGCTCTTGAAAAAGATCTACAAATTGACCAACGTGAATTCCATCCATTAAACCATGATGAACATAAACTGCCATTGACATTGTTCTTTTTCCCGTCTCAGAAATCATCATTTTTCCAAACGAAATTTTAGGACAGCTGTCTGGGTATGTAAAACTGCGAGCATGGGTGATCGAACTGAAATTCAGCCACGGAATTGCCGAGAAATGAATCAGATTATCATCATCAAAAGCTCTGGTGAAAAGTCCAGTTGTATTTTGAATGCGCTCGATTTCGGTTAATGCGATTTGCTCGAATGTTTTAAAATCTGGGTGATATTCAATTAAAGAAAACCCAAAAGTACCATCTTCCCGACCAATAGTTGCAGAGGCATCTACTCGGTCGTTGATGTAAATCTGATCTCCAGAAATTCGGTATCTAAAATTTTCAATGGCATTTACTGCAGCCAAAGTTTTATGCAAATAGAAAATAAAAAAAGAAGCATTGCTGCTTTTTGCGGTTTGATACGCTTTTGTACAGTCAATTTCTACTGTTGCGCCAAAAAAAGGTTCATCCATTTGTTTAAAATGGGCAAAATGCTCTTTTCTATTCCAATTTTCTAGGTCAAAAAGTGTTTTCATTATAATAAATTCGGAACCACTTCTGCAATAGTTTCAAATGAACTAAAATGCTCGTGTTCTATAGTGTGATTAATTTTTTCGTGTTCCCAAGTAGTGTGAAACGGAATGTGAACGGCATAACCGCCAATTCCTAAAACAGGCAGAACGTCTGATTTTAATGAATTTCCAATCATCAAAAATTCGTGCGGCTCAATATCTAAACGGCCAAGCAGTTTTTGATAATCAATTTCTTGTTTGTCTGACATTACTTCGATGTGGTGGAAATAATGTCCCAAACCAGAACGGTGCAGTTTGCTGTGCTGGTCTTTTAAATCGCCTTTTGTTGCTACCACCAATTTGTATTTGCCTTTCAGGGCCTGAAGTGTTTCTTCAATCCCGTCTAGCAATTCGATTGGTTTTTCTAATAATTCTTTTCCGTATTGAATAATCTTTTCAATGACTTCAATAGGAATGGTATTGTTCGAAATGTTCATCGCGGCTTCAATCATGGAAAGGATATATCCTTTGATTCCGTAACCGTACAAAGGTAGATTGGCAATTTCTATTTTAAATAATTCTTGCGAAATGCCTTGATGCGAAAGGTAATCTTCCATCAAAGCACAAAATTTATGTTCGGTTTCCTGGAAATAAGGTTCGTTTACAAACAAAGTATCGTCAGCATCAAATGCGATTACTTTTAGGTTTGGTATTTTAGTTTTATGTAACATGGTGTTTTTTGTTTCAAGTGTTTTTTTGTTTCAGGTTTGTTTTTTGCCACGACCCGAGCGATAGCGAACAGGCGAAGCAATTCACGAATTACACTAATTTTTTGCCACTCCCGATAGCTATCGGGATATTGGGATTTAAAAAATTATCTACTCAATCTGCGCGAGACTTTTTTAACCACAAATTACGCAAATTGCACAAATTTTTTTAGCCACAGATTAAATGATTATTCATGTTTAAAAAAATAAATCTGCTCAATCTGCTGAATCTGCGAGGGTTTTTTGCCATAGATTATTAAGAATTAAAATGATTTTTTAGAATCTGCTTAAATCTGTGTAATCTGCGTGAAACCTTTTATTTAATCTTTAGAAAAAAGCCCTTTCAAAGAAATTGTTTTATCGTAAAAAGTAATTCGGATTCCGAAAAGCAGAATGATTCCGCCCAAAACCATCTGTAAAGTTATTTGTTCTTCCAAAAACAACCAAGCTAAAATTGAGGTAATTACAGCTTGACTCAACAAACTTAACGAAACTCTCGTTGCGCGCATGTGTTGAGTGGCATAACTTATCGAAAGCCAAGCGCACAATTGGCAAATAACAGCTTGAAGCACGAGTACAAACCAGCCAGCATTTGAAAATCCGTTAAAAGGTTCGCCTAATGCATAACATAAAATTCCTAAATAGATGCTTGAAGCAAATAAACTAATGGTCATAAACGACAAAACATCAACCTCTGAAAGTACATTTTTGCTGACCAAAAGATAAATGGAATATAGAATGCCAGATAAAACAGCAAATAGAAATGCTTTATCGAAGTTTAAATCGATAAAAAACTCAAAACCAACCAAAGTTACCATTCCAAATAAAGCGACCAATGTTCCGATCCAGAAATTTGTTGCAGGTTTTGCTTTCAGAAAAAAGAAAGAACCAACTCCAACCCAAACTGGAGATAAATTGGTCAGCAACGAAGCTTGAGTCGCACTTGATTCCTGAATGGCAATATTCCAAACGGCAACATCAGATGAGAATAAAACACCGCAAAGTATTGCCAAAAGAGCAAACTTTAATTTTGGAAGTTTAAAGTTTCCGCTGAAAATGACATAAGGTAAAAGCAACACCACAGCAAAAAACATTCGGTAAAAAGCCGAAATCAATCCTGGTGTTAAACGTAATTTTACCAATATTGGGAAAATCGATATGCAAAGTATACCGCAGATTAGGGCTAATCTTGGTTTGGTGAGTTTCATTGAATGAATTTTAATCGTGTATTATTTTTCAAAGATAACTTAGAAAGCGAGTATTTTGAAAGGAAAAAGCGCGAATCAATTAAAAAGTATAATCGGTTCGCGCTTTTTTTTATTTTTTTGATTGCAGATTAATCTATAAATTTTCTAATGATATATTCTTTTGTTTTATTGTCATAATAACCTAAATAGTATGATGATTGCACTCTGAATAATGTTTGAGAAGAAACGTCTGTAGTGTCATCAAAGAAAGTTCTGATTTTATCGAAAGCTAATGGCTGCAATTCCGTTTTTATATGATTATTATCTTTATCAAACAAGCATTCTATTTTTACTACTTTTCTATTTGAATAAGAATTAAAATTATTCATAGTCGAATTGTAATATGCCATTGTTGCTCCTGCAACAGCCGAAGCGGCAATTCCTATCAATCCGCCACCAATAAATATTTGAGAACTCCCTTGTTTTAATTCAGAAACACTTCCAAGTGTGATTAATGTATTATCACGAATATTATAACATGAAATTCCAGAATTTAGTTTGTTTACTTTTCTAATAAACTGCGAACTGGTTTCTAAAATTCTTTTTCCTCCAAAATCACCGCCTTCTTGATAGATTTCTGAATTTTTGAAATTAATAGGAGTGTCTGGTGTTACATTATACTCTTTCAGAACATTTCCGTCAAAATCTTTTATCGTAAAGAAAAAAGAATTAGGGGAGCTTTTCATCTGATATAATTTTTTATCAAAATAAAATGAATTTGAATTTAAAGTTGCACGGCTTTCATTCATAATAATGGTTTTGTTTATGATTTTTTCTTTCGCCGTGTAGTTCTTTAAATCTATTATAAAAATTTGAGTGTAATCAACATTAGAGTCAAGTGTTATAATCAGTTCGTTATTGTCAATATAACATTTTCTTTTTTTGGCTCCGTCTGTAATAGAGGTTGGGGTTTCTGAATTAATGTTTTGTAGTGAAAACGGAGCTTCGAATGCCTGAAGGCTTTCTTCAAAGATACCGTAAAGACTCGTTTTTGTGTAGTCTTTTTTATAAAAACGAAAATTGCTTAAGTCAATTGTTTGTGTTTTATGATCTCCATCTTGATCAAAAACATGAAGCTTTAAGATACTGGTTTCTTTTACTATTGTTAAGATAAAAAAATTATCATTGTAACTAAAACCTTGCAAGACCTGCTCGTTCTGAATAAATAAAGTCAATTCTTGTGTTGAGATCTTTCGGGTTTTAAAATCATAAAATTGAGAAAGGATTAAGCCGCGGTCTTTAGATGCCCAAAATAACCTTGCATTAGAATTAGTTGAATTATATCCAATCATTTCAGCAAATTTTTTCTTATCAGGTCTTTCGCTAGAAATACTATCAATAATCTGCATTTTTTCATTTAAGCGTATGGCTTTTACTTTGATCTTATCGCTAACAAATAAAGTGACTTCTTTATCATTGTTTACGATTGGAAGAACATCGCGATGTTTTTTTAATTCAAGTGGAGTGTAATATACTAGTTCCTGTGAAAATGAAATCAAACTAAAAAGTAATAGCGCCGTAGTAAGGAGTAGTTTTTTGGGCATTCGCAATTATTTGTGATGTAATGTATTAAAGATTTTTTGTGCAAATCTAGAAATTTTTGGTTTTCCTAAAAGCAAAAAGCGTGAATCGATTAAATTCTATAATCGGTTCGCGCTTTTTTGTTGTTTTAAGCAGCTAAAATTTTACTGCAAGCTTTCTGAATCTGTTTATCCGAAAAGGGTTCGAGTGTTTCGGCAAGCATTTCACTGGTTTTGATGCATTCCATCATTTTTGATCGTAGCTCTTTGTCATCTCCCAAATCTGTTTCAAGAATTCGCTTGAAAATTTCAGACAGATAATGGGGCTGTTCTCTAAAATCTCCTTCAAACCAAAGGTCTGATAGAAATTTTGCCATTGATGGCATTACATCTTGATGTGTCGGTTTTTGATTTTCTTTAGTCATCTCGAAAATATTAAACGCACGAAACCCTCGCTTTAGGTGTGACTAAATATCCGAAGATAGATTTAGGACAGTTTCCTGTTCCTTCACCATGGCAAGGGTTCGCTTATTGTTAACTTTAATAAGTTTTATTGAAAGCCTTCAAATATTTAGTCAGTACAAACGTACAAATATAAATTTGAAAGAAACAATAAAAAGTAAGAATTTTATTCCTTTAATTTTGCAATCTTGTCATTTCGAGGAACGAGAAATCTTCGCGAGAAGCTCGACAAAGATTGGATTCTCATTGCGGAGTTACTTGCGAAGATTTCTCGTTCCTCGAAATGACAAACGATATGTTTAATGTGTAAAATCAGTTTAGTTTACCGTAGCACCATTAGGCGCATCAGCATCTGGGTTTACAAAAACCAGTTTTCCTTCTGCATTTGTTGTCATCAAGATCATTCCTTGGCTTTCAACACCACGTAAAGCTCTTGGAGCAAGGTTTGCTAATACAGAAACACGTTTTCCGATGATTTCTTCTGGAGAAAAACTTTCAGCAATTCCTGAAACAATCGTACGAACATCGATTCCTGTATCCACTTTAAGAACCAAAAGTTTGTTTGCTTTTGGCATTTTTTCAGCTTCTAAAATAGTTCCGATACGAATATCCATTTTCGCAAAATCCTCAAACTGAATTAAATCTTTTTGCGGTTCTGCTTGTTTGTTTTCAGCAATATTTGCGGTTTTTGTCGCTTCCAATTTGTCTATTTGTTTTTGTATTTCTTCGTCTTCAATTTTAGCGAAAAGCAATTCGGCTTCGCCAATTTTGTGTCCTGCAGGCAATAAATCTGAGTTTTCAGAAATGTCATTCCAACCTAATGTTTTGTCGATAATGATGTCTTTTGCATCGCGATCTTTCTCTTTCAAGAACTTGCTGAAACCTGCAAAGTGTTCTTTAAGATCTCCTAAATTCAATATTTTAGAAAGTTTAGCCGCTGTGAAAGGTAAAAACGGTTCAGACAAAACACTCAACGCAGCAGCAATTTGCAATGCCACATACATTTGAGTTTTTACACGTTCTGGATTGTCTTTCATAACTTTCCAAGGCTCTTCGTCTGCTAAATATTTATTTCCTAAACGAGCCACATTCATCAATTCGCCCAAAGCTTCACGGAATCTGTAACGCTCAACCGAACTTGAAATCACAGCTGGATACGCTTTTAATTCTGCTAAAGTTTGTTCGTCAACTTCTGTAAATTCGTTTGGCGTTGGGATAACTCCATCGTAATATTTGTTGGTTAAAACCACCACACGGTTTACGAAGTTTCCGAAAACGGCAACCAACTCGTTGTTATTTCTAGCTTGGAAATCTTTCCAAGTAAAGTCATTATCTTTTGTTTCAGGAGCGTTTGATGTTAAAGCGTAACGTAAAACATCCTGCTTATCTGGAAATTCTTCTAAATATTCATGCAGCCAAACTGCCCAGTTTTTAGAAGTCGAAAGTTTGTTTCCTTCCAAGTTCAAGAACTCATTTGCGGGAACGTTGTCTGGTAAAATATAGCTTCCTTCTGCTTTAAGCATCGCTGGGAAAATAATACAGTGAAAAACAATATTGTCTTTTCCGATAAAGTGTACCAATTTAGTATCTTGATCTTTCCAATACGGTTCCCAATCTTTTCCTTCGCGCGCTGCCCATTCTTTCGTAGAAGAAATATACCCGATAGGCGCATCAAACCAAACGTATAGTTTTTTGCCTTCGGCACCTTCAACAGGAACGTCAATTCCCCAATCCAAATCACGTGTTACGGCACGAGGCTCTAATCCTGCGTCGATCCAAGATTTTACTTGTCCGTAAACGTTGGTTTTCCAATCATTTTTATGACCTTCTAAAATCCATTCGCGTAAAAAAGCATCATAACGATCTAAAGGTAAAAACCAGTGTTTTGTAGATTTCAAAACTGGAGTTTCGCCTGTAATTGTCGATTTCGGGTTGATCAAATCAGTTGCGTTCAAAGTCGATCCGCAATTTTCGCATTGATCTCCGTAAGCACCGTCATTGCCACATTTTGGGCAAGTTCCAACCACAAAACGGTCTGCTAAAAACTGATTTGCTTTTGCATCGTACAATTGCTCGGTAACTTCTTCAATAAAATCGCCTTTATCATACAAAGTTCTAAAGAATTCAGAAGCTGTATCATGATGAATTTTTGCCGAAGTTCTAGAATAATTGTTGAATGAAATTCCGAAATCTGCAAACGATTTACGAATGATTCCGTCATATTTATCAATAACTTCCTGCGGTGTAATTCCTTCTTTTTTGGCTTTCATCGAAATTGCAACTCCATGTTCATCGCTTCCGCAGATAAATGCCACATCTTTTCCTTGTAATCTTAAATATCTCGAATATATATCTGCAGGCACGTAAACCCCAGCCAAGTGACCAATATGAGTAGGACCGTTGGTGTAAGGTAATGCCGCCGTGATTGTATATCTCTTTGGATCTTGTATCATAATTCAATTTTATTGAGTGCAAAAATAAGCAATAGAATTGAGATTTTAATATTACGCTGAGATTCGCTTTTATTTTCACAGAGTTGCACGAAGAAAAAACGCCGAGATTCGCTAAGATTTTTTTGAATTTGGTTCTCGCGATCCCGATGCTATAGGGAGGAGAGACGCAAAGTTTTTTCCGCAATCTTGTCATTTCGACGAAGGAGAAATCTTCGTAAGTAGCTCCGTACAGAATGTTGCCAATCTTTGTAGAGTTTCTCGCGAAGATTTCTCCTTCGTCGAAATGAAACTTTATGGGTAATAATTAGAGTAATAAAAAATCTTTGCGGGCTTCGACTCCGCTCAACCTGATAACATAATGAATCTTTGCGAAAAACCTCCTCGTATCTTCGTGGCAAAACTCATATAAAATAGAACCAGTTTAAACTAGCATTGCAAGCAAAATCTTCAAAATATATTTCGCAATCTTTGCATCCGAAAAAAAACAAATTTTATGAGCAAGACTAAATTAATCATCAATAAAAACGGATCAATCAAAATTGAAGGAGATTTTGAAATCATGGATCCAGAAGGAGCACTTTACGGTTTACAAGGAAGAACTGCACTTGGACTTTGCCGTTGCGGACATTCTGCAAATAAACCATTTTGCGATGGAGCGCACCGTAATAGCTTTGAACATGATTCAAAAGCGTTTGATTTACCTCCAATGAAAACGAACTAATTCTTTAATTTAGTTTTGAATATAAAAAAAGCTGCATTTTCAAAATGCAGCTTTTTTTATAGGTAAAGTTCTCCCTTCATCGTTATTATCGAAGAACCGCCGACTAAAATATCTTCTTCGCGATTCATAACTTCAATTATTGATGGCTGTTTTAATTTTACGCCTTGAAGAATTTTATACTCCTTATCCGATTTAGTGAATTTCTTTTGTGTTAAAAAACCAATTAGTGGTCCAGCCGCCGTTCCTGTTGCTGGATCTTCATTTATACCAATGATCGGATTGAAAAATCTTGTTTCGACTATCTGATCTAGACCTTCTTCGGCTGGGGTGAAACAGTAAAAGCCTTCAAAATCATATTCTTTTGAGATTTCGATTAAAAGCTTATTGTCAGGAACAAAACTATTTAATATTTCACTGTTTTTTATAGGAACCATGGCGTGAGCGACTTCTGTTTTAACTATTGTTGGCACAAAAGCATTTACGTCGAGATCTTCAATTTTTAAACCTAGTGCTACCGCAATTCGATAGGTTGGAATTTCTTGTTTGATAACTGCCGATTTTTGATGCATTTGCACAATTGGAGAAAGAGTTTCAGGATCAAAACTGACTGTTAGCGGAATTGCCGAATGGTTCATAATTACAAAAGGCTCACTTTCATTTTGTTCGTCAAAAATTGGAATTCCTTTTAAAAGTGCTCCACAGACTGCGCCCAATAAATTATGGCCTGCACCATCGATTTCAATTCCGGTTGGTGTAAACGAACGAACCACGAGCGCTTTTTCTCTTGTAGAATAATAGACAAATGAGGTTTCAGAATAGCGAAATTCCCGAGAAATATTCTGATACGTTTCTAGTTTTAGATTTCCATCTGTAAAAACGACAGAAAGCGGATTTCCTTTGTAGCTCTCATTTGAGAATACATCTAAAACGTAATATTCTAATACTTTTCTTTGGATCATATTTTCTGGTTTTGAAACTTAGTCGATTCTGAATGCCATAAAATTACGGTTTATAAAAATTCAAAACAACAGCTTTTCTAACCATTATAAAATTAATGGAAAATGAGGTGATTATAAAATATCAGAGATTACTGCTCAAAAACCACTTTTTTGTCTGTTTTTGCTGTTTTCACAATGTCATAAGGTCTGGATGATTTCTTAGTAAGATTTCCATTTTTGAGCTTTTCGACTTTTACAATTATGGTATTGCGGTTTTCGGTCATTTCTACAATATCGATCGAATGTCCGTCGTTGGGTTGCGTTTTATCAATTACAGCGATAACTTGATACTGGCTAAAATCAATATTTGTTTCTTTAAAACCTTTTGCTACGTCGCTAGTAATATTCATTTCTTTCTTGAAATTATTCCAGGTTTTAGCATCTTTAATAACCAAATGTCTTTGCGCAATGCTTTGACCATTAGAAAAAGAATCTCCTTTGCCTACTAATGCAAATGGAACATCAGACTGTGGCAATTCATCATTATCACAGCTGACCATCAAAAGCAGGATGCTAAGTATTAGTAAAATCTGTTTCATGGTTTTGGTTTTAGCTCGGAGAACTTTGGTGTAAAGTCTTATTTCTTAAACAGATGTTCTTTTTTATAAATGGTTGCTTAAAGGTAATCAATTTTTGACAAACTTTAATTAATTTATATTAATAACGTCAGTTTGCATTAAAGATTGTAAGGACAAACGAAGAAAAGTTAGAAAAATTGTATTTCATGTGAAAAAAATCGTTTTATAGGTAATTTGGAAATTAAACAAGTCAAAATAAATACGTTTGAAAAGAAACATTCAATTATTTCTCCCAACTTTGCAAAACAATCTTTTAAATAAAAATTCAAATGGAATTTGGTAAAATCATTATTTCAGAAACGGCGGCAAATAGCGAAAATCCTCAAGATGTTGTCAATTCTAATATTTCGGTAATCAATTTAATGCGCGAGGAAAAAATTGACGATGATTTAATTCACGAAGATGCATTGATGAGTTACTACTTAGATTTTTATGCTTCGAAATATGCAGAAGGAAATTTTTCGAAGTTCGTTTATGATTCGGGTTGGAATAAAGAGTTGAATGAATTAATTGAAGAAGGCTTAGCTTTGATTGGTGCAGAAAAGCATTTGGAATTGTTTAAAGAACAATGCCGAAAACTGCGTTTACAAAGCAATATTAAATTAGGTAAATTTCTAAAAGAAAAATATGATGCCCCAAACGCTTTCAAAGATTTGCTGAATAACAACGCTTATTTTGAACTGGATGAAAACCTTGCTGAACTGAATGCGGCGTTTTTAAAATCGCATCCCGATACAGAAGTGCTTTCGGTAGAAGAAATGTTTAAAACACTGGAAGAATTTGTAGGTCACGAAATTAAGAGAGATTAAATTTTAATTTTTTTACTAAGGTTTGTAAGAAAATTATATATTTGGAATGCCCTAATTTCTAACAAATCAAAGCCTATGAAAAAAACGATTCTTTTGAGTACCGTTTTGATGTTTTTATTTTCCTGCGGGAAAGATGAAAAAGTTAAAAACGATGCTGAAACTCAGTATCAGGAACTACTTTCGGAGACGCAAGCACATCTTGGCCACAATAAAAAGCCGCTAAGAAAACTCATTTTTAAAAATCTGGATGAGATCGAAGATTCAAAAGAAATGAATCTGAATCTGCTCTCAAAAGTGGCATCAAATTTAAAAATCAAATATTCGGATATTAAAATTAGTGAGACAAGTTCTATCAATTACGACGATCAAACTGCTTTTTTTGTCCTGACAACCGTTTCGCACGAAAAAAAAGCATTTAAAACCAGCGATGATGATGAAGAGTTGGGAAATTATTTTCAGCGTAAATACTTATTTGTAAATCGCGAGGACGGAAGTATAATTGCCGAAGAGTTTGATGATAATTTAGGTTATTATGATAACGAAGCCATTCAGTTTTCAAAATCGCATATTCTGAAAGATTTGATTTTTCTAAACGAAACTACTCCAGCAATTGCTTTTTATACCGAAGCCAATGCTAGTAGCCGAATTGTTTTATATTCGGAGAAGAAATTTACATTAATAACTTTGGCCGATAAGGAGATAAAAAGGTTTTTATACGAATATCCAATTCGGTTGACCAATGGTGATTCTAACGGAAGTGGAACTTTCCAGATAGAAACATTAGAAACCGGAATGAGTCTTTCGGATCATAAGACCAATGGTTATTTTGACTTGATCATATCTAAAAACTTTTATTATGAAGAAGCTGTAGAAAATGATTTGGAAAATGGTATTGAAGAAAAAAGTGACTTGAAAATTAAAAAAGAATTAGAAAAAATCAAATATAACGGAAGAGAGTACGCTTTTCACAGAGATGATAGACATCGTTTTTTAGAGTAAAATCTTCAATTTCTAAATAACATTCAAAGGCACTTTTATAGTGCTTTTGCTGTTTATAGGAGATTTCGGTTTTACTGCAAAACTTTGACCTATTGTTAACAAACATTTCCTTAAATTTGCTTCCGTTATAAAAAATACAATAGTTATAAAAATCAAGCTATGTTACAAATTGCATTTATTAGAGAAAATCAAGAGAAAGTAATCAAAGCTTTAGCAAAGCGAAATATCGATGCTAAAAGCGTTGTTGAAGAGGTGGTTCAATTAGACGAAAATCGTCGTGCTGCACAGGTGGAATTAGACAATACTTTATCAGAATCTAATAAATTGTCCAAAGATATTGGTGAATTGATGAAAGCTGGAGAGAAAGCTAAAGCGGCAATCTTAAAAGAAAAAACAGTTTCACTAAAAGAAAAAAGCAAAGAACTTAGCGAAAAAGCAGAAGCTTTGGCTGTTGAGTTAACCAATAAATTATATACTTTACCAAACCTTCCGGCAGATATTGTTCCTGAAGGAAAAACTCCGGATGATAATTTGAATGTTTTCCAAGAAGGTGATATTCCGGCTTTGCACGAAGGTGCACAGCCTCACTGGGAATTGGTGAAGAAATATGATATTATCGATTTCGAATTAGGTGTAAAAATCACAGGAGCTGGATTTCCTGTTTATAAAGGAAAAGGAGCAAAGCTTCAACGCGCTTTGATCAACTATTTCTTAGACAAAAATACAGCTGCAGGATACAACGAAGTTCAGGTACCGCATTTGGTAAACGAAGCTTCTGGTTACGGAACAGGACAATTGCCAGACAAAGAAGGGCAAATGTACCACGCTGGAATCGACGATTTGTATTTGATTCCAACTGCTGAGGTTCCGGTAACTAACTTGTTCCGAGATGTAATCTTAAACGAAAGCGAATTGCCTGTTTTACAAACAGCTTATACGCCATGTTTCCGTCGTGAAGCAGGTTCTTACGGAGCGCACGTTCGTGGACTAAACCGTTTACACCAATTTGATAAAGTAGAAATTGTTCGTATCGAACATCCTGATAATTCTTATGCAGCACTTGACGGAATGGTAGAGCACGTAAAAGGTATTTTGAAAGAATTGAAATTGCCTTATAGAGTTTTACGTCTTTGCGGAGGAGATATGGGATTCACATCTGCTTTGACTTATGATTTTGAAGTGTTTTCTACAGCACAAGACCGTTGGTTAGAAATCAGTTCTGTTTCTAACTTTGAAACTTTCCAAGCAAACCGCTTGAAATTACGTTTCAAAGACAAAGACGGAAAAAATCAATTGGCACATACACTTAACGGAAGTTCATTGGCGCTTCCGCGTGTTTTAGCTGGAATTATTGAAAATTACCAAACTCCAGAAGGAATCGTAATACCAGAAGTTTTACGTCCTTACTGCGGATTTGATATTATAAATTAATTTAGTTGACAGTCTCAGTCTCAGTTTTCAGTTTCGACTGTGAACTGGGACTGAAAACTGCGACTAAAAATTACCACTTATGAAAAACGGAATATTAAATTGGAACGTAGATCCTGTTATTTTTTGGATCACAAATAGTTTTCCGTTAAAATATTACGGAGCTCTTTTTGCCTGCGGGCTTCTTTTAGGTTTTTATATTGTTAGAAACATCTACAAAAAAGAAAACCTTTCTCTAGACAATCTTGATTCCTTATTGATTTATGTTATTGTCGGAACCGTTTTAGGTGCCAGACTTGGACATTGTTTCTTTTACGAACCTGATTATTTTTTCAAACATCCTATAGAAATTCTTTTACCAATCCAGAAGATTAAAGGCGTTTACCAGTTTGTGGGTTATCAAGGTTTGGCAAGCCACGGAGGTTCGATTGGAGTTATAACGGCTATGATTCTGTACTGCCGTAAGTACAAAGTGCAATTCTTGGGACTTTTAGATAAAATGGCAGTTGCAGTTCCTGTAACAGGTGCCTTTATTAGAATGGGGAATTTTATGAATTCTGAAATCTACGGAAAGCCAACCAACGGAGATTGGGGAGTTATTTTCCAAAGAGACGATTTGATTCCGAGACATCCAACGCAATTGTATGAGGCATTTGCTTATATATTAATTTTTGTGATTCTGTTTTATATGTACAAATCAGAAAAAATCAGAAACGCACAGGGATTAATCTTTGGAACTTTCTTAACTTTATTATTTACAGCTCGTTTTATAATTGAATTTTTCAAAGAAAATCAAGAAGCTTTCGAGAATAGTATGCTGATTAATATGGGACAGATTTTGAGTGTTCCGTTTATTTTAATTGGCTTAGGTTTGATTTTCTGGAAAACCAAGAAAGTCTCAGTGGACAGTGACAGTTTACAGTTTTAACAAGACTGAAAACCGCGACTGCGACTGCGACTGAAAACTTAAAAAGTATGAAAAACATATTGATGTATATCGTTTTGTTGTGTTCTGGTTTTGCGTTTGGCCAAAACGAGCAATTGGCTCAATATTACTACGACAAAGGAGATTTCAATAAAGCAAAAATCAGTTATGAAGAGCTTTTGAGAAGTGCGCCATCGAATACCCAGTATTTTTTAAGAACAGTCGATTGCTATCAGCAATTGCAGCAGTTCGCCAATGCAGAAAAAGCTATTCAAGATCGTTACAACCGATATAAACAAGGCGTTTTCTTGGTTGAATTGGGATATAATTTCCAGTTGCAGAAAAACGATTCGAAAGCTAAAAATTACTACGAACAGGCAATTGAAAAGATAAAAGTAAATCCGAATGATGTTTACGGAATTGCAAGTTCGTTTGAGAAAAAAGTATTGTTGGAATATGCTTTAAAATCGTATCAGACGGCAATGCAGGTTCAACCCAATTTTAATTTCAATTTTCAAATCGGAATGCTTTACGGTCAGTTGGGAAAAACCGATTTGATGATCGATTTATTATTGACGGAATCTTTTACAAACCCGCAGAACACCAATCTAATTCAGACACAATTGTCTCGATTCATGAATGGTGAAACCGATAATACGGCTTTTAAGGATGCCATGCGAAAAGCATTAATTCTTAAAACTCAAAAAGATCAGGACGTTTTCTGGAATCATTATTTAAGCTGGTTTTATGTACAGCAGAAAGAATTTGGAAAAGCGTTTATTCAGGAAAAAGCCATTTACAAGCGAGAACCAGAATCATTGATGAGCATTGTCAATTTGAGTCAGTTTGCCATGAACGAAGGAGACAACGATACAGCAGAAGAAATTCTGAACTTCATTCTCCAAAACACAAAAGATTTGGGTTTGCTGATTCAGTCAAATGCCTATTTGATGCAAATTAAGATTGATAAAGCTCAGGAAAAAGATTATCCGGTTATCGATCAGGAATTAAAGCAGTTGTTGGCAACTTACGAAATCAGTCCTTTTACCTTATCTTTGCAAATCATTCAAGCCCATTTTCTGGCTTTTAATTTGAAAAAGACTGAAGAAGGAAAGGCAGTGATCAAAAAAGCTTTAGAATTAAATTTAAACGAATATCAAAAAGCCGATGCTAAAATGGAGCTGGCCGATATTCTCCTTTTGGAAGAAAAATACAATCAGGCGCTGATTTACTATTCGCAAATTCAATTGGATTTAAAGAATGATGTCATGGCGCACGAAGCCAGTTTGAAAGCTGCAAAAACAAGTTATTACAAAGGCGATTTTGAATGGGCGAATAAACAATTCAAAGAATTAAAAGCGGCAAACACGCAATTGATTGCCAATGATGCTTTAGAATATTTTCTTTTAATTAATGATAATACAGCAGCTGATTCGACTCAAGTCGCTTTGAAAGCATTTGCAAAAGGAGATTTTTTAATCTATCAGAATAAAAAACAGGAAGCAATTGCGCAGTTTCAGAACATCCTGAAAACCTATAAAGGTCAAGAAATTGAAGCGGTAACGTTATTGCGTTTAGGAAAAGTTTACGAAAGCCAGAAGGATTTTGCTTCGGCTTTAAGCCAATATCAGCAGATTATTGACAATCATAGCGACGGAATTTATGTGGATGAAGCGCTGTTTTTCTCAGCTGAAATTTACAATGACGAATTGAAAGATACAGAAAAGGCAAAACCTTTATATGAAAAGGTAATTTTTAACCATCAAGACAGTATTTACTTTGTCGATGCCAGAAAAAAATACCGCGAGTTGAGAGGGGATAAGAATTTATAAATAAGATTTTTAGATTGTTAGATCTTTAGACTTCTTAGATGAAAAATCGGAAAGTCTAAAAATCTAAGAAATCTAAGAAGTCTAAGAAGTCTAAGAAAGTCTAAAAGAAAAATGATTATTTACAACGTTACCACCAATATACACGAAAGCGTTCACGACCAATGGTTGAAATGGATGCAGGAAAAACATATACCAGAAATTCTGGCGACTAATAAATTTTCTTCAGCACGAATTGTAAAAGTTTTGGTTGAAGAAGAAATGGGCGGAATTACCTATTCTGTACAATATATAACAGACAGCAAAGAAACTTTAGAGAAGTTTTATATCGAAGATGAACCTGAATTCCACAGAGAAGCTTTAGGTTTATTTGCCGATAAAATGCTTTCTTTCAGAACAGAATTGGAAGTTATTTCTGAACATTAATTTTTTTTAGTTTTCAGTCGCAGTCTCAATTTTCAGTTCCATAACTGAGAGAAAAGAATGAAAACTTCGTGTCTTTGTCCCAATAGTTATCGGGATTGTGGCAAAAAAAAATAAAGAAGCTTAGTGCCTTTACAGTAAAAAGAATACTTTTGCAGCCTGGTGGCAAACAAGAAATGAAATGGAAAAAGTAAAAGCAAAAAAACATTTAGGACAGCACTTTCTTAAAGACGAAAGCGTTGCAAAAGCTATTGCAGATACTTTAAGTCTTAAAGGATATGATGAGGTCTTAGAAATAGGACCAGGAATGGGTGTGCTTACCAAATATTTGCTTGAAAAGCCAGTTACTACACACGTTATTGAGATTGATACAGAATCTGTAACGTATTTGGATGCACATTATCCAAAATTAAAAGACAAGATTATCTCTCAGGATTTCCTGAAGTATAATATAAATGAAGTTTACCAAAATAAACAGTTTGCCATAATTGGCAACTTTCCGTACAATATTTCTTCTCAGATTGTTTTTAGGACATTAGAACTTAGAGATCAGATTCCAGAGTTTTCTGGAATGTTCCAAAAAGAAGTAGCCGAGCGCATCTGCGAAAAGAAAGGCTCAAAAACCTACGGAATACTATCAGTTTTAGCTCAGGCTTTCTATGATACAGAGTACCTGTTTACGGTTAATGAAAACGTTTTTATTCCTCCGCCCAAGGTGAAATCGGGTGTGATGAGAATGACCCGAAAGGAAGATTATAGTCTTCCTTGCAGCGAAAAGTTGTTTTTTACAGTTGTAAAAACCGCTTTTCAGCAGAGACGAAAAACATTACGTAACAGTTTGAAAACATTAAATTTATCAGACAATTTGCGAGAAGACACTATCTTTGATAAACGTCCGGAGCAGCTTAGCGTAGATGAATTTATTGAACTAACTCTAAAAATAGAAGCCAATGGAGTTCAAAGTTAGTAAAGAATTTATACATCAGTTAGAGGAGCTAATCAATAAGAAAAACGACAGTGAACTGGAAGTTTTGCTTAATGATCTGCACCATGCCGATATTGCCGAAATTTTAGACGAATTAGATTTCGATGAGGCAACTTATATCTTCAAGGTTTTAGATAGTGATAAAACAGCCGAAATTCTTCTGGAACTAGAAGAAGATTTACGCGAAAACATCTTAAGCCGACTTTCGCCAAAGGAAATTGCTGAAGAGCTTGATGAGCTTGAAACCAATGACGCTGCCGACATTATCGCCGAACTTTCGCAGGAAATAAAAGCAGAAGTAATCTCTGAGCTTGTCGACGTTGAGCACGCCAAAGACATTGTTGATCTTTTGCGCTACGACGAAAACACGGCCGGTGGTTTGATGGGAAAAGAGCTTGTAAAAGTGAATGAAAACTGGACTGTCTTGACCTGCGTGAAAGAAATGCGAATTCAGGCAGAGAATGTTTCTAGAGTGCATTCCATCTACGTAGTTGACGATGAAAACCGATTAAAAGGGAGATTGTCACTAAAAGATTTATTGACTTCTTCGACCAAAACTCAAATTGGAGATGTTTATATCCGAAAATTAAATTTTGTAAAAGTTGATACCGAAGATGTTGAGGTAGCTCGTATCATGCAGAAGTATGACTTAGAGGCTATTCCGGTTGTTGATGAGTTGGGCCGATTGGTTGGAAGAATTACCATCGACGACATCGTAGACGTAATCAAGGAAGAAGCCGATAAAGATTACCAGTTAGCGGCGGGTATTACACAAGACGTTGAATCGAATGACAGTGTTTACGAATTAACCAAAGCGCGTTTGCCTTGGCTTTTGATCGGAATGGTGATCGAAATTGTGGCTTCTTTTGTATTGAAAGGAAACGAAGGGACTTTTCAAAAATATTCTACTTTAATCATATTTGTGCCTTTACTTTCTGCGACTGCAGGTAATATTGGTGTTCAGGCTTCAGCAATCGTGGTGCAAGGTTTGGCCAATGGAACTTTAAAAGATTTCAGCCGAGGTTATTTTACTAAAGAAATTACCGTTTCGATGATTTCGGGAAGTATTATTTCTTTGCTTTTATTGGGCTATCATTCTATTATGTATCAGCAGTATTTAGTAGGGTTTGCCATTTCAATTTCGATGATTGTAGTAATTCTTTTTGCCGCAACTTTAGGGACTTTAGTACCGCTTTTTCTTAACAAAAACAAAATTGATCCCGCGATTGCAACTGGTCCGTTTATCACAACGACTAACGACGTATTTGGAATCATGTTATACTTTGGAGTCGCAAATCTGATTCTTGGATTCTAGATTTTTGCCACAAATTAGCCTTTTGCAGTGATTTAAAATCTCTAAAATCTGCGTAATTTGCAGGCGGAAAATGCTGTTTACCAACCAGAAATAAATTAAAGCCAAACCAAAATGAAAGTACACATTATTGGAGGAGGAAACCTTGGGGTTTCTATTGCCTTGGGAATTGCCAAATTCTCGAAAAACAACCAAGTTACTGTCACTAGAAGAAACACTGCAAGTATTCAATATTTATCAGAATATGGAATTACAGTTTCTAACGATAATAAACACAACATTCAGGAAGCCGATGTTGTAATCTTAACTATAAAGCCGTATCAGGTAGATACTGTTTTAGCCGAAATTCTGCCAGTTATCCAAAACAAAACCATTGCTTCTGCAGTTAGCGGATTGTCTTTGGATATGCTTCAAACCAAAACAAATTTTGAGTATCCAGTAGTGCGCATTATGCCAAATATTGCAGCGCAGTTTGGAGAATCTGCAACTTGTATTTCTTTTCCAGAAAAATATGCAGCAAATGCGTCGCCAGTTGTTGATCTATTTCAAGATTTAGGAACAGCTCCTGTAATCGATGAAAAACTAATGGATGCAGCAACTGTTTTAGGTGCGTGCGGAACGG
The DNA here is from genome assembly GCF_000278705.1 of Flavobacterium sp. F52. Classification (NCBI taxonomy): domain Bacteria; kingdom Pseudomonadati; phylum Bacteroidota; class Flavobacteriia; order Flavobacteriales; family Flavobacteriaceae; genus Flavobacterium; species Flavobacterium sp. F52. The sequence continues at coordinate 376,477 of NZ_AKZQ01000025.1, read as the reverse complement.
CATATGCATTGCGTTATATTCGTGCGTCCATGCAGGCAGGAATCGAAATAGGATTTGATTCTAATACCGCTTTAGCAATTGCAGCTCAAACGGTAAAAGGAGCGGCTAAAATGCTTTTAGAAGAACGAGTGCACCCAGAACAATTAATCGACCGTGTAACAACACCGCAAGGCTGTACAATTGTAGGTTTAAATGAAATGGAACACAATGGCTTCAGTTCATCTTTAATAAAAGGAATCAAAACTTCTTTGAAACAGATTAAAGGTTAGATTTTTAAAGAAATTCGAATAATAAAAATTCCAAATTCCAATTTTAAAATGGAGTTTGGAATTTTTTGTTTTACAAAGTTAACCACAGTTTTGTCATTCTGAGGAACGAAGAATCACACGAGTAAGTTGACAAAGATTGACGATTTTGAATGCGGAGTTTCTAGTGTGATTCTTCGTTCCTCAGAATGACAAACATTATCGAATAGGTTACAATTGGAATTTGGAATTTTTATTTTTTGGAATTTGATTTAATTAACTGAATATACTTCAAACCACATTCAGAAATCTTCGTATACGAATTCATCGCATTTCCGTAATTCTGAATTGTCAAAGTGTCTTTTACATACAAAGCATCTATTCCAACGGGGATTTCTAAATCTTTAGAATTATCAGAATCAGTATCATCTTCATTGCTAATATCGCCTTCGTATTCGTCCCATTGAATTCCTTCTAAAGAAATATATTTTTCGCCAGAACTACTTTTAGAAAAAATAGCTTTTCCTTTTAAACTTCTGTTTTGAGTCGTAAAAGTATATTTATAGTCTTTTTTATCTTTCGAGATAGTCAATGAGATATTGCAATCTTCAGCTTTAGAAATATAAGTTCCAGAAATAGAATCTTTCGCAGATACGACTGGTTTTTTATTGCTAAAGGAAATTATTCTTTCGGGTTTTTTATCTGATATAGTTTCGGTTTTCTTATTGCACGATACGATAATCGATCCAAAAATAGAAAGATATAGAAGATATTTCGGTTTGTAATTATTGATCATCCTTTGTTGGTCTTTTTGTTGAGAATATATTTTAAATATAAAAAACCTGTTAAACCTGCTAAAAATGAAGCAATAAGAATCGCTATTTTAGAAAAAACAATGATTTCAGGATTTTTGAAAGCAAGAACCGTAATAAATATTGACATGGTGAAACCAATTCCGCCTAGCATTCCTGCGCCTAAAATATGTGCCCATTTTAAGTTTTTAGGCAACATGCACAAACCAGATGTTACGCCAACAGACGAGAAAAGCAAAATTCCTAGCGGTTTGCCCACTACAAGTCCGAGAATGATTCCGTATGTGTTAACGTGATTAAGGCCTTCATGCCAGTTTTCAGTGATTGTTAAGGCCGTATTGGCTACTGCAAACAATGGAAGGATAAAAAAAGCAACGGGCTGATGTAAAAAGTGCTGTAATCGATACGATGAGGTTTTTTCTCCGCCATCGCCAAACGGAATTACAAATGCTAAAATTACTCCTGTAATGGTTGCATGAACGCCTGAATTAAGCATAAAATACCACATTATGGCTCCGCCAATTAAATACGGAATCAGATTATGAACTTTCATTCGGTTTAAGATAAATAGCAAGCCCCAGATTCCGAGAGCAATTCCAAGATTTAAAAAAGAAATTGATGTGGTGTAAAAAACGGCAATAACGATTATTGCACCCAAATCGTCGATAACAGCCAAAGCGGTTAAAAAGACTTTTAATGAGGCAGGAACTTTGTTCCCTAGAAGCGATAAAATTCCGATTGCGAAAGCAATATCGGTTGCCATCGGAATTCCGGCTCCGTTTTGTGTGGTTGTACCGTAATTTAAAGCCAAGAAAATTGCTGCAGGAACTAGCATTCCTCCAAAAGCCGCCATAATGGGCAGCGAAGCATTTTTAATATTAGATAATTCTCCATGATAAATCTCGCGTTCCAACTCCAATCCGATCAAGAGGAAGAAAATAGTCATCAATCCGTCGTTGATCCAGTCGGTTATAGAATGTCCTGCAATTTCCTTTTCCCAAAAAGCAACGTACGGAACTTGAATAGAAGAGTTAGCAAGATAAAGAGATAAAATCGTGACAAAGAGCAAGATGATTCCTCCCGATTTTTCGTTTTCAAAAAAGGCTTTAAAAGTCTTGGTAAGTTTCATTAGGGAAGATTTTCTGAAGATTTATATGATGGATTGCGAAATCCTTATTCTTTCAAAGTTAAAAAAAAATCCGAGCAATAAAAAGTTTAGGAGCAAAGGCACAAAGATTCAGAGGTTCAAAGTTTATTAACATTGGAAAAACTTTGTGGCTTTGTATCTCTGCGAGATTAAATTAACCGTATTTTTGTTTCATAAAAATTCAATTAAAAATGAGCATAAAAATTCTTCATATCGACAGTAATAATCCAATTCTTTGGAATCAATTAGAAGAAGCTGGTTTTGAAAACCACGCCGATTTTAAATCTTCAAAAGAAGAAATCGAAGCAAAAATTCATGAATATAACGGAATTGTAATTCGAAGCCGATTCAAGATTGATAAGACTTTTTTGGACTCTGCAACAAAGTTGCAATTTATTGCAAGAGTTGGCGCAGGTCTGGAAAGTATTGATTGTGAATATGCTTCTGCAAAAGGAATTCATCTGATTGCTGCTCCTGAGGGAAATCGCAATGCTGTTGCAGAACATTCGTTGGGAATGATTTTGTCATTGTTTAATAACTTAAATCAAGCTGATACTGAAGTAAAAGCGGGGCATTGGAATCGTGAAAGCAATCGCGGTCATGAATTGGATTTAAAAACAGTTGGGATTATCGGTTATGGAAATATGGGAAAAGCTTTTGCCAAAAAATTAAGAGGTTTTGAAACAGAGGTTTTATGCTACGACATTTTAGATAATGTTGGCGACGAAAATGCGAAACAGGTTTCATTGGAAGAATTACGCGAAAAAGTAGATGTTTTAAGCCTTCACCTTCCTTGGACACCCGAAACAGATAAAATGGTTAACAGAGCCTTTATAAATGCGTTTAAAAAGCCATTTTGGATTATAAACACTTCGCGTGGAAAAAACATCGTTACAGCCGATTTAGTTGAAGCAATGAAAGAGAAAAAAGTATTAGGAGCTGGTTTGGATGTTTTGGAATATGAAAAACTTTCTTTTGAAACCTTATTTCAAGAAAACAATACGCCCGAAGCGCTTCAATATCTTATGGAAGCTAAAAATGTCTTGCTGACGCCTCATATTGCGGGTTGGACTTTTGAAAGCCATGAACGTCTAGCACAGGTAATTGTTGACAAAATTAAAGCTGTGTATGGCAAAAACTAGGCTGCAACCCTTTAGAATTTAATAACGAGTTTTTTCCTGTAAATTTTATTTAGTGAGATTAGTTTTATTTGTTAATTTTTAATAATATTGTTTCCGAATTTTAAAAGAATGAGTCTAAATAGGTTTGTTTTTTAAAGTTTGGAGAAAGCCGAAAATCCGAAGAGTAGGAATTAATAAATTTTTTAAACGAAGATGGAATTACAAGAAACATCGAATAATTTTGAAGAACAAATCCCAGTATTTAAAGTAGATCCTATCATGGTTTTACTATTTGGATTTTTAACTTGCGGATTGTATTTAATTTATTGGAATATTAAAGTAGCTGAGGTTTTTAATGCTGTAGCAAAAAGAGAAGTTATTTCACAGCCAGTTGCAATTTTTGCAGGTTGTTGTATGCCAGTGAATATTTATTTCTATTACTTGGCTGGTAAAGATGCATTGCCAAAAGTATATGAGAAAACTGGTGAGCTTCAAAAAGACCAATCTACTTTATTAATTGTTTTAGGATTCTTTTTTCCTATTGCGGCGGCAATGATTGTACAAGGTGATATCAACAGATTATATAAATAATACGCAAACAAGACGTAAAATTTACGGAATTATCGGTGCAGCAATTACACTGATAGTTCCGTTTTTTTTAATGCTTCATAATCATAATGATCATTTAGAAACCGATCAATCATTATGCCCTTTTAAGATGCTGACAGGTTTTCCGTGTCCAGGATGCGGAATTACCAAATCCTTAGTCTATTTTTATCAGGGAGATCTATACAAATCAATTTCTTATCATATTTTGGGTCCTTTTGTTATTGCTTTTTGTGCCGTAACGATTGTTGTTTTGACTACAGAATTAATTACCAAAAAAGAATATTTTAACGCACTTTTATACAACAGAAAGTTAGCTTATGGATTGGCTATTTTTCTAGGCGTTTATCATCTTATAAGATTGATTTTATTTGTGAGAAACAACTCTTTTGATGATATCTTGCATCAGTCAATTTGGTTTTAAAATTCAATAATCTGATTTTGCAACAGTCAGATTTGTTTGTTTAAGTACAGTTTTAAGAATACTAAAAATTAAGATCATGGAAAATACAAAGAGAGAAGATTGGAACAATCCGCGTTATGGGCAGGAAAATAAAAAAGTGCTAGCTGGAATTTTAGCTATTTTATTAGGATATCTAGGAATCCATAAGTTTTATTTGGGTTATACTAAAGAAGGAATAATTCAGCTTCTTCTAGGTTTGGCCTTTGGAATTGGCGGTATAATTGGTGTTATTGAAGGAATTATATATTTAACCAGAGACGATGAAGAATTTTATAAAACCTACCAAATTGGTTACAAAGGCTGGTTTTAAAAGAAAATATACTTATCTCTAAATCCTATTCAGAAATGAATGGGATTTTTTTATGCTTAAAAATGTCGTTTTCTAATACAATTTTGACTTTTATGTCCTGAAAATTAAATCAATAGTGGGTAACCTTGCGCTTAGTTAAAAAGTAAAGGAGAAACCGAAAATCCTTAAGAGTAGGGAAATTTTAAAAGATTTGTTATGTTAGAAATGTACAAAAAGGTAGTTTTTGAGAACTACGCAAATTTTAGTGGAAGAGCTAGAAGGCAAGAATATTGGATGTTTAGTCTTATAAGTATCGTGATTTATATTGTACTAAGTGTTTTTGGTCTTATTCCTGCAATTAGAATCGTCTTTTCAATTTTAAATTTAATATTTTTATTAGGTATTATGATCCCGTCCATTGCTGTAGGAGTTAGAAGAATGCATGATGTGGGCAAAAGTGGATGGTATATAATAATTCCTGTTTATAGCTTAATTTTAGCTTGCACGGAAGGTGAAAAAGGACCAAATCAATACGGTGCTGATCCTAAAAATCAATTAGAAGAAATTAATGAAATAGGAAAAGAATAATTTTTCTCGTTTGAATAAAAAAAGCCGTTTCAATTTTTTGAAACGGCTTTTTAAGTTTTATTAATCTTCTTTTTCAGATAATTTCTTTTCTAATTCGATTTGAAACTCTTCAATTACAGGTTTCATTGTGCTTTCTGGAATATCTGCAATTCTAATGTACATTAAACCATCAATTGCATTATTGAATAATGGATCAACGTTGAAAGCTACTACTCTCGCATTTTGTTTGATGTATTTCTTAATTAAAACAGGCAGACGTAAGTTTCCTGGTTCCAATTCATCAATGATTTTGTCAAACTTATTCAAATCAGATTCTGCTTCGTCAAAAATAAAATCTTTGTCAGCGTCTTTCAGTTTTACTTTGTACGCTTTCTTAGGGTGAATGTATTGCGCAATATACGGATCGTAATAATTCGATTTCATAAACTCAATCATCAATGATTTAGAGAAATCTGAAAACTGATTACTGATACTTACTCCGCCAACCAAATATTTGTGTTCAGGATGACGCAAAGTAGTATGGATAATACCTTTCCATAACAAGAATAAAGGCATTGGTTTTTGCTGATATTCTTTTACGATAAACGCACGACCCATTTCGATCGATTTGTGCATCATATCATGCAATTCTGGTTCAAATCTGAAAAGGTCTGTCAGATAAAAACCTTCAATTCCGTATTTTGGATAGATTTCAGAACCTAATCCCATACGATAGGCACCGGCGATTTTTTTTGTTTCATCATCCCATAAAAACATATGGTGATAATATTGATCGTATTCGTCAATATCAATAGATTCGTTTGTTCCTTCACCAACTTCACGGAAAGTAATTTCCCGTAAACGTCCAATTTCATGTAAAATATTCGGAATTTCCTTTGCGCTTGCAAAGAAAACTTCATAATTTTTGCTTTGTAAAAACCTGCTGTCACTATCACGTAATGCTTGAACTTCATCAATCAATTTTGATTCGCTTGCAGGCGTAACAATTTTTTTAGGCGCTTTAGGTATTTTAAGGCTCGCGGTGTCAATCAGTTTAGTGTCTTTTTCAAACGGATTAGCCAGCATATAGGTTTTCTTTCTTAAGAATTCTGAGTATTCTTCAAAAGATTCAATTTCATTTTGTTCACTTACAGAAATCGGTTTTCCAATACGCACTTTAATAACGCGGTCTTTTTGTGTTAAAAGTTCAGAAGGTAATTTTGCAGTACGTAAAGTATCATCAATTTTAGAAAGCCAGTAGAATAATTTACTGTTTTTGGCATGAAAGTAAATAGGAACAACCGGAACTTTGGCTTTTCTGATTAGTTTAATAGCACCTTCTTCCCAAGGTTTGTCCACTACTAATTTGCCATCTTTGTAAGTTGAAACTTCACCCGCAGGAAAAATTCCTAAAGGTTTTCCGTCGCTCAAATGACGTAATGTTTCTTTGATACCAATTACACTCGATTTTGCATCCTTATGATTTTCAAAAGGATTAACCGGCATAATGTATTTTTTCATCGGAACAATTCTATGTAATAAGAAATTGGCAATGATTTTGAAATTTGGCTCTCTTTCAAGCATTAATTTCAAAAGCAGAATTCCATCAATTCCTCCAAGCGGATGATTAGAAATGGTGATGTACGCACCATCTTTTGGCAGACGTTTTAAATCTTCTTCAGGGATTTCGAACTTAATTTCCATTTCGTCCAAAATTCCATTCAAAAAGTCAAGGTCTTCCAAATGTTTATTACGATCGTAAATTTTATTAAGGGTCGAGATCTTAAGAACCTTCATAAGAATCCAGCCAGAAAAGGTACCGAAAACTCCGTACTTTTCAACATTTATTGCCTTTGCAACTTCTTTCGCGGTAACTAAACCCATGTACTACTTTTAATTTATTAGAACAGCGAACAAAGATAACAAAAAAGTCTACTTTTCATTGTTTCCAAGATAAACTTTGCACTTTTTTATTACATTTGGAATCCTAAAAAAATCACTGATGAAAATTATTTCTTATAATGTAAACGGAATTAGAGCGGCAATAAACAAAGGCTTTATCGAATGGCTGCAACAAGCAAATCCTGACGTAATATGTCTTCAGGAAATAAAAGCTACACAGGATCAAATTCCGGTAGATGATATTACTGCAGCAGGTTATCCGTTTCAATATTACTATCCTGCAACCAAAAAAGGGTACAGCGGAGTAGCAATTCTTTCTAAAACAAAACCGAATAATATTGTTTACGGAACAGGAATTCATCACATGGATTTTGAGGGAAGAAATCTTCGTGCAGATTTTGATGATGTTTCGGTAATGAGTTTATATCTTCCATCTGGAACAAACATTGAAAGGCTAGATCATAAATTTATGTTTATGGATGATTTTCAAAATTATATTAATGAATTAAAACTTACGGTTCCCAATCTGATTATCTGCGGAGATTATAACATCTGTCACGAAGCGATAGACATTCATGATCCGGTTCGCAATAAAACGGTTTCAGGATTTCTTCCTGCAGAACGCGCTTGGTTGGATGCCTTCATGAAATCTGGCTTTATCGATAGTTTCCGTCATTTCAACAAAGAACCGCATCATTATTCTTGGTGGAGTTACCGTGCTGGAGCAAGAGGAAATAACAAAGGTTGGCGTATTGATTATAATTTGGTAAGTAATGTTTTAGAGGACAGGTTAAAAAGAGCTGTTATACTTCCAGATGCTATGCATTCAGATCATTGCCCGATTTTAGTTGAGATAGATTAATTTTTGGTATTGTTCTTGCTGAAAAGTTTAAGTTTTAAAATTGCAATTGGCATTGAATTTTGAAATTTAAAAATTATTAAACGCCCAAAATAAAAACCAATTAAAGAGATGATTAAAAAAGCCTCCATCGGATTACTAGCATTAGCCTTGTCCACGACTTCATGTGTTTCTAAGAAAATTTACAATGATCTTGAAACCAAATATTCTGATTTGAAAAAAGAAAACCGTTCTATTGCTGATGAAAACGAAAGTTTAAAGAAAGCAAAGAATCAGTTAGAAACCGATCGTGATAAATTGACTAAAGATTTAGCAAATGCTAATGATGATTTGGCAAAACAAAAAGCTGATCTTGCTGCCGAGCAAAAGAAATACAAAGTGCTTCAGGATTCTTATAATGCATTGGAAAAAAACAGCAATGATGCATTAGAGAAAAACATGGCTAAAAACCGTGAATTATTAGCGCAGTTGGAAGCAAAAGGAAAAGCTCTTGCAGATGAGCAAGCTCGTTTGGATAAAACGGCTAATCGTTTGAAAGAACTTGAAGATATGATTGCAGCAAAAGAAGAAGCAATGCGTAAACTGAAAGAAACTTTATCTAAAGCTTTAACTGGTTTTGAAGGTAAAGGTTTGACAGTGGAACATAAAAATGGAAAAGTATATGTTTCTATGGAAAACAAATTGCTTTTCAATTCAGGAAGCTGGGCTGTTGGCGCCGAAGGTAGAAAAGCAGTTGTAGAACTTGGAAAAGTTTTAGGTGATAATCCAGATCTTTCTGTTTTGATTGAAGGACATACAGACGATGATCCGTACGCTGGTTCTGGACCAATTGCAAACAACTGGGATTTATCGACAAAAAGAGCAACTGCAATCGTTGCGATTTTAAGCGAGAATCCTAAAATAAATAAACAAAAATTAACTGCAGCAGGACGTAGCGAGTTTTCTCCTCTAGCGAGCAACGCAACTCCAGAAGGAAAAGCTAAAAACCGTAGAATCGAAATTATCTTGACTCCAAGATTGGATGAGATTGCTGAGATGCTTAATAGTATTAATTAAAATCCTGAGTTGCCAAGGTTCTAAGATGCTAAGATTTAAAGAAAAGGCTCAAAGTTCTACTTTGAGCCTTTTTGCTTTTGGAATTCGAGATTTGATTATTGGAGTTTAAAATTTTGTAACTTTGGTTTTTATAAATTAAAGAATGATGGGACTTCCAGAATTAAAAGAGAAAATAAAGAATCAATTGGATTTGGCTGACGAAAGAGTTCTGCGAATTGTTTCTTCTGTATTTGATAATTATTTAAATGAAGTGGTTTCGTATGATGCGAAAGGAAATCCTGTGACATTAATTGATTATCATAATAAAGTAGAAGAAGGTTTAGAGGATATTAAATACAATCGCATAATTTCAAGTCAAGATTTGTCAAAAGAAATGAAAGATTGGGATAATGAATAAACCAACAGTTTTTTGGTCAGAGCATGCAAAATTAGATTTGAAGGAAATTTATTTTGAATTTAAAGTAAATATTCGAAAGAAACGGCATTAAAAGTTAGAGACGAATTATTTAATAGTGCGAACAATATCATTTTTGCCGAGCAATTTCAATTCGATGAATATAGAATAGATTGCCGTAGAATTGTGGTTAGAAATTTTAAAATTCTATATAAAATCAAAGAAGATTCTGTTTTTATTGTTAGAATTTTCAACACATTTCAAAATCCATTAAAAAGCTTAAAATGAACTTAGGTTCAAAGTGGCAAAGATGCAAAGGCTCAAAGGTTTTTACTTTTGAGCCTTTTTCTTTTCTACAAGGTTTCCAAAACCTTATGGGTATAGATTTGTTTATAATAAAAGAAACACCTACCAAGGTTTTGGAAACCTTGGAGGAGAGATCAAAAAAATCTTGTAGTTTTTTTAACCTTTTTCAAATCCTAATTTGAAAAATCCCTTTGTAACTTTGTCTCTTTGCAACTTTGAACCTTAAAAAAAAATGAAATACACTACATTACCTAATACCGATATAAAAGTTAGTAAAATATGCCTTGGAACGATGACTTTCGGGCAGCAAAATACAGAAGCAGAAGGACACGAACAAATGGATTATGCTCTTGAAAGAGGAGTTAATTTCTTTGACACAGCCGAAATGTATTCGGTTCCAGCGAGTGAAGCGACTTACGGAAGCACTGAAAAAATTATTGGAACTTGGTTTAAAAAATCTGGAAATCGCGATAAAGTGATTTTGGCTTCTAAAATTGCTGGACCAAATCCGAATTTTGGATATATGCGCGAGAAACTGGATTTTTCGCCAGCAAGCATTAAATATGCAGTTGAAAACAGTTTAAAAAGACTGCAGACAGATTATATTGATTTGTATCAAATGCATTGGCCGGAAAGAAAAACGAATAATTTTGGAACACGCGCTTTTCACGGACACGATGATGTTTGGGAAGATAATTTCAGAGAAATTTTGGAAACTTTTGACGTATTAATCAAAGAAGGTAAAATCAAACACATTGGAGTTTCTAATGAAAATGCTTGGGGAATGATGCGTCTTCTGGAAGAAAGCAAATACAACAATCTGCCAAGAATTAAAACTGTTCAGAATCCGTATTCTTTATTGAATCGTTTATTTGAAGTGAATTCGGCAGAAGTTTCAAAATATGAAAATGTTGGATTGTTAGGATATTCTCCTTTAGCCTTCGGAGTTTTGACTGGAAAATTCTTGACTGGAGAAAGTCACCCGAAAGCTAGAATTAACCTTTTTCCGCAATACAAACGTTACAATAGCGACCAATGTACTGAAGCGACTAAATTGTATCAGGAAATCGCGAAAAAACATGGTTTAACGTTAACACAATTGGCGATGGGATTTGTATTGCAACAGCCATTCTTGACAAGTGCTATTATCGGAGCTACAACTATGGAGCAATTAAAAGAAAATATTGATACGATTGATGTTACGCTTTCTAAGCAAATCTTAGCAGAAATTGATGCGGTTCAGGCTATGATTCCAGATCCTGCTCCTTAAATTTAATTGCAAGGTTCGCAAAGATTTACGCAAAGCACACAAAGATTTTCTTTTAATAGGATTAAAAAATCTTTGTGTGCTTTTATTTTACAATCTTAATTAAAACATTGCGACCTTAGCGTAAATCTTTGCGAACCTTGCGGTTAAATTATGAAGTAACTATAAATCAAATTCATCATCAACAGCCAAAGAGTCTGCTTTGATTGCTGTCGAATCTGGAATTTTTATTTTGATTAACGAACGAGCATTTCCAGAAATGTAAACAGGTAAAATTCCAATGGTATCTTCAGGAACTAAAAGTCCTCTTCTAAACATCAAATTCTTCAAGAATTTCTGGTTTTTAATGGCGTAATCTTTTAAGTTTCCTTCATCATTAAATTGATACATGAATTTTCTTGGTTTCGGAATAATCGTTGCCAAGTACAAACATTCATCTACATTCAAGTCGGCTGGGCTTTTTTGGAAATAAAAATGACTCGCTTCTCCAATTCCGTACACATTTGGTCCCCATTCAATAATGTTGAAATATACTTCCAGCATTCTTTCCTTGCTTACAATTCGGTTGTTTTCCAAAATATAAACCAAAAGAATTTCTTCAAGCTTTCGCGAAAGCGTTTTTTCTCTAGTCAAGAAAACATTTTTAATCAACTGCATACTAATCGTGCTGGCTCCACGAGAGAATTTCTTCGTTCTAATGTTTTTTAGAATCGACTGCTTGAAAGCTTCGTTAATGAATCCGCGATGTGAAAAGAAAGAAGGATCTTCTGTCGTTAAAACACATTTTCTTAAATAAGGCGAAATTTGGTCTAAAGGCGTATAGTTTGGATTTCCTGTTCCAACCAAAACTGGTCGTTGCAATACATTCTGAATAATGGCGCGATAAACAAATTCTCCGTTTAGTTTATTCAAATCGGCTTCGCCATATTTGGTGATTCTTAAATCTTCTTTGTTGAGTTTACTGTCAAAAACAAGTGTATTGGGTTTATTTTTATTGAATTTGAAATCCAATTTGTAATCGAAATTTCCAGTTGCCTGCATTCCCTGAAAATGTGTAAATAATCCGTCAGGCAGCGAAACGATAAAATCCTGTGCCTTCATTTTCGGAATGTTTACTTTCAGCTTATAAATAGTGTCTTTTTCAGTATCATAAGAAATATAAGGACGAACTTTGATTTTGTTCAACTGCATTGTCGAAGTACTGTCAATCGAAATGAAACTGTCTCCCAATAAGAAGCGATAATCAAAACGGGCATTTTTTATTATAACATCTTTGCTGGCAATTTTTGGATGATTGATTTTAAGATTGGCAATTGAGGTGTAGCCATCAATATGCAACTCGCTTCCGCTTTTATCAATGTTTTGAACATTCAATCGAATCGAATCAAAACTTGCTTTTAAGTTATAACGCTGATCCAAATACGGAACACGAATAGCTCCTGTGTCTAAATTGAAAAAGCGAATGTCTGCTTTTTTATTTCTTGGGTCTGCAAAACCTTTAATATTCCAACGCTGATCAAAATCTTTTGCTTGAACATGAAGATTGGTTTCGAGTTGTTTATTGCTTAAAACTAGTTTATCTACATCAATATTGGTTTGTTTTCCGTTGTCATCGATTTTGAACTTGAAGTTTTTCAAATCCATATCAGTTGGAACCAAGTTTAAGACTTTAGAAATGATTCTATAAGCAAACGAAGCATATTTGCGTTTTTCGTTAGATTCTGTTTCTTCGCGATCTCTTTTTAAGAAAGCATCAAAGTTTCTTTTTTTTCCTTTTTTTACTAATTGAATATAGCCATTGTCTACTTTTAAAGTCCCAACCTGAACATCTCCAATTAATAAATTGCTTAAACTGATGCTGGTTTCAACATTTTTTATTTTGACAAGTGTGTCAGCATTTATTGGAGCCAGAACAACATCTGTCAATTTTATGGTCGATAAACCATCAAAAGAAGCTGATTCTACAGAAAAATTACTGTTGTATTGAACAGCCATTTTGTGAGTAACTTTTGCAATGGCCTGTTTTAAAAGTGAATTACGAAAATAATACAGTCCAATGCAAAGCACTAAAATTACTATTCCTAGTATTTTTAATGCCTTGTATATTTTTTGTTTTGGAAAATTCATAGAAGGGGTGGTATTTGAAATCAGCCAAAAAGAATGCTGGCAACATCTTCAATTTTTGCAACAAGTTCAATTTTAATTCCTGTGTTTTTTAAAGCAATTTTATTGTATTTCGAAACAAAGATAGTATCAAAACCTAATTTTTCAGCTTCCTGAATGCGCTGATCCACACGATTTACAGGGCGGATTTCACCAGATAAACCAACTTCACCAGCAAAACAAAAACCTTTTCCAACAGGAATATCTTCGTTTGAAGATAAAATCGCAGCGACAACGGCCAAGTCAATGGCAGGATCATCAACAGAAATTCCTCCTGTAACATTTAGGAAAACATCTTTTGCGCCTAAACGGAATCCAGCTCTTTTTTCTAATACTGCGAGAATCATGTTTAGTCTTTTTGCGTTATAGCCGGTTGTGCTTCGCTGTGGAGTTCCGTAAACTGCGGTGCTAACCAAAGATTGTATTTCAATCATCAACGGTCGCATGCCTTCTAAAGTTGTGGCAATTGCAGTTCCCGAAAGTTCTTCGTCTTTATGTGAAATCAGAATTTCGGAAGGATTGCTTACTTCACGCAAACCGCTTCCCAGCATTTCATAAATACCAAGTTCGGAAGTTGAACCAAAACGGTTTTTAAGCGAACGTAAAATTCGATAAATATGGTTTCGATCGCCTTCAAACTGCAAAACGGTATCAACCATGTGTTCCAAAATTTTTGGTCCTGCAATATTTCCGTCTTTGGTAATATGGCCAATCAAAATTACTGGAATGTTGCTTTCCTTAGCAAATTTGATCAACTCTGCAGTGGTTTCGCGAATCTGGGAAATGCTTCCCGCAGTAGATTCGATATAATCGGTATGTAAAGTTTGAATCGAGTCTATAATGACAACTTCAGGCTGAATGGTTTCAATCTGTTTGAAAATGTTCTGCGTTTTAGTTTCGGTTAGAATATAGCAGTTATCGCTATTTGGCGTAATTCTTTCCGCACGCATTTTTATTTGTTTCTGGCTTTCTTCTCCAGAAACGTATAATGTTTTATAAGGTAACTTTAATGATACTTGAAGTAAAAGTGTACTTTTTCCGATGCCGGGTTCTCCGCCCAAAAGCGTTAAAGATCCAGGAACAAGTCCGCCGCCTAAAACACGATTCAATTCGCTATCAGTAGTGTCCATTCGAACTTCCTGAGTAGAATCAATTTCGTTAATTTTTAAAGGCTTTGGTGCTTTGCTTGTTTGAGTAGGCTCGCTTTTCCAAGCTACTTTATCCTGTTTCTGGATAATTTCTTCGGCTATCGTATTCCATTCTTTGCACGCGTTGCATTGCCCTTGCCATTTGGCATATTGGGTTCCGCAGTTTTGGCAGAAAAAGGAAGTTTTAACTTTTGACATTATTTACTTTTTTTAGCAAGTGTATTCATTTCGTCAATTTTCTCATACATCAAGTCTTTGTTCAAATCGCCAATTGGCTCCATTTGCGAAGCGTTTTGGTATTTTTTTGAAGCGTGTTTAGGATCACCCATTTTTTCGTACATCAAACCTAATTCATATTCTCCCAACATGGCTTTTGGATAATTTACATTTCCAATTTCAGCCATTTTTCCCAATTCATCATAAGCATTTCTCTTTAAAATAAGATTTTCCATTACTTTGAAATCGCTCATTCGAACAGGAATTTGAACTCCTAAAACTTCAGACATAGCTGCATATTTTTTTTCTAAATATTCTGCATAACCTGTTTGAAGAACTGCAATTTTGTCGTTGTATTCGGCAGAATTTATAGGTCGGTATACTTCAAAAATCTGGTACAATGCACTTGGTATAGAATGCAAAACTTCTGTATAATGTGTTGCACCTTTGAATACATCGTATTTATAATTCACTAACGGATTATTGGCAATTTTAATATTGCTGTTTAATTTATCTATCGGTTCTTTAATTTTCTTAATATCACCTTCTCCAGCAGAAAGATAATAGAAAATTGGGCTTTTTATTTTGGCAAACTTCTCAGCAATACGCACTTCCATTTTTGGGGCAAGCTCGGGGCTTAAACAGATGTAAGCGTTAAAAAGTGGAATTTCTTTGTACAAATAAAAATTAGCAAAACTCGCTGTTACATCATGACCTGCAATAAGTCTGAAAGGCGAGGTGCGGTATTTTTTTTCAATGTATGGAATTAATTCTGCTCCAATGAATTCGAAAAATTTTGCTCCTTTTTCAAAAGGAAGACCTTCATTTTGATCAATTGTTGTGTCATCGTAGCGTTCTTCGTCTTTGTTTTGATGAATCCCGATGATAATCATTTCTGGAATATCATCCCAATAAGTTCCATAACTTACGGCTCCAGAAAACGGATCAAATAAGTAATCTCCATCCAATAAATAAAGAACAGGATATTTTTTGTCTTTGTTTGCTTCATAAGAAGCAGGAAGTCCAATCGTAATTCTACGTTCTTCTCCCAGTTTTTCTGATTTAATATTATCGAACGTTTTTTGGGCAAACGACGAGAACGAAATCAAAAGTGTCAGTAGGTAAACTTTTTTCATGATTTGTGGCATTTCAGTAAATTAAAAAGTATTGGAAAATAGTGTAGCAATATACTATTTTATTTGCTTCTTTCTTAAATGGGGTAAAAATTGAAGCACAGTGTTTTAGCGTCAGAATCTTTTTTGGATTGAGACAAAAGAAGAATACCTTGTGCAAAAATAGCTTTTGACAAAGAAAGTAAATTCTTAAAAAGAAAGAATTGGTTTAGGTTAAAGAATTGTCATTTTCATTAGGGAAAATAATCCACGGTTTGAAGGTTTTCGCTTCTTCAAAGTCCAATGTTGCGTAAGAAATGATAATGATGATGTCATCTTTCTGAACTTTTCTTGCAGCTGGACCATTCAAAGTGATTTCGCCTGAATTTTTCTCACCCTTAATAGCGTAAGTTTCAAAACGTTCGCCATTATTAATGTTAACAATAGATACTTTTTCGCCTTCAATAATATTTGAAGCTTCTAGTAATGTTTCATCAATAGTAATGCTGCCAATATAATTTAAATCGGCTCCAGTTACTTTAACACGATGAATTTTTGATTTTATAACTTGAATTTGCATGATGCAAAGTTAGATTAATTTAATGAAATGGTGTCTATCAGTCTTATAGAATTAACAAATACCGCTATAAATGCGCGATATTTTTTGTCATTCTCTTTTTGATTGATAGGTAAAAGTGTAGATTCGTCAGCAATAACAAAATATTCCAATTCAAATTCTTTGTTGCCTTTGAAAGAATTTTCTACAAACTCTATTGTTTCTTGCGGGCTATTATTTTGAAAAATCTCTTTTGCTTCAGTCAAGGTTTTGTAGATAATTGAAGCGTCTTTTCTTTCCTGAGATGTTAAACGTTCATTACGTGAACTCATTGCCAGCTCATTTTCTTCTCTAAAAATAGGGCATCCCACAATGTTTACCGGTAATCCTGTTTTTTCGACTAATTTTTTAACAATTTGAAGTTGCTGAAAATCTTTTTCTCCAAAATAAGCATTTGTTGGGGTTACAATTTCAAAAAGTCTTTTCACGATTGTTCCCACCCCATTGAAATGACCAGGTCTGAATTTTCCTTCCATCTGGTTTTCTAATCCGTCAAAATCGAAAGTCTGCGAAACGGTATTTCCTTCATAAATATCATCAACAGAAGGAGCGTATAAAATGATTTTGTCACTTAATGTACGCATTTTCTTAACATCTTCTTCTAGTGTCCTAGGATATTTTGCTAAATCTTCCGGGTTGTTAAACTGTGTTGGATTGACAAAAATGCTCACTACTGTGTCGTCGTTTTCTTTTAGCGAACGTTGCATTAAAGCCAAATGTCCTTGGTGTAAAGCGCCCATTGTTGGCACAAATCCGATAGTTGAATTTGAGGTTTTGATAGTTTTAAGATAGGCTATCAACGCTGCTTTACTGTAGAAAATATGCATTGAGGTATTATTAAAATTTAGTGCAAACATAATATATTAGTTATAAACTGCATAAAATTTTGTAATTTTGCGACGTTTTTATTACCAAAATTAAGTAAAATACTATTATGAAAGATAAGAGGATATTATACGTATCATCTGAAGTCGTGCCTTATTTGGCTGAAAATGAGGTTTCTTTAATGTCTTATGACGTTCCGAAAATGATTAATGACCAAGGCGGTCAGATAAGAATTTTCATGCCAAGATATGGGAATATCAATGAGAGAAGACACCAATTGCATGAAGTGATTAGACTTTCAGGGATGAATTTGGTAGTGAATGACTTAGACATGCCATTGATTATTAAAGTAGCATCGATTCCGAAAGAAAGAATCCAAGTCTATTTTATTGATAATGATGAATATTTCAAACGTAAAGCTACTTTTACTGACGAAGAAGGTGCTTTGTATCCTGATAATGACGAAAGAGCTATTTTCTTTGCAAAAGGTGTTGTAGAGACGGTTAAAAAATTGAACTGGGTTCCAGATATTATACATGTTCATGGCTGGCTAGCAGCAATGCTGCCAATTTATATGAAGCATTATTATAAACATGAAGCATTGTTTTCTGAAACTAAAATCATCACTTCTGTTTACGGACAATCGTTTGATGAAAATTTAGATTTAGAAATGATCAATAAAGTTAAATTTGACGGTGTTCCTCATGAAGCTGTATCAGATTTAGAAACTCCAAATTACGAGAATGTTTTAAAAGCTAGCATCTTACATTCTGACGGTGTAATTATTGCATCAGAAAATGTTTCTCCAAGTTTAACAAAATTTATAGAATCTTCAGGAAAACCTTTTTTACCTTTCGCCGGGAAAGATGGATTTGCTGACGCTTATACAAATTTCTACAGAACATTTGGACTTTAAATTTTAATTTTATTATTAGACATGTATAAAACTTCTTTTTTTAAGAAATCTCTTTTGGCTGTAATGGCTGTTTTTCTATATTCTTGCGACAAAGATTTTAATGCGATTGGTGATGGTTTGGTTGGAGATGATCACTTTGGACTTGAATCCGAAAAATATGATGTTTTAGCTTTTAATCAAGAAGTTACTCCTATTCAGTCGAATAGTATGACGCCAAATGCTCTTGGTATTTTTGATAATCCACTTTTTGGAACTACAACTGCTAATTTCGTAACTCAGGTTGGTCTTGTTTCTTATTCTCCAACAATTGGAGAGTCTCCTGTAATTGAAAGTGCTGTACTTGAAATTCCGTATTACAGTCATGTAACGGCTACAGATAATGAAGGGAATAGTACATATGAACTAGATTCTATTTATGGAGATAAAAATGGAAAGTTGAAGTTAAGCGTTTATGAGTCTGGAATCCAGATGAGAACTAGTTACTTTAGTGGAGGTAGTCAATTGCCGCAGTTTTATTATACAGATCAAAATGCTGAATTTAATAATAAAAAAGTAGGAGCAAGATTAAACGATGGAGATATCTTGCAAAATGATGAGTTCTTTTTTGATGCAAAAGAAATTGTTATAAAAACAATTGATCCTGATACTAAAAAAGAAACAACTGAAAGGAAAAAACCTCAAATGACGCTACAGCTTAATAAAGATTTTTTCCAAAGTAAGATATTAAACGCGGCTACCACGAAACTTTCTGCAGAGGATGTTTTTCAGGAGTATTTTAGAGGTTTGTATTTTAATGTTGAAAGATCTGGATCAAATCCTGCTAATATGGCCTTGATGAATTTTAGCGAAGGTAAAGTTACAATTAAATACAAAGCAAAAACAGAGTCTACAACAGACGATGCCAATGCTACAGAAGAAAAGACAATTGTTTTGAATTTAAAGGGCCTTTCGTCAGCGACCAGTAGTACGGCCAATTTTCTTGAAGATGTCCGAAATCCAGATTTTGCGAGCGCTATAATTACAAATGTAAATAAAACGGATGGGGATGAAAAGCTTTATTTAAAAGGCGGGCAAGGATCTCTAGCTGTTGTAAGGCTTTTTAATCCGACGGATGTATTGAGTTATAATTCTAAAGGTGAGCCGGTAAGCGGAGCAAATGGTGTTCCGGATCAATTGGATGAAATGAGGAGTAATGCTGTGGTAAAGAATTGGAAGGTTAACGAAGCTAATTTAGTATTCTATATTGATGCCGATAAAATGGCTGGTACAGAAGAGCCAAATAGAGTGTATTTGTATGATTTGACAAATAATGCCGTTTTAGCAGATTATTCTACAGATGCTTCTTCGACTTATGGAGGGCTTATTACTGTCGGATCTGATAAAAGAGGGAAAAATTATAAAATTAGAATCACAGGCCATATTCGTAACTTGATTAAAGATGCGACGGCTAAAAATGTTGATTTAGGACTGGTGGTTTCTCAAAGCTCGTCAACAATTGCGTTTAATGCGTTGAAGAATAAAAATGATATCATGTCGGCAGTGCCGAGAACATCAGTTATGAATCCTTTGGGTACAATCTTATATGGCGGAAAAGCCTCTATTCCGGAAGATAAAAGATTGAAACTTGAAGTATACTACACGAAACCAAATTAATAAATATATATGTGTGGAATTGTTGGATATATCGGTCATAGAGACGCATATCCAATTGTAATTAAGGGCTTGAAGCGTCTTGAGTACAGAGGATATGACAGTGCCGGTGTTATGCTATATGACGAAGAGTCGGGCATTAAAGTTTGCAAAACAAAAGGAAAGGTTTCCGATCTTGAAGCTAAAGCCAATGAAGGTTTTACAACAAACGGAACTATTGGAATTGGACACACGCGTTGGGCAACTCACGGGGTTCCAAATGACGTGAATTCTCATCCTCATCTTTCTAATTCTGGGGATTTGGCAATCATTCATAACGGAATTATTGAGAATTATGCGCCTTTGAAAGAGGAGCTTATCAAAAGAGGTTATACTTTTAAATCGGATACAGATACTGAGGTTTTAGTTAATTTAATAGAAGAGGTTCAAAAGAAAGAAAATATTAAATTAGGGAAAGCGGTTCAGATTGCATTGAATCAAGTTGTTGGTGCGTATGCAATTGCTGTTTTTGATAAAAAGAATCCAAACGAACTTGTAGCGGCAAGATTAGGAAGTCCGTTGGCAATTGGAGTTGGAGAAGGAGAATATTTTGTTGCTTCCGATGCTTCACCATTTATTGAATATACTTCTAATGCAGTTTATTTAGAAGATGGCGAAATGGCTAATATCAGATTGCATAAGCCAATTAAAATCAGAAAAATCCAAGATGACTCTTTAGTAGATCCGTATATTCAAGAACTTCAAATGAACTTGGAGCAGATTGAAAAAGGAGGGTATGATCATTTCATGCTTAAGGAAATCTACGAGCAGCCAAGTGTAATTAAAGATACTTACAGAGGAAGACTTCATGCAAATGAAGGAATTGTTCAGATGGCTGGGGTTGAAGATAATTTGGAGAAATTCTTAAATGCAAAACGTATTCTAATCGTAGCGTGTGGAACTTCATGGCATGCAGGTTTAGTGGCAGAATATATCTTTGAGGAATTTACACGTATTCCTGTAGAGGTAGAATATGCTTCTGAGTTTAGATACAGAAACCCAATTATCAATAAAGATGACGTAGTTATTGCAATTTCACAATCTGGTGAAACTGCAGATACTATGGCTGCTATTAAATTAGCTAAAGAAAACAGAGCTTTTGTGTTTGGAGTTTGCAACGTAGTGGGTTCTTCTATTTCTAGAGAAAGCCATGCTGGTGCTTATACACACGCAGGACCAGAAATTGGAGTGGCTTCTACAAAAGCATTTACTACTCAGATTACAGTTCTAACGATGATTGCTTTACGTTTAGGAAAAGCAAAAGGAACGTTGTCAAATACTGATTTCCATACGTATCTTCAAGAATTGGAAATCATTCCAGATAAAGTTTCTGAAGCGCTAGAAACAAATGATAAGGCGAAAGAAATTGCTGCTGCCTTTAAAGATTCGCCAAACTGCCTTTATTTAGGTAGGGGATATAATTTTCCTGTAGCTTTAGAAGGTGCCTTGAAATTAAAAGAGATTTCATATATTCATGCAGAAGGTTATCCGGCTGCCGAAATGAAACACGGTCCGATTGCTTTAATTGATGAGTTTATGCCTGTTATTGTTATTGCTCCAAAGCAAGGGCATTACGATAAAATTGTAAGTAATATTCAGGAGATCAAATCAAGAAGCGGTAAAATTATTGCTGTAGTTACAAAAGGAGATATTCAAGTTCGCGAATTGGCAGATTATGTAATTGAAATTCCAGAAACTTCAGATGCATTATCGCCATTGGTTACAACAATTCCGTTGCAACTACTTTCTTATTACATAGCTGTTATGAGAGGTTGTAATGTTGACCAGCCTCGTAACTTAGCGAAGTCGGTTACAGTAGAATAGATTCTATTTTAAAATATTAAATATGTTAAAAAAGCGAGATTTAAGTCTCGCTTTTTTTTATTGTCAAAAATTTTTTTGGAGACATGTATTTTTGTGAATTTTTCAGTTTTTTGATAAAAAATTATATGTATGCATAGTAAACTGATTTTTCTGTAGGTTTTATTTGTTTTTATTTTAATAAAATGAATTAGTGAATAGTTAAAATATTGTGCAAAAGTGTGATAAATATCAATTTTATTTAACATATTTTTATATATATTAAAATATTTATGTATTTTGGCTATATATACTAACAATAAAACTAACCCTAATGAGAGTCTATTTGCTAATTATGTTGTTATTCAGCGGAGTATCTTTTGCGCAGAATACAATCACAGGTTCGGTTACTGACAGTAACAAGCAATCTATTCCTGGTGCCAATGTTGTTGTGGTCGGTGATAATAGTGGCGCGTCCACTGATTTCGACGGAACATTTAAATTGACAACAAATACCAAACTCCCTTTTTCTCTTAAAGTTTCAGCTATCGGGTTTGAGTCAAAAACGATTAATGTGACAGCGGCAAATCAAAAATTGATTGTGGTGCTTAAAGATGAAGAAACGAAATTGGATGAAATCGTGGTTTCTGCTTCAAGGACGCCAGAAAGGGTAATTGAATCTCCTGTTACAATTGAGCGTATGGGACTTCAGGAAATAAAAAATACAACAGCTCCAACTTTTTATGATGGTTTAGAGAATTTGAAAGAGGTAAACTTTAATACAAGTAGTATTTCCTTTAAATCCATAAATACTCGTGGTTTTGCTACAGTGGCCAATACCCGTTTCATGCAGTTGGTAGATGGAATGGATAACTCGTCTCCGGCATTGAACTTCGTTTTAGGAAATCTTATTGGAGTGTCAGATATTGACGTTGCTAGTGTGGAGCTTTTACCTGGTGCGTCTTCAGCCCTTTATGGTGCAAATGCTTTCAATGGAATCATGTTTATGACAAGTAAAAGCCCTTTTACAAATGAAGGAATAAGTGTTTACTACAAATATGGACAAACAAGCCAAGATGCTGCAGGAACAAATGATTATAATGATTTTGGAATTAGAGCGGCAAAAGCTTTTACGAAACATTTTGCAATGAAAGCCAATTTCACTTACATGGAAGCTTCTGAGTGGATTGCAAATGATCCTAGAAGTATGACAGGAGGATCTGTTGGGCATGCAATGAATCAGAATTATGACGGTTTGAATATTTATGGTGACGAGGTGACTACTTTTATTCCAAATGTAGGCCAGGTTAGTAGAACAGGATATCGTGAGCAAGACTTAACCGATAATAAGGTTCAAAGTATGAAAGCTGATTTTAGTGCTCATATTAAGCCTTGGGCAGATGATACAGAATTTATACTTCAATATAAAATTGGTACTGGAAGTACAATTTATCAAGGAGCAAATAGATATGCTTTGAAAGATTTCTTAATGCAGCAAGGAAAGTTTGAAGTAAAAGGAAAAAACTTTTTTGGTAGAATATATTTTACAAGCGAAGATGCTGGAAATTCTTATGATATGAGATTTGCGGCTTGGAATGTTAACCGTGCAGCAAAATCAGATCAAGAATGGTTTACAAATTATGCTACAGCGTATCAGTATGCAGGTGCAGTTATGGGAACCAATGCAAACGAGTCTGCTCAGATTGCAAGAAACTTTGCTGATTATAATGTTTTGCCTGCGCAAATATCATTTATTCCAAAGCCAACAGGTTCTCCAAGATTCGAGCCAGGCAGTGCGCAGTTTAATAGTGCTTTGTCAACTGTAATACAAAATCCAGATTTAACACAGGGAGCTAAATTTATTGATCATTCAAAATTATATCACTCAGATGTGAACTATAATTTTAGAGATATTATTAAATGGGCCGAAGTTCAAGTAGGAGGTTCGTGGAGAAAATATGTAATGGATTCTGAAGGGACTATTTTTACAGATTATGATGGTCCGATCGAATATAAAGAATATGGAGCTTATGCTCAATTGCAGAAAAAATTCTTAGACGACAGATTGAAGTTTACAGGATCTTTACGTTATGATAAGAGTCAGAATTTTGATGGAAATATTTCGCCAAGAATTTCATTTGTGTATTCTGCTGGAGCATCAAAAAATCATAACTTCAGATTGTCTTATCAAACAGGTTTCCGTAACCCAACTACACAAGACCAATATATTGGTTTAGATTTAGGGCCATTTGCGTTAATTGGTTCGGCTCCAGAGAACTTAGACCGTTTTCAGGAAACAGTAAATGTAAGTGCGGCAGGACAAGCGGCAGGGCAACCAGCAACGATTGGAATGTCAGGGCAAAATGCTTATCATAATGCTTATACAGTAGCTTCTGTTCAAGCTTTTGCAGCATCTGCTAATCCTGGAGATCTTCAAGTAGCAGATATTGGTTTGGTAAAGCCAGAACAAGTTCAAGCTTTTGAAGCTGGATATCGTACAGTGGTTCAGAATGACTTGTCTGTAGATTTGAATGCTTACTATAATATTTATAATGATTTCATGAATACGGCTAGAGTTATTTCTCCTTATTATGGAACCGTAGGGACAGATCCAGCAAATCCTGCTGTACAGCAAACTTATCAAGCACTTGCTTTTGGCGATAGAAGAGTGTATCAGGTTTATACCAATACAACTGCTCGAATTTCTTCTTTTGGTTTTGGTGCTGGATTGTCTAAAAAAGTGTATAAAGATTTTGAAGTAGGTGTGAATTATAATTATGCTCAGTTTGACTTCAATCAGGCAGATGATCCGGATTTCGTTGCTGGGTTCAATACTCCAAAACATAGAATCAAAGCTTCTTTAGGAAATGCAAAAGTGATTAAAAATTTAGGTTTCAATGTTAATGTGAGATGGAATTCTGAGTACTTATGGGAGTCTTCTTTTGGAGATGGTATGATTCCTGAAAATACAGTTTTGGATGCTCAAGTGAATTATGCTATTCCAAAATGGAAATCAGTTATTAAGGTTGGAGCAACAAATCTTTTCGGGTCAGATTATCTTCAGGTTATTGGAGCAGGTATGATTGGTCAAATGTGGTTTGCTTCATGGACAATTAATCCGTAATAGTAATTATTTATGTGAATTTGGAATAGTTTCTTCTTTGGAACTATTTGAAAAATGAAGAGGTAATAATTTAAAAAGTACTAACATGAAAAAAAATATAAAAATGCTGTTGCTGGTTTCATTAACCTTTATGGCAGCTTGTAACAATGACGATAATAATGCTCCAGAAGAAGTTCCTGTAACTCCTGGATCTGCGGTTTTTACAAAGTATGTGGCGCTTGGAGATTCTTTTGCGGCAGGTTATAGCGATAATGCTTTGTTTAAGAAAGGGCAGGAGAATTCATATCCGAATATTTTGGCGCAGCAATTTGTAGCTGCAGGCGGCGGAGCTTTTACGCAGCCGCTAATGAATGATAATATTGGAGGCTTACTTTTGGGGGGAAATGTAATAGCGGGAACTCGTTTGTACTTTGATGGGCCAACCCAAACTCCTGTAAATGTAGTAGGAAAGCCAACTACAGAAGTTACGGCTCATCTTACAGGAGCATTTAATAATTTAGGTGTTCCTGGTGCCAAAAGTTATCATTTGTTAGCGGCAGGCTACGGTAACGTTGCTGGTGTAGCAGCAGGTTTGGCAAATCCATATTATGCAAGGTTTTCGAGTACAGGTACTGCTACAGTTTTAGGTGATGCTGTCGCACAAGATCCAACTTTCTTTTCTTTATTTATTGGTGGTAATGATGTTTTGGGATATGCAACGTCTGGTGGAACTGGAAAAGATCAGACAGGAAATCCGAATCCTGCCACTTATGGGGCAAGTGATATTACAGATCCAGCAGTTTTTGCTAATGTATATACTAATTTGGCAACTGCTTTAACAGCAAAAGGAGCAAAAGGTGTTGTTGCAAATCTGCCATATATTACTACTTTGCCTCACTTTACGACAGTTCCTTACAATCCGCTTACAGCCAAAGTAATAGGAAAAAATAATGAAGCTGTGGGTGTGGCTACAATAAAAGCTCTTAATGCACAATTGTATGGCCCATTAAAACAAGCGTTGACGGCTTTTAATGCTGGAGACAGAATTAATTTGCTTTCTGAAACTGGCGCAAGCCCTTTATTGATAAAAGATGAAACCCTGACAAATTTGTCTGCGCAATTAACTGCAGCATTTACTCCGACACTAGGGGCACAGAATGCAGCTTTTTATGGAGCTGTTTTTGGGCAAGCTAGACAAGCTAAAGCAACTGATTTGGTGGTGTTGACTACAAGAGCAGATATTGGTACTGCGCCGACAGCCGCCAATTCTGGAATTGGTATTGCACCTCCAGCTCCGTTAAATGCATTTGGAATATCTTATCCTTTGCAGGATAAGCATGTGTTAATTTCAACGGAAATTGCAGAGATTAAAAAAGCGACAGATGCATATAATGTGACAATTGAAACTGTTGCGAAAGAAAAAGGTCTTGCATTTGTAGATACAAGAGCAACTATGTCACAATTGGCTAATGGAGGAATTAGATTTGGAAATTTCACAATGAGTTCTTCTTTTGCAACTGGTGGAGCTTTTTCTCTAGATGGTGTTCATCCAAGCGCAAGAGGTTATGGGTTAATTGCAAATATCTTTATTGATGCAATAAATGAAAAGTATGGTTCAACGCTTCGTCATGTTGATTTGGCGCAATACCCAATTCAATATCCAGCAACGCTTCCATAAAAAAAACATTTTTTAGTTTTAAAAAACCGCTCATTTTTAAGAATGCAGCGGTTTTTTCTTTTATTAAAAAAATGCCGTTTTAGTTATTTTTTAAGCAAGTTTTATGAATCAAACAAAATCATGCTATTTTTTATGAAAAAAAAATTGATTTTATATTTTAAAAAATTATCTTTGCGCTCTGAAAAAAGAGGTATTTTCGATAAACCTAAATAGCTATTTAATAAATACATAAGTAATGTCAAAAGTAATAGGAAAAGTTGCTCAAATCATTGGACCAGTAGTTGACGTAGTTTTCAACGGTAAAGATGTTGAACTTCCAAAAATTTATGATTCACTAGAAGTCACTAAAAAAGATGGAACTATCTTAGTTCTAGAAGTACAATCTCACATTGGAGAAAACACTGTTCGTACAATCTCTATGGACTCTACAGACGGTTTGTCTAGAGGATATGAGGTAGTTGGAACAGGAAGTCCAATCCAAATGCCAATCGGTCCAGACGTATATGGAAGATTATTTAATGTTGTTGGAGATGCAATTGACGGTTTAGGTGATTTGCCAAAATCTGGAGAGAATGGTTTGCCAATCCACAGACCAGCACCAAAATTTGAAGATTTATCAACTTCATCTGAAGTTTTATTTACAGGTATCAAAGTAATCGATTTGATCGAGCCTTACGCAAAAGGAGGTAAAATTGGATTGTTCGGTGGTGCTGGAGTAGGTAAAACAGTATTGATTCAGGAGTTGATCAACAATATCGCAAAAGGTCACGGTGGACTTTCGGTATTCGCTGGAGTAGGTGAAAGAACACGTGAAGGAAATGACTTGCTTCGTGAGATGTTAGAGTCAGGAATTATTAAATACGGTGAAGATTTCATGCATTCGATGGAAAATGGAGGATGGGATTTATCTAAAGTAGATATGCCAGGAATGAGAGAGTCTAAAGCTACTTTCGTTTTCGGACAAATGAATGAGCCACCTGGAGCTCGTGCACGTGTGGCACTTTCAGGATTATCTATCGCTGAGTATTTCCGTGATGGAGCTGGATCAGACCAAGGAAAAGATGTATTATTCTTCGTTGATAATATCTTCCGTTTTACACAAGCAGGTTCTGAGGTATCAGCACTTTTAGGACGTATGCCATCTGCGGTAGGTTACCAACCAACATTAGCAACTGAGATGGGTGCAATGCAAGAACGTATTACATCTACAAACAAAGGATCTATTACATCTGTACAAGCGGTTTACGTTCCTGCGGATGACTTAACTGACCCTGCGCCAGCTACAACTTTCGCGCACTTAGATGCAACAACTGTATTGTCTCGTAAAATTGCTGAGTTAGGTATCTATCCTGCGGTTGACCCGTTAGATTCTACTTCAAGAATTTTAACTCCACATATCTTAGGAGATGAGCACTACAACTGCGCACAAAGAGTAAAAGAAATTCTTCAAAAATACAAACAATTGCAAGATATCATCGCGATCCTTGGTATGGAAGAGTTATCTGAAGAAGATAAACTTGCAGTAGCAAGAGCACGTCGTGTACAACGTTTCTTGTCTCAGCCATTCCACGTAGCAGAGCAATTTACAGGTATCCCAGGTGTATTGGTTGATATTAAAGATACTATCAAAGGATTTAACATGATCATCGACGGTGAGTTAGATCACCTTCCAGAAGCAGCTTTCAACTTGAAAGGTTCTATTCAAGACGCAATCGAAGCTGGAGAGAAAATGTTAGCTGAAGCATAATAATTTGGTTGTCAGTTGTGAGTTGTAAGTTGTTAGAAAGCAACCATCAACCATCAACCATCAACTATTAACTAAAAAAAGACATGATTTTAGAAATAGTATCACCAGAAGCGAAATTATTTTCAGGAGAGGTAACATCAGTTAGCTTACCGGGAGTTAATGGAAGCTTTCAGATTTTAAATCATCACGCCCCAATTGTTTCAATCTTAGAAGAGGGAACAATTAAAATTGCAGCACCAAGTTTCAGTTTTTCTAAAGAGGCTGCTGATAAGTTTACGAGAGTCAATGACCAAACTTATACTTTAGGAATTAAGTCAGGAACAATCGAAATGAAAAACAATAAGATAATTGTATTAGTTGATTAATACAATTTCAAAATAAGCTGAAAAGCCAGACAGTATTGTCTGGCTTTTTTTATTTTATTACTTTTGAAGTATCAAAATCTCTTTATAAAATATTTGATCAATTGTAAAAGCTCAGTAAGCTTTTGCACTTTGTTTCATCATGAATGATGAAACATAACTTTTTATGTCAAATTTTATAAAGAATATATATGAAAAATATATCAAAAGTTGCTGTTCTTGGCGGCGGTGGAAGAACAGGAAAATACCTTGTAAAACAGTTATTGAAAAACGGATTTAGTGTAAAACTTCTATTAAGAAATCCGGACAATTTTACTATTCAAAATTCAAAAATAGAAATCATTAAGGGAGATGCTCTTAGTGAGGAATCTGTAAGTTTATTACTCGGAGATTGTCAAGCTGTAATAAATACTATCGGTCAGAGAATGGGAGAACCGATGGTGGCAAGTCGGGCGACAAAAAATGTTTTGAATGCTATGGATGCATATGGAATTCAAAGATATTTGCTTTTAGCAGGACTAAATATCGATACCCCATTTGATAAAAAGAGCCTCAAAACAATTATGGCGACGGACTGGATGAAAACTAATTTTCCTGAAATCCAGAAAGACCGACAATTCACTTATGATCTTTTAAGCACCAGTAAGATTGATTGGACACAAGTTCGTGTTCCGCTAATTGTTTTTTCTGATGAGAGTAATGAAATCTCTGTAAATCTCGAAGATTGTTTGGGAGATAAAATTACAGCGTTGGACATTTCGAAGTTTTTGGTAAAAGAAATGGTCGAGTCAAATTACATTAGACAATCCCCTTTTATTAGTGCTATTTAAATTTAGAAAAACGGCGGATTCCTTATAATCTGCCGTTTATTTTATTCTAATAGGAATTGCCTAACTTTGTTTTTATGGAATTGCATGAAAATCTTAAACGTAAAATAGAAAGATGTAAACAAGAAAATCTGTTTAGAAAATTGCCTGTATTTAATAATCTGATTGATTTCTCTTCTAATGATTATATAGGATTTTCTAAATCAGAAACTATTTACAAGCATACTCATGCTTATTTATTAGAAAATGAGATTTTTCAAAACGGAGCTACAGGCTCAAGATTGACCACAGGAAACCATTCGTTATATCAAATTGCAGAGAGTTTTATGGCGCAATTTCATGAGGTAGAATCAGCTTTAATTTTCAATTCGGGTTATGATGCCAATTTGGGATTTTTTAGCGCTGTACCGCAAGAAAACGATGTTGTTTTGTATGATGAATTGTGTCATGTTTCTATAAAAGATGGAATTGCAATGTCTAAAGCAAAATCATATTCCTTTGTTCACAATGATTTTGAAGATTTGGAAAAGTATATTCTTAAACTTCCAGATAGAATAATTTACATTGTAACTGAAACGGTCTTTTCTATGGATGGTGATAGCCCAAATTTAGAAGATTTGGTACTGCTTGCTCAAAAACACAATTGTTATTTGGTTGTTGATGAAGCTCATGCTTTGGGAGTTTTTGGAGAAAAAGGAGAAGGTTTAAGTCAGTATCTAAAGTTGCATCATAAAATTTTTGCTAGAATTGTAACTTTTGGAAAAGCTTTGGGATGTCAAGGTGCGGCAATTTTAGGAAGTATAGAGCTAAGAGATTATCTGGTCAATTTTGCTCGAAGTTTTATATATTCAACTGCTTTGTCTCCTCATACTGTTGCGACAATTTTTACTGCATACCAGCAATTGGAAATAGAAAAAGCTGCTATTGAAAAGCTTCGTCAGAATATTATATTTTTCAATCAGCAGAAAAATTTGTTAGGACTAAAGCCAATGTTTGTTCACAGTAAATCTTCAATACATTCTGCTATTATTCCAAGAAATAATAATGTGAACGAGTTATCACAGCAACTTCAGGATAGAGGATTTGATGTTCATTCTATTCTTTCTCCGATTGTTCCAGAAGGACAAGAACGTCTTCGTTTTTGTATTCACAGTTATAATTCGCAAGAAGAAATTAACCAAGTTTTGGAATTGGTTAGAGATTTTGTTTTTTGATTGAGTGTAAGGATTTAAGTTCGTTTAAATAGAATAAAACAAGAAACCCATCGTAAAGATGGGTTTCTTGTTTTTAGTTATATATGATTTTCTTTGTGACTACACTGTTATTTTCTAGAATCACTTTTACTAATAAAACTTGATTGCCAGAATATAAGTTTTTAATCTCTAATTCTTTTGTGTCAACTTTAGTTTTATTATAAAGCATTTGACCTCCGATATTATAAATCTGTACTTCTTGAATGTTTTCAGCTCCGCTACTTATATTTACTACTTTTGATTTTACAGCAACTAAAACTCCATCTTTAGCATTTTCAAAATCATCACTGCCTAAGGTTTTGTTTGTATAGCGAAGGACAAAACGGTTTAAGTAAGTTCCTACACTCGCTTTGAAAGTGTAATTTGAAGTTCTCAAGTTGGTTATTGTGCCTGTTATTTTATCTTCTAGATAAACAGGCTGAGTTGTAAAAAATCCGTCAGCATGATCTATTGAAATGGTAAGATCACCTACAAAGGTGCTTTTATAGCCTAGAGGAACAGTGTCTGTATCATCAAAAGGTAAAGCACGACCTTGAATAGTCAGTTTTTTAGTTTCGTTTACACTAAAGAAATCAACATAAGAATTACTTCCCATGGTAACGGCATCATAATTGTGATCTAAACTATTGGTTGCCCCAGTTGCATATCCAATTAACATTTGTTTGAATGCATTGTCATTATTAGACAAATTCAGCCATAAACGATTTTTTTCTATTTGACTGGTTTTTGAAGTCGTTTTAAAGAATGATGTATTTTTTGCTTTGACTCTCTGTGTGTTTGTAAAAACAACAGAACTTACTTTTGGCTGGATAAAGAAACCTTGTCCAGTACCAATATAGCCGCTTGGCACATTCCCTTTTGGAGATGCTTTTGTTTCCCCCATCAAAGAAAAAACAGCATAATCTGAACTACTATATCTGTAGGTATTGGTTCCTTCTATTTTTTTAGGAGGAGTGTTATGTGACCAGAAATACAATGCCCCAACATCGCCATTTTGATTAATAAACTCTTCTGCATCGAGAGAAGATGGATAAGGGTTTCCTATGAAATTCCATTTGCCAGCAACAAGCAATACCGTAATATCTCCGTTGTTTGGGGTTCCAATAAATTTTGCGGTAAAATCTGCTGGAGAATCAATATCATATGTTTGTGGAGCTCTTATGCTATATCCTTTGCCGGGTTCCATTGGTAATACTCCATTAGGGCTAACTTCCCATTTTCCAGCCGTAGCATTCCAAGAAGAATATTTGTCGTATAAGGTCTGTGGCGACAAACTGTTCATTGTGTAGCTCTTATTGTTTACAGGCACTGACCAGTATGTAATGTCATAACGCGAAACATTGATTGTTCTTTGAGCTTCGAAAGTTTTAGAGCTTCCTGTAAACATGTCTTTACTTGTAGAAGTCTGAAGTAATGACCCACCATCTAAAATTAGCAGTTTTCCTTCTCCAAGTACATTTATATTTTCATCAATAGTTAATGTAACATCTTTTTTAACCGTTAGGGTAACTCCATCGTTAATTGTGCAAGAGCAGACATTAAGGTCAGAGTTTAATTCTGTATTTGCATTTATTACTACAGAGCTGCCATTCGGAATAGTTCCTGTGCCATTATAAACAACGTTAGTTTTTGTGAAATTGATACCAAGATTAGCATCGCCACCATCTTCTCTTAAACGAATTTCTACTCTAGAATTACTGTTTAAAGCGTAAAGTTGACCATTATTAATTAAAAATGAATTATTGCTCCAGCCATCTTGAGAATAAATTAAAGCATCATCAATATAAATCTCAATTGCATCATCATGATTCACATGTTGCAATTGATATAATCCGCAATCAAAACCTTTACGTTTAAAAACGACTGTAAAATTATCATCTGGAATTTGAGCACCCTGCCAGTTTGTTGCAGAAGAAGGTGATTTATCTCTTGTCCAATAAGCAGTTGAAAAAGGACTTAAGTTCGGGTCAACATAATAACCAGCATATCTTACATTGCTCAATGTTATATCATTGTTGACATATCCATAAACATTCCAAACTTTGTCGCCATATAAAGTTGGATCTCCTTTTGGTAAGCCATAATAGAAAGAAGCTCTTGATGCTCCACCGTCTTCATAATACTCTAGAACAAATTCGTGATCACCAGCATTTAAATTAAATGTAAAGTAATCCATTGTAAAGCCGTGACCGTTCCATCTCGTAAAAACTTGCGTTCCATCGATGTAAAGTCTTATTCCATCATCACTCCCAAGGTTAAAGCTATACAAACCAGCTTCAGTTATGGTTGCACGCATTTTGTAGCGAACAAAAAATCTATCAGAAGGAGCAGCATCACATGCAAAATCTGTAGTAGCACCAGAAATAGCGCCGTTGCCATTATTTCTGTCAAAGTTTTTGCCTTCAGTTACTGTCCCAATGTAAGTGGCAATGCCATTATTGGGCAAAGCAGGATAAGAAACACTTGGCGGCATTGCTGCATTATCTGTTATTTTATAAACATAACCATTCCATACGTTCGATCCAAAATTAGTTTGATCTCCAGTTGGAGTACATGGAGGAGCAGTAACGTTAACAGTTGCCGTTGTAGTTGAATAATTTGTTCCATTCGAGATAGTATATTCAAAAGTTGTAGTTCCAACGAAACCGGCTGTTGGCGTGAAAGTTACATTTGTTGTGCCGTTCACAGCAACAGATCCTCCAGTTGCAGGTTGTGTCGCTGTAATCGATGCTAATGGAGTATAGTTTTCATCATTTGCTAAAATAGGAATAGCAATAGCACTAGCTGAATTTGTCGAAGCAGTATCAGGATTTGCAGTTATTAAATTTGAAGGTTCAACTACACCGGCAAGAGTTGGTCCAAGTTCTCCGCCATAATCATGTTTTATTTTAAAATACCCATTATATAAATTTTGAACAGCATACGGATATATTCTGATGTAAAATGTCTGATTCGTATTGCTTGAAACAGTTGTTCCTTTTGGAAAATTTAAAGTAACTGGAGTATCGGCGCCTTTTACTGCTGTTGTTGGCCCTAAAAGAACTGTTCCTCCTCCAGGAAAAGTGGGGTCAGTTGAATAATGTACCTCAAACATCGAAGCACCTTCAGATCCTGTTGGAGAATTATATGTAAAACTAAATTGAGTTAGTGTTAATTTATAATTCGTTTTAGGAGTTATACTCATTTGAACGTATCTGTTCAGGGTTAATGTTGTGGAACCACCATTTTGTAATCCGCTAATGTTAAAATAGTTCGGATTACTATTGGTAACAAAAGTAAAACCAGTTCCAGTAATGTCATTTCCAATAATATTAGGGTCAGTTACAACCGCTTTAGGTTGAGCTAATGCTCCATTCCAAATAATTAATTTTGGAGAAAGATCTGTTACATATACAACTACTGTAGCTGTAGAAGTTCTAGTTCCATTTGTTAGAGTATAAGTAAATGTTGATGTGCCTTTAAAATTTGTCGCAGGAATAAATGTAAAAATGTTTCCATTTCTGCTAACCGTTCCTTCAGCTGGTGATGGCTGAATAAAAGTTATAGTTGAACCCGCTGTATTAGTGTCATTTGTTAATGGATTAAATGAAATAGCACGTTTTTCTTGTGTGGTCACAAGATCGTCATTTGCATTTAAAACGGTTGGATCGTAAGCAGAAACTGTTCCAGTAATAGTTGGCACAGTGTTACCTGTTTCTGTAGCAGTATTGTAGTTGACTAAAAATAAAGGCGAGTTATTGTCTTTGTTCGATTGTAATTTGTAAACGTAAATGCGAAGCGTTAATTTTTCTCCAGCGTAAAGAGTTATTTTAGATAAATTTATGGATTTATTTACTTTACCAGTTTGTGTTGCTTCGTCAAGTAATAGAGTACTTGTAGCAAAATTATCTTTAGAATATCTTACTTGATACTTTTGAACATATAAATTTCTGTCTCCATTATAGGTAAAGTTGAACGCTCCAAGTTTTATTTTGTATCCAGTTTTTGCTGATATGGCAACTTGAAAATATTTATTTTCGTCTATACTGAAAGAAGTTGGCCAAGGTCTTCCTCTAAAACCTTCCCATTGTAAAGGGTCTAGCGTGATTCCGCTTCCGCCACTTAGGTTATCACCAGAAACGGCATTGGTGTATGCGGCCACAACATTAGGCACTACACTGCCCGATGGATTATCCCATTTGACTAAGTTAACTTGAGAAATTCCCCAAAAGGGCAATAAAAACAAAAGTAAAAGTAAAGTTTTTTTCATGTTAAATGTTTTCTATCAATTTGTTATGCTGGCATAGGACTTTCGAACCGCGGCAAAGATAGATACATCTACGTGCTGGAAATTGTTAGGGTTTTGAGAACCCCCATATAATCGATGAATTGATAAAATAGTCGATGAACTGCATTAAAAATTTTAATGTTCGATAAGTATTCTTATAAAATGCCGAAAAATATTATAAGAATAATCGCAAGAAATGAAGTTTTTTAAGACTGTTTTTTAAGTTTTTGGACTGAAAAACGTCTAATTTGCTATAAATTGTGCAAAAACGGAATATTTTATAACCAAAAGTTATTTGGTTTGTCTAGGTAATTTTTTGGTAAAAATCGAAATGATTTTTGGAAAAGATGAAAAGGCACTTTTTATGGCAAAAAGAAATTTAGTTTTCTTCTAGTTCTTTAACTTTTTCGTACACAAGATTACTTTCATAACCTCTTCGCAACATATAGTCGCAGAATTTTTTGCGTTTTTTGAGGTTGTTGTTTTCTGAAATACTATTCCAGCATCTTTCTGCTAAATTTTCGAAAGTTTCAAAATATTCTTCGGCTGAAATTTCTTTCAAAGCCAAGGTAATATTTGTTGAGGAAATATTTCTCGCTTTAAGTTCGTTGGTGATTCTAATTTTTCCCCAATTTTTGATCCTATGTTTCCCTCTTGCGAAACTGCAAGCAAAACGAGTTTCGTTTAGAAAATTCCCTTCAATTAGCTGTACGACAATACTGTCAATCTCATCGCGAGTCATTTTTAGGCTGTATAACTTATCAACTACTTCATCATGACAACGTTCTTGGTAAGCACAAAAATGCTCTAACTTTTGTAAAGCTTCTTTGATGGTAAAAGTGCTGTTCGTCGGCTTTTTCATGCGTTTTAACGTTTAAATTGAGTAATGTTGAATTAGTTATAAATTAATTCTGAAATTTGTTAATATTTTATAAAAAGAAATAAATTATAACCTTGTGTATTAGGCTAATTTAAATATTTTTGCACGGAATTTTAACATTTTGAATTCCGGCCTAAAATACCAGAATTTAACATTTTAGGGTTCAGTTAGTTACCAAAAAGAACATTGTTCTTCTGGAAGAAATGCCATTTTTGCTTTAAAGCAAACCAAAAACAAATTTAAAACAAATACCTACTGTTATATGATGAGAAAATTACTTTACTCGTTTTTATTTTTCATTTTTTTACACTCTCTTGGCTTTGGACAAACTAGAACATGGACAGGTAATTCAAATTCGAATTGGAACAATTCATTAAATTGGACACCAAATTCTGTGCCTACAAGTACAGACGATGTTATAATTCCTAATGGAACCCCAGATGTTTCGGTAAATACTAATGCATTTTGCAAATCCCTTACAATTAATGGTGGTAACTCGAGTGATACTGTTTTAATTAGTGGAACTAACTCTTTAACTGTATCAAATACGATTACGATTGGAGCTGGAACAACAGCTGGAGGTTATAAAATTTTAAACGTCGGAAATGGAAGTTTATCATGTGCTGGAATAACCATGTCAAGCACTAGTAATACAAACAGAAACTCTTCACTTAGAATAAGTAATGGAACAGTAACTGTTAGTGGAAGTGTTACTTTAAATACAAATAACGAAGTGTTATTTTCTGGGACAGGAATTTTATACATTGGTGGAACAATGACTGGTGGAATTTTAACGGCACCATCTGGAACAGTAAATTACAATACTAATGGTTCGCAAAACATAGGAGGCCCATATACTTATAATAATCTAACATTATCAAACGGAGGTACAAAAACTCTAACCGCGGCTACTGTTGCAAATGGGGCAATTACTTTAAACGACAATAGTAGTTTAAATATGTCCACGTATTTATTAACTCTTAATGGGAATTTAGTTAATAATGGATCTGGAACAATAACAGGAACAACTGGAGGTGTGACTATATCTGGAGGAAATACACAAAATATTGCCGGTTTTACAACTTCAGGAACAGTTTTAATGAATAAGACAGGAGGAACAGTGGCAACATTTACAGGAAATGTAAATGGAGGAAATTTGACAATATCAGGATCTACAACTGCAACTGCCTTAAATTTAGGTTCAAATTTGGTACATACTTTTACAGGAAATTGGACTAGAACAAGTGGTGCACTAAATGGAGGATCCAGCACATTAAAAATTGGAGGAGATGTATCTGGTACTGGTGGAACTTTTACTGCAAATACAAGTACTGTCGAATTTAATAGATCAGGTGCCCAAAATTTAGGATCAGGCAATCTTACATATTATAATTTAATTTTGTCGGGTTCTGGATTAAAAACTTTTGGAGCTGCAACCACTGTTAGTAATCTTTGGTCCATTGCAACTGGTGTACAAGCAGCATTAGGTTCTTACGTGCATTCTGCCGCAATTTTAACTTTGGGAGGGGCTGGGCCATTGACTGCGTCATGGGGTAGTACTTCTTCAAATCCAAGTGCTAATAATACAAATGATACATTTTTTGCTACTGGCTCAGGTAATACAGGAAGAATAAATATTACGCAAACTCCACCAGGATCAGCCATTGATAATAATTACGCATCGTATTCTGTTAGTAATGGGATGTCTGGAGACATAGCCGGAACTTCTGGTGAGTATGCAAATCCACCAACAAACTCATTGCCAGGTTCGTTAACTCTTACAGCACCAGCCGGGACAGTATTTATTAATGTTAAATTCGCGAGCTATGGAAGTCCAGGAGGTACAAGTCCTAACTTTACAATTGGATCTTGTCACGCTTTTAATAGCCGTACAGTAACTACTACTTTATTAGGAAATACTACAGCTACAATTCCTTCATCGGGAAATACCTTCAACAGTACTTTTGGAGATCCTTGTTATGGAATTGTAAAATCATATAATGTCGTGGCAACTTATTCTACTCCAATATGCGCTGGAACGAATCCTGGTACTATAACTGGTTCAACTCCTACTGGAGGTAACGGACCTTATTCTTATTTATGGGAAGTAAGTACTACTAGTGCTACGAGCGGTTATTCTGTTGCGCCTGGGGTTAGTAACGGAAAAGATTATGATATTCCTGCAGGAATAACAGTTGCAACTTGGTATAGAAGAACTGTTACATCAGGAATTTATTCTGATGCGACTATTGTTGTAATTCCTGTAAATATACCTGGTCAACTCTCTGCACCAACTTCTGCGAGTGCAAGTTCGAATTCAGTTTGTGCAGGCACAGCAGTTACATTGACTGTAACAGGAGGAACAAGTGGTACTAATAAAGGGGGATATGCAGAATGGACTTCAGGAACTTGTAATGGACCTGTAGTAGGAAGATCGACTTTATTAAACGGCTCTATCACCATAACCCCAATTGCAGATACTAACTATTTTGTTAAATATAAAAATGCATGTGGGGAGACTACTTGTAATGTTACTGCAGTTACAGTAACAAACCCAACTTCAATTACATTAGATTCTGCAACAAGTACCAGAACAATTTGTTCACCTTCAAGCGCAACAAATTTATCACTTGGTTATATGGCAACAAAAGGAGCGCCGACAAGTTATAGTATAGTATGGAGTACAGCAGCAATTAGCGCTGGATTTTCAAATAGAACAGATATCGCTTTTACAGCTGCAGCAAGCAATGGACCTGGAACGATTTCTAATGCATTTAATGTGCCTGCAAATGTTGCAGCAGGAACTTATACTGCTACACTTACAGTAAAAACTGGATCTTGTGTAAGTTTTGGAAATGCTATTACAATAACTATAAATCCGAGACCAACAGCTACTATTAGTGGTACAACAACTATTTGTAGTGGTGCAAATACACCAATCGCAGTTAGTTTTACTGGCACGGCACCGTGGAACTTTTCGTATAGTTATGGAGGAACGTCTGGAACTTTCTCAACCAGTTCAAATCCATATATCGTAAATGTAAATCCAACGAATTCTACGACTTATTCTATTACAGCTTTAAGTGATGGCACAGGTTGCAATGCAATTGCGGGTGATATTACAGGGACTGCTACTATAACAGTAAATACGGCACCATCTATAACCACACAGCCGTCAGCTCAAGCTATCTGTTTAGGAAGCAACACCACATTTGGAGTTGTTGCATCGGGAACTGGATTGACATACAAGTGGCAGGTTAGTACAAATGGTGGAGTTAGTTTTAGTGATTTATCAGATAGCGGAGTTTATTCTAATACAACTACTGCAACAATGAGCATAACAGGAGCTACAGCAGGTATGAATAATTATCGATACCAAGTTGTAATTACTGGAACGTGTGCTCCAGCAGTTACCTCAAATGCTGTTGTTCTAACGGTAAATACAGCACCGTCTATAACAACCCAGCCTTCAGCTCAAGCTATCTGTTCAGGAAGCAACACCACATTTGGAGTTGCTGCATCAGGATCAGGATTGACATACAAGTGGCAGGTTAGCACTAACGGTGGAGTTAGTTTTAGTGATTTATCAGATAGCGGAGTTTATTCTAATACAACTACTGCAACAATGAGCATAACAGGAGCTACAGCAGGGATGAATAATTATAGATACCGTGCTGTTGTCAATGGCACATGCAGCCCTTTAGCTACTTCAAATGCAGTTGTTCTTACTGTAAACCCAATCCCTACAACTCCATCAATCACCAAAAACACTGATGTGTCTTGTGGTAGTTTTGGAAGCATAACGCTGACAGGTTTGTCAGGAAATTGGACAATTAACCAAACAGGAGGCATGGGGCCAAGGTCATTTAATGGGACAAGTGCTACACATCCGATTCAAGATCTTACAGCGGGAACACATTACTTTACTGTTACAAATAATGCAACAGGTTGTACTTCAAACATAGCAAGTATTACTATTAATGATGTTACTATTGATACAGAATGGGACGGTTCAGGATGGACAAATGGTACTCCAGACGGAAATAAAAGAGTTACGATTTCTAGTATTGGATCAATACAGCCGTTTAGCGCTCTTGCTCAAACAAACATAGATGCTTGTTCTTTAATTATTACTGCCGGAGCTGATGTAACTGTTCCATCAGGAGTAACTTTGAACATTACAAATGCTATAACAAGTAATGGTAAATTGGTATTTGAAAGTGGTTCAAGTTTATTACAAGGTAAAGATGCAGTAAATACGGGTGATATTATTTATAAAAGAGCAGTTAACCTTAGCCGTTATGATGTGGTTTATTGGTCGACACCACTTACAAAAAATGGTTTTACAATGCATGATCTTTCTCCAAATACGTTGTACGATAAATATTTTTATTGGAATGCGCGAGATGGTAAATGGGTATATAACACTAATGGTACAGAGCCTATGAAAAGAGGAGAAGGTTATAACATTAGAGCTCCACAAAATCACGATATTGTAAGTCCATCTTTATTTACAGGAGTATTCACGGGAGTGCCAAACAATGGAGATATCAATGTTACGGTAGAGCTAAATAAGTGGAATTTCTTGGGTAACCCTTATCCTTCTGCGATTGATGCTGACGAACTAATTTTAGATACCAATAAAGATGTATTAGGTTCATTGTATTTCTGGACGCATAGTCAGGCTCCGCAAATTATTCCAGGAACTAATACTTATAGATATATTAGTTCAGATTATCTTGTTTATAATGGAGTAGGATCTACACGAGTAAATAATCCTTCTAGTCCATCAGACGAATTTAAAGGTTATATTGCGGCAGGACAAGGTTTCTTTGCAAAGCCAACTGTATCACAAATAAAGTTTAATAATGATCTTCGTAGAGGTAGCTCGGAAAATACACAATTTTATAAAACGGCTAAAACTAAGAAAATTGAAAAAAATCGTCTTTGGCTGAATGCAGCAAATTCGCAAGGCGCTTTCAAGCAAATGTTAATTGGCTATGTTGAAGGAGCCACAAATGCTATTGATGTAAGTTATGATGCGGTTACTATGGGAAGCAACTCTTATGTTGATTTATATAGTATTAATGATAGTAAAAAACTGACTATTCAAG
The DNA here is from genome assembly GCF_000278705.1 of Flavobacterium sp. F52. Taxonomy (NCBI): domain Bacteria; kingdom Pseudomonadati; phylum Bacteroidota; class Flavobacteriia; order Flavobacteriales; family Flavobacteriaceae; genus Flavobacterium; species Flavobacterium sp. F52. The sequence continues at coordinate 335,727 of NZ_AKZQ01000025.1, read as the reverse complement.
GTCGTGCGCTTCCTTTTGATAATACAGAAGTAATTCCTTTAGGGTTTAAATGTGGTATTGATGCAACAGGAGATCGTACTTTTACCATTTCTATTGACCATGCAGACGGATTCTTTAATACTCAGGAAGTCTATTTAGAAGATAAAGAATTAGGTGTTATAAAAGATTTACGTAAAGAGAATTATACTTTTACAAGTGGAACTGGAACTTACTCAAATCGTTTTGTTCTTCGTTATACCAATAAAACTTTAGGAACAGGTGAATTTGAAAATCTTGAGAATACAGTTTTAGTTTCAGTTAAAGACAAAGCGATAAATATTACTTCATCTAAAGAAATAATAAAAGGAGTAAATGTTTACAACATTGGTGTGGAGTTATTATATAGTAATAGCAAGGTGAATGCTTCACAATTACAAATTAAAAACTTGCATTCTAGTGATCAAGTGCTATTGGTAAAAATAACTCTAGAAAACGGACACACTTTTAGTAAGAAAGTTATTTTTTCTAATCTGTAAATAATAAAACCAAAATAATTAGAAGCCCATTCCTTTTAAGGAATGGGCTTTTTTATGTGCAAAAATATCCCTAAATCTTGGTATTGTACATCTTATGATAGTCTTGTAATTTTAGCCTAATTCTTACAATATTAACTTTAATTGCATAGTTTTGATTAGAACTTTATTCTATTGCCTAATCTTCTTTTTATTATTACCCTTTTCAGGCATTCTCGCACAGCAGGGAAAAGTTGACCATTCATTTAATGTATTTGATGACGGACAGTATGGAGATGGTTTCGATGGGACTGTCCGAACTCTTCTTTTACAAAGGGATGGCAATTTAATTGTTGGTGGAGATTACCTGAGTTTGAATGGATCTCCCGTTTCTTATCTTACTCGTTTAAATCCCAACGGTTCAATCAACGAAAGTTTTAATACAGGAACGGGTTTTAATGGCAAAATCTATGCTTCCTATTTGCAGTCAGATGGTAAAATTATTTTGGGAGGAAGTTTCACATCTTACAACGGAATTAGTGCTGGAAGACTGATTCGCTTAAACTCTGACGGATCTTATGATCCCACTTTTAATACTTCGATAGGAGCGACAACAGGAATTGTTTATGATATAGCGATGCAGTCCGATGGGAAAATAATAATTGTTGGAAGTTTTACAAAATATGCAAATAGTACAGTAAATCGAGTGGCTCGTTTGTTTCCCAACGGAACACTTGATTCTTCTCTTTTGACTGGCTCTGGCTCAACATTAAATATAACTCATGTTAAGATTACAACTGATGAAAGAATAATTCTTACTGGAAATTTTATCACATTTAATGGAACTCCAGCAAACAGAATTGTACGTTTAAATAGTAACGGAAGTTTCGATTCCACTTTTAATTGCGGGACTGGCTTCAACGATGATGTTAATGCGATTGCATTGCAAACGGATGGTAAAATGGTTATAGGAGGCAATTTTACCGTTTTTAACGATATTGTGGCCAATCGTTTTATTCGTTTGAATGCTGACGGAACAAAAGATGAAAGTTTTCAAGTTGGCTTAGGTTTCAGCAAAGAAGGAGTTCAGACAATTAAAATTGATTCGAATGGAGATTTAATGATAGGAGGCTCTTTTACTGGCTTTTATAATGGCTCCGAAGTTAATAGAGTAGTTTTTCTTAATTCAGACGGAACCTTAAAAACTAATTTTGATATTGGTTCAGGACCAGCCTCCGCTTCTGTTTTAAGCTTAGAGTGCGATGAAGAAGGTTCTTGGTTTATAGGAGGCTCTTTTTCTGTTTTTAACGGACAAAATCAAGGTAGATTAGCTAAAATTAATAGTGATGGAGAACACGATATTGCATATTTGTCTTCAGGTATTGGCTTCGATAATTCTGTCTTGAACATTTTGCCACTTCCAAATCAGAAAATAATCGTTGGGGGTAATTTTAATAAATTTAACAGAACAGCGGTTTCAAAGATAACTTGCCTTTTAGAAGATGGTTCTATCGATACCTCTTTTAATACAGGAAAAACTGGAGCAAACTACTTGGTAAAAACAACAGTATTGCAAGCTGATGGGAAAATAGTGATTGGTGGTAATTTCACAAAATACAACGATATACTCAGTAATAGGATTATTAGAATTTTATCAGATGGAGAAGCTGATAATTCACTTAACATTGGAGAAGGTTTTAATGGACAGGTATACGCACTTGCTGTTCAGACTGACCAAAAAATTATCGTTGCAGGAGCATTTACCAAATACAATGGATCGACTTTAAACAATAGTCGTGTTGTGAGACTTCTTCCAGATGGAACAAAAGATAATAATTTTAATATTGGCTTGGGAGCCGATGGAACTATTGAAGCAATAGTAGTACAATCCGATGGAAAAATTCTTTTAGGCGGGCACTTTAAGACATTTAATGCCCAGCCTTTTTCGGGTATAGTTCGTTTAAATCCTGACGGAAGTATTGACTCCAGTTTTAATATTCGAAACGGATTTGATAAATATGTCTATGCAATGGCACTCCAATCAGATCAAAAGATTATTGTTGGCGGTTCTTTTTTAACCTTTGATGGGATTTCTCAAAAGAGAATAGTTAGGTTAAATACCGATGGAAGTCTTGATGTGACGTTTGAATCTGGAACAGGTTTTAGTAAAGGAGATATTCGTTCTATTTTAGTTCAACCAGATGACCGGATTTTGATTGGAGGTACTTTTTCAGGAACATATAAAAATGTGGCATCTTCCAGACTTATTAGATTAATGCCTTCAGGCGTTATCGATAATTCCTTTACTGCGACTCTAAATAATACTCTTTTTGATATGAAATTTACGGAGGATTATAAATTGCTTGTTGGAGGTAATTTTAATTCTGTTTCTGGTATTTCTAAGCATAGAATTGCACGTTTAAAACTTTGCGTAAATACCACAGTTTGGAATGGAATATCATGGTCAAATGGTTCTCCTTCAGCAGGAAAAGATGTATATTTTAAAGAAAATTTCCCACAATTAAAAACCACCTCGGTTTGTGGTTGCAATATTGATGAAGGTAAAATAGTAACGTTACTAGAGAAAAATACTCTTTCCGTAGAATTTGCATATGCTGGCTCTGGAACTTTGGTTATAGAAGATACTGCAAGTTTGTACCAGTCAGATGATGATATATTAAATACAGGAATAATTCATTTAAAAAGAAAAACATCGCCTGTAATCCGTTATGATATTACGTATTGGTCGTCGCCTGTCGATAATCAAAAAATGAATGACTTTTCGCCAAATACTCTTTGGGATAAATACTGTTGGTACGATCCTATTTCTCGTTGGGTTATAAACTATAACGGAACGATGACCATGATTCCTGCGCAAGGTTATAGTATTAGGGCTCCGCAGAATTATTCAATTACAGATAGAACAGTTTTTGAAGGTATTTTTAAAGGAATTCCAAATAACGGAAAGATTAATGCTGAAGTAAGGATGACGAATGGCTATTACTTAATTGGAAATCCATATCCATCCGCTATAAGCGCTGATCTTTTTATAAAAACCAATTCCTCAAAAATACAAGGAGCACTTTATTTTTGGACGCATGGTACGCCACCTGTAAATGGTAAATACTCTGGAAACGATTATGTTGTATATAATCTTTTAGGGGGTGTTGGAATAACTTCTACGCTAAATTCAAGTAGCTACACCGTTACACCAGATGGAATCATAGCTTCGGCACAAGGTTTTTTTATAAAGAGTAGTTCGGAAGGCTCTATAGAATTTAATAACAGCATGAGAGTTAAAGCTCGCAATAGCGCTTTTTTAAAGCCTGCGAACTCTGGAGCTATTGCAGAAGCTGAAAAGCTTCGATTCTGGCTAAATCTTTATAATAGCGATGGTGCATTTAAGCAGATTTTAGTAGGCTATGCTAAAGAAGCTTCTAATTCTTTAGATTATTATGATGCAGAATCTTTCGGTTCGAGTCAAGCAATTGATCTCTATAGCGTTTTAGAAAGCAAAAAACTGATAATTCAAGGAAAGGCTCTTCCATTTTTAGAGGATGATTCAATTAAGTTGGGGTATAGATCGGATGTAAAAACTACTTTAAATTTTGAAATTGATCATCAGGATATATTATTTAATGAAATTGATATTTTTTTAGTGGATAAGGCCATAAATAAATTTCATAACCTTTCTGAAGGACCATATCAATTTGATTCTGAAGCAGGAACTTTTAACGATCGTTTTTCAATAGTTTATGCTAATAAGACTTTATCAAACAAAACATCTGAAGACAACTTTACAGACGTTTTAATATCGGTTAAAAGCCATAATATAAATATTGACTCTTTTAAAGATAATTTGAAAGAGGTTATAATATTTGATGTTTCAGGGAATCAATTATATAGAAAAGATAAGCTCGAAACTAAAAACCTAAATATCCTAAATTTGTTCTCTTCTCATCAGGTTTTACTAATAAAAGTCATTTTTGATAATGGTCAATCAACCTCAAAAAAGGTCATTTTTTAATAAATCACATAAATATTTGTCAAGTAAATATGTGTCTGTAAATCAGTTGATTGAATTTGTTATACTGTAAAATTAACAGTTTTTTCCTATTTTTTTTATTTTTCTATGTCAAAGTGTTAAAATTATGGGTTTAGTATTACAATGTTAATTTCAATGTAAATAAAATCGTACCTTGTAGTTGTGTTTGATCGATTAAATGCATTTTAATTCGATTAAATACTTTTCTACAAGCCCTTCAATTAAATTTTTTTTTCAAAAAACCACAGTTTAACATACTGTTTTGTATTTGCCTTAAAGTTGATTGTAAAATTGGAGTATTTCTTTGATTCTATATCAAAAACTTAGTCTTGTTGATGTAATTGCAAAGCATAATCTTCTCGATTTTCCAATTAATCGTCTTTGAGTTTGAATTTGTTTTTCAATTACTAAAATGCCACAAGATGAAAAAAGATTTACTTTCTACGCTGAGTTCTTTCAGTTTTTTTACATTAGATTATCTTCACAAAAAATTAAAGTTTCTTCCAATTTTAATTCTAGCAATTCTTTATAGCTCTTTTTTAGAAGCACAAACCAGAACCCATACATTTACCGCAAGCGGTACTTTACTTCTTCCTGCGGGTATGGATGTTGTTACCGTTGAAGCATGGGGTGCCGGAGGTGCTGGAGGTGGCGCACAGGTTACACCGCTAGTAGGACGAAGTGGCGGTGGTGGTGGCGGTGGTGCATACGCAAGAGGAACTCTCAATACAACAACGGTATCAAGTTTAAATGTTGTCGTTGGAGCAACTGCTACAGGAGGGGCTGGTAATGGTGCTGCTGGAGGGTCAACCTATATAAATGGATTTACAGCTTTTTTAAATGCTCCTGGAGGGCAGGGAGGAAATGGGAATACGACTACGACTTCTACTCCAACTGGTGGAAATGGTGGTGTTGGAGCCATTGGAAATCTAGCAACAGCAGTTGGAGCAAATGGGACAGCAGGATCTAGTGCAGCATTAGGCGCACTTCTTTCTTCTGGTGGTGGCGGAAATGCTGGTGGTTATGGTACAGTCACTGGAGCTGGTGCTGGAGGAGCGGCTTTTAATTCTGTGATATTATCAGATCGTGTAGGAAATGATGGTACACCCAATGGAGGTGGAGGTGGAGGAGGAATGAGTTCTAATAACCCAGCTAATGGAGGAAGCGGTGCAAGAGGGCAAGCGACGATAACTTATACCTGTAAAACATATAGTTTCACTGGAATATCGGCTCCAAATATTTGTACAGGAACCACTACGCAGGTACAGCTAACAAGTACAGCGGCAAGTCTGCCAACTGGTACTTATACCGTAACTTATAATGTAAGCCGACCAAATAATGTAGGACAAACAGCAACGATGACTGTGACAACTGCAGGATCTGGAAGTTTTACTGCTGCAGGGTTGATTGGTATAGGAAATAGTACTATTACAGTTACTTCTTTAGCTTCAGCAGACTGTACATCATCTATAAGTGGAAGTAATGCTGTGAATATAATAGTTAGTGCTCCACCAACAATAACCTTAGGATCAGCTGTTGCAGTATGTGCCAGTGTCAGTGCGCAAAATACAACATTACCCTATACAGCAACTACTAACTCACCAACAAATTATAGTATTACTTGGAACGCAAGCCCTACAAATAGTTTCTTGCCAGTTACGAATGCGACTTTACCAGCAAGTCCAATAACTATTGCTGTTCCTGCAGGAACTGCTGCGGGAACATATACAGGATCATTAATAGTTAATAATGGAACTTGCGTATCAACCGCAACTAATTTTACAGTAACGGTAAATGCAATACCAACGATTACATTAGGAGCGACCACAGCGGTATGTACAAGTTCAAGCGCACAGAATACTCCATTGCCTTATACTGCGACAACAAATTCGCCAACTACATACAGTATTACTTGGGATGCCAGTCCAACGAATACTTTTGCAGCAGTTACAAATGCATCTCTGCCTGCAAGCCCGATTAGCATTGCAATACCAGCTAATACAGCTGCTGGAACATATACCGGGACATTAACGGTAAGAAATGCAAATGGATGTGTATCGACAGCAAGTAATTTTACGGTTACAGTAAGCGGACCCCCAACTATTACATTAACCGGGACAACGCCAGTCTGTTTTAATGCATCAGCCCAAACGGCCAATCTGAATTATACTGCGACAACAAACTCTCCCAATACGTATAGCATCACTTGGAATGCCAGTCCAACGAATAGTTTTGCAGCAGTTACAAATGCTACGTTAACCGCTAGTCCAATCAGTATTGCGGTTCCTGCCGGAACTGCTGCTGGAACATATACGGGAACTATTATTGTGAAAAATGCAACAGGATGTACTTCTTCGGGAACTAATTTTACAGTCACCGTAAATCCATTGCCGACAATATCATTAAGCGCCACTACGGCAGTATGTATAAGTTCGAGCGCACAGAGTACAACATTGCCTTATACGGCAGTTACAAATGCACCAACTAATTATAGCATTACTTGGAATGCGAGTCCAACAAATACTTTTACAGCAGTTTCAAATGCATCTCTTCCAGCAAGTCCAATCAATATTCCCATACCTGCCAATACAGCAGCAGGAACGTATACAGGAACATTAACGGTAAGCAATGCAAACGGGTGCGTATCGACGGCAACTAATTTTACAGTAACGGTAAACGCATTGCCAACGATTACATTAGGAGCAACCACAGCGGTATGTACAAGTTCAAGCGCACAGAATACTCCATTGCCTTATACAGCGGTTACGAATTCGCCGACAAATTACAGCATCACTTGGAATGCGAGCCCAACTAATACTTTTGCGCCAGTTACAAATGCAAGCTTGCCAACAAGCCCAATTAACATTCCAATACCTGCAAACACAGCGCCAGGGACATATACGGGAACAATAACGGTAAGTAATACAAATGGATGCATATCAACGGCAACCAATTTTACCGTTATCGTCAATCCATTGCCAGCAATAACATTGGGTGCCACGAGCGCGGTATGTGCAAGTTCCAATCCACAGAGTACAACACTGCCATACAGTGCTTCCACAAACTCGCCAACAAATTACAGCATCACTTGGAATGCCAGTCCGACAAATACTTTTGCATCAGTTACAAATGCAAGCTTGCCTGCAGGTCCTATTACGATTCCAATACCTGCCAATACAGCAGCAGGAATTTATACTGGGACATTAACGGTAAGCAATGCAAATGGGTGTGTGTCTACAGCAGCTAATTTTACGGTTACTGTAAACGCGGTGCCAACTATCACACTTGGCACAGTAACACCGGTTTGCTTCAATGCTTCAGATCAAACGGCAAACTTGAGTTATACCGCGACAACAAATTCACCAACGAATTATAGCATCACTTGGAATGCCAGTCCGACAAACAGTTTCTTAGCAGTTACAAATGCGACGTTAACAACTAGTCCGATTAGTATTGCTGTTCCTGCTGGAACTGCCGCAGGAACTTATACAGGAACATTAACGGTAAGCAATGCGAGTGGATGCGTATCAACGGCGAATAATTTTACAGTTACTGTGAATCCTTTGCCAACTATAACATTAGGAGCTACTGCATCAGTATGTGAAAGTTCAGTTACACAGAGTACGGCATTGCCGTATATAGCAGTTACGAATTCGCCAACAACTTACAGCATCACTTGGAATGCCAGTCCAACAAATAGTTTTGCGACAGTTACTGATGAAGCTTTAACAGCGAGTCCAATTACTATTGCAATTCCAGCTGGAACAGCTCCTGGAACTTATACAGGAACGTTAACCGTAATGAATGCAAATGGCTGTTTGTCTGTAGATAATGTTTTTACAGTAACTATCAATGAGGTTCCAACAATTACAACATCTGGAAATTTGATTTCAATTTGTCAAGATGCATCTGCACAAATTGCTTCTTTACCTTATTCTGCTACAACCGGTTCGCCAATAAACTATTCTATAGATTGGGTAACATTAAATGATCAAGCAACGACCACTTTTTCTTTTAATTCAGGAGGAGGAAATATTGATAATATTAATGTTCCAGCTGGAACAGCTGCAGGAACTTATACTGGTGTAATGACAATTTCCGCATCAAATGGATGTTTGACAACACAAGCAATTTCTTTGACCATTAATACGCTTCCAACCATTAGTACAGCAGGGGCCTTTGCTTCGGTTTGTCAAAGCCCGTCAGAGCAGACGACTACATTAGCTTATAATGCTACAACTGGATCTCCAACTAGTTATGCGATTGACTGGATTACTTTAACAGACCAAGGTGCTACACCATTTCCTTTTAGTTCGGGATCAGGAAATATTATAAATGTAAATGTACCAGCAAATACTGCATCAGGAACTTATAATGGTATCATGACTATTAAGACTTCGACTGGTTGCGAAGCCACTCAAAATGTTTCTTTGACGGTAAATGCGGTTGCAGCGGCACCAACAGCATCTGTTACTCAATTGCCAACCTGTTTAAATAATACAGGTGTCATTACAGTCACTTCACCAGCATCTGGAACAGGATACATATATAGTATAGATGGAGTAGATTTTAGTAATACTTCTGGAATATTTGCTGGACTATCTTCTGGGGTTTATAATGTGCAGGTTAGAAACAGTGCAACGGGATGCGAATCAGAAGCAACGCCAATCATGATAAATGCTTTTGTGACTAAAGCGTGGAATGGAAGTGTTGATGCTAATTGGGGAAATCCAGCAAACTGGACACCAGCAGGCGTTCCTATTGCTTCTGATTGTGTAGATATTCCAGACGTAGGAGTTGATCCAATTATTTCGGGAACTAATGCCAGCTTTTTTGTCAGCAGATTAACGGTTCAGAACAATGGATCTCTTATTGTGCAGGGTACAAATACAATCACTGTAACAAATGAAGTTAGTGTACTTGGTAATGGAATTTTAACTTTTGAAAACAATTCAAGTTTAGTTCAAATTTCAGATGTACCTAATACTGGAAATATTACCTATAAAAGAAATACAACACCTGTAAGACGTTACGATGTTACATATTGGTCTTCGCCTGTAACCCGTGACCCAGTATTCACATTACATGATTTATCACCTAATACACTCTATGATAAATTTCAAAAATGGAATCCATCAGGTAGTTGGATCACAATTTATAATGGAACTGAAGAAATGATAAGGGGTTACGGTTATAGTATTCGTGCGCCTCAGCCATATGATATAAATTCCTCACAGATTTTTGGAGGAGAATTTATAGGAGTTCCAAATAATGGAACAATTTTGGGGCCTCCATCCATTGCTGAAAAATTTGTTTTTTTAGGAAATCCATATCCTTCAGCAATTTATGCAGATCAGTTTATTCATGATAATGCAGAAAGGCTTTATGGAACACTTTACTTTTGGACGCATAATAGTCCTCCAACTAAAATTCCAGGTACCAATACTTATACATACAATGGAAGTGATTATGCCTATTATAATTTGTCTGGAAGTACTGAAACAGGTAATATGGAAGGAACTGGAGCATCATCTCCAGGAAATCAAGTTGCTCCAGCTGGATACATTGCTGCAGGACAGGGTTTTTTTGCTAAATCCATAACAGGACAGAATGCTGTATATACAAATTCTATGAGGGTGCCAAGTCGTAACAGTCAGTTCTATAAATCTTCAGCTACTACTGTAATAGAAAAACACCGTATCTGGCTGAATTTAACAAATACAGAAGGAGTATTTAAGCAGTTGCTTATTGGATATGTAACAGGCGCCACGAACTTTTGGGATAATAATTATGACGCGTTAACTATGAGTGCCAATCCTTATGCTGATTTTTATAGCATTAATGAAGGGAAAAAATTGGTTATTCAAGGAAGAGCGTTGCCTTTTGTTGTGAGCGATACAATTCCTTTAGGGTATAAGTCTACTATTCCAGAAGGTAATTTTACAATTGCTATAGATCATACAGATGGGAATTTAAGTAATCAGAATATTTATCTGCAAGACAATGTAACAAATACGATTCATAATCTTAAAACAGGAGGTTATACGTTTAGGTCAGCGCCGGGAACTTTTCTGAATCGTTTTGTTTTACGTTATACAAATAGTGATGATGATAAATCACTTGGAAATGAGGATTTTGAAAATCAAAACCAAAAAATTGTTGTTTCTGTTAAGGATAAAAACATCAAACTGCAATCTATTTCTGAACAGGAAAATCTTCAAGAAGTCTCTATTTATGATGTAGGCGGTAAATTGTTATATCATAAAAAGGAAATTGGAAATAAAGATTGGATTATAAATAATTTTCAATCAGGACCGCAAATTCTATTGGTTAAGATAACTTTAGAAAATGGAAAAACAGCGTCAAGAAAAATAGTATTCAGATAAATAAAAAGCGGTTGAGTCTTTAAATTCTCAACCGCTTTTTTATTAAAGGGTACGCTGTAAATTCTGATGCGTGTCTTTAAGAGCCCTTTCGTTTTTATAGTCAATCCATTTTTGACCTTGAATTTTTCGCATCATAATATCAAAGTGACGCATAATAAAAACATTATAAGCTGCTTTGGATAAATTGACAATGTTTTTTGGAAAGGAGCGAAGGCTCATCGAAAATCCTGGCGTTAGATATTTCATATAGTGCCAATATCCTTCAGGCATATAGAGCATCTCGCCATGTTTAAGATTTGTGATATAACCTTCGACATTTTTAAGCGCTGGAAATTTTTCGTAATCCGGATTATCAAAGTCAATGTCTTCTCTTGAAATTAACGCATGAGGCACTTTATACATAAATTTCGATTGGCTTGGAGCAAAAATCATACATTGCTTTTCCCCGTGAAAATGGAAATGAAGTATGTTTGAATAGTCAATATCATAATGCATAAAAACTCTCGAATTTTCGCCTCCGAAAAATAGCATCGGCATTTGCTTCACTAATTTTAAGCCTATATCAGGCCATAAGAAGTCGTTTTTTAATGAAGGAACTTCTTTCATTAGATTGTAAAGAAAAATACGGTAATTAGTAGGCTTTTCTTCCAATAAGTCGATATAATCACTCATTTTCATTGTAGTATGCGCTTCATTAAAACCATCTTCGTGATTTACAGGTCTGTCATCATACAAAGGAACTACCGAATCTCCTGCGATTTCTTTAATATAAGATAATCTCCATTTGTTATAAGCTGGCCAATCTTCGGTCAATTCTTCGATAACAACAGGAATTTGTTTTTTTACATATTGGGAAACAAAATCTTCTTTTGAGATTTTTTTAACCCTTTCAATTTGTTTTAACTTCATTTTTCAAATAAAAAAATTGCTTATAACTCTCTGCTATAAGCAATTTAAAAATATTTCTTGAGATTTAAGATCTCTTTTGGCTAAATTTTTTGATTTGATCGATACACAAAAAGTGCACTTAAAAAGGTATGCCGTTAAAATTTGGTTGCAACAAATTAAAAATTAATCTGCTGCGTATTTGTTATTCCAATACAGCATCATCATTAAAGTTACTATTACAGAAGAAGCGATTCCTTCAAATAATAAGCAGATACAGTAAGTTGGCACTGATGGATTTCCTCCGAACATAAATGTCTCGGATAAAGTTCTGACGTAGGCATCTCCACCTCGGGCGTAACTATAAACCAATAAGCCAAAAATACTTAGTGCGACACCAACTACAGAAGTAGCCATCGCAGAAACAGCATTAGAAACAAAGTTGGTTTCCCCTTCATGAAGATTCATCTGCATGGTCCTGTTAACACCGTAGAATATAAAGAAAACGTTAAGTGTTCTCAAATAAAACAAATCTGCTAAACCTAGTACATTCATTAATAAAAAATAAATGCCAATTCCGAGGAAAATCAAAAACCCGTTGGTAATTTCTTTAGGTAATTTCATAGTGGTTATTTTTTAGAAGTTAATAGTAAATATTTGAAAAACAGTGTTCTATCAAATTTACTAAAAAAATAACTACGATGATTTAAAAACGGTAAAAACTATGCAGTCTGATCCTTTAATGAAGAGTTTATAAAAGCCAGAGAATTGATTTTATCTTGATCAAGTTGCGCTTTCAAGGCATCTACTGAGCTAAATTTTTGCTCTTCGCGAATATAATGCAATAAAGAAACCTCAATGTTCTGATCGTAAATGTCTTTGTCAAAGTTAAACAAATGAACTTCAATAGTCTGTTTTTCGCCATTTACTGTCGGATTAAAACCAATATTCATCATGCCAAAAACAGTTTCATTGTTTACAACAGTTCTCACAACATAAACACCAATTTTTGGGATTAATTTATAATCTTCTTCAATATGGATATTTGCAGTAGGAAAACCAATGGTACGTCCAAGCTGTTTTCCTTTTACAATGGTTCCGTTCAAGAAATAGCTATAACCTAAATATTCATTGGCCAAAGCCATGTTGCCTTCATTTAAAGCTTTTCTGATTTTGGTTGAACTAACTGAAACATCTTGAATTTCTTCAGCCGAAATTTGCTCTACCTCAAATCCATATTCGATTCCAAAAGCAATTAAATCGTCAATATTTGCTGTTCTATTGCGGCCAAAACGATGATCATGTCCAATAATAATTTTTTGAATCTGAAATTTCTCTATTAAAATGGTACGAACGAATTCCTCAGCGGTTAATCTTGAAAAACTTTCGTTAAAAGGATGAACAACTAGATTTTCTATTCCAGTTGCTTCCAAAAGTTTTATTTTTTCATCAATGGTATTAAGTAATCTTATTTCAGACTTTTCCTGAAGAACCATTCTTGGGTGCGGAAAAAAGGTCAGAACTAGGCTTTCATATTTTCCATTTTCAGTATTCTGAGTAATTCGTTCCAGAATTTTTTTATGACCAATATGCACGCCATCAAAGGTACCAAGAGTTAAAATTGTTTTCTTGGTTGACTGAAAATCGTTTATAGAATGAAAGAGCTTCAAAACAAATTATTTAAGATGCTGCAAATTTATACTATTCTCTTTTAAATTTAATACTATGCCAAATCGATTTTTAACAGATAATATATCTTTTTGTAAAAATATGCCGACTCGTCGATTAAAAAACAATAATTGTCGTGTAGATAATATAATTTCAAATTAATTAAAGTAATTTTGATTATTATATTTTAATAGTATGAAAAAACAACTACTTTGTATACTTTTAATTTTCTGTTCTGTAGCAATTAAAGCACAAGACGTTTTATGGCAGAAAGTAACTAATTCATCGCTTTCACGAAGAGCTGATGGCACAAGTTCCAATAAATTATACTATAAATTAAATACAAGTCTTCTCAGCTCAAAGTTAGCTTCGGCATCCAATAAAACAGCAAAAAACACGACGTCAGAAATCACTATTCCGAATACTGATGGCATTTTGGAACGTTTTTCTATTTGGGAATCTTCTAATTTTGATCCCGAATTACAAGCAAAATATCCAGAAATCAGATCTTATGAAGGTCGAGGAATAGATGATAAAAATGCTAAAATACATTTTAGTGTTGCTCCAATTGGCGTACAGACCATGGTTTTTAGAACAGCTAAACCAACTGAATATATTGAGCAAAACCCAGAAAATAAATCTGAATATGTTTTGTTTAAATCGACAGACAACGCAACATCAAAAATGTTGTTGGACTGTAAAACAACCAATCTTGTTTCTGTCAATAAAACGGCAACAACCGCAAAAACAGCATCTAATGCCAAACAATTTAAAACACTTCGATTGGCATTATCTTGTACAGGGGAATACACAGCTTATTTTGGCGGAACAAAAGCAGGAGCTTTAGCCGGAATGAATGCCACTTTAACTCGAGTAAATGGTATTTTTAATCGAGATCTTGCTGTACAATTAATTTTAATTGCAAACAATGATGCTGTTATTTATACAGATGCTTCTACAGATCCTTATTCTATTCCTAGTATAGGTGCCGCTGAAAATAATCCTACTTGGCCAAAAGAAGTACAGACAACGTTAACTAATGTTATTGGTGAAGCCAATTACGATATCGGTCATTTGTTTGGAGGTTCTGGCGGAGGAGGAAATGCGGGTTGTATAGGTTGTATATGTGATAGTCCAACTCCAAGCCAACCAATAGGAAAAGGTAGTGCGTTTACATCTCCAGCAGATGCAAAACCGCAAGGTGATAATTTTGATATAGATTTTGTGGCACACGAAATGGGACATCAGCTTGGAGGCACACATACTTTTTCTTTCCAAAATGAAGGTTATGGAGCATGTTATGAACCTGGAAGCGGTTCAACTATTATGGGATATGCTGGAGTAACAAATTATGATGTTCAGAATCATTCAGACGATTATTTTTCTTATGCAAGCATTAGCCAAATACAGAATAATTTGGCAGGGAAAACCTGTCCAGTCTCGACTCCCATCGCTGATAATAATCCGCCTGTTATAAATGCAGGTTCAGATTATACAATTCCAATTAGTACACCCTTTATTTTGACGGGAACGGGTTCTGACCCTGAAGGAAATTCTATAACCTATACTTGGGAGCAATTTGACAGCGCTACAACAACTTTTGCAAGTAATAGTTTAACGTATCCTACAAAACCAGATGGCCCAATGTTTAGGTCTCTACCGCCTACAAATTCGCCAGTTCGTTATATGCCAGCTTTAAGTTCGGTATTAAATAACCAGTTGACGACAACTTGGGAATCTGTTTCTTCTATTGCAAAGACAATGAATTTTACTTTGACAGGAAGAGACAATGCGGCAGCAGGAAAAGCACAAACCAATACAGATACTATGGCCGTAACTGTAACTGCTGCTGCTGGACCATTTGCAGTAACTTCACAAGCTGATGATAATCTCGGGTGGGCAAAAGGGTCTGCACAAACAATTAATTGGAGTGTAAATAACACTAATACACTACCAGGTTCGTCAAATGTAAATATCAAATTATCAGTAGATGGCGGATTAACATTTCCAATAATCTTAGCTACTAATACTCCAAATGATGGTTCTGAAACGATATTGGTTCCAGAAATTGACGCTTCTACAAATTGCAGGCTTTTGGTAGAGCCAGTTGGCAATATTTATTATGCTATAAATTCCAAACCATTTGCTTTAGGATATAAGGTTTTGACTTCTTGCGCGTCATATAATTTTGGTGGTGGTTATTCAACAGGCGATAATGTAAATGTGAATAAAACAGTTTCTGTGCCTACCTCATCAGGGTCAGTCTCAGATGTCAATGTTTCAGTAAATGTAACGCATGCGAGATTTTCAGATTTGACTATGCAAATCATAAGCCCAAGCGGCACAGTGGTGACTTTGTTTAATAAAAACTGCGGAAGTACAAATTCAACTTTTGCCTTGCAGTTTGATGATAGCGGAGCTGCTTTGAACTGTAATACAACTACTAGCCAGATTGTGATTCCTTCAACAGCTCTAAGCGTTTTTAATGGGGAAAATCCACAAGGAAATTGGACTTTTAGAGTTCTTGATGATACTGTGGGAGCTCTTGGAACAATAAATTCTGCGTCAGTAAATATCTGTTCTAAAACCTATACATTAGGAAATGACGATTTTGAGAATGCTGATTTCGTTGCATACCCAAATCCAAATAAAGGAACTTTTACAGTGCAATTTGATAGAGATTCGGTGAGCGAGATTAAAGTTTACGTAAATGATATTAATGGAAAATATGTTTACAATAGAACTTTCCAAGGTTCAGGATATTTTATTCAAGATATTCAGTTGCCAGATGTGCCTTCGGGTCTTTATTTTGTAACGGTTACTGATGGTAACAGAAAAGAAGTGAAAAAAATATTGGTGAATTAATTTTTGAGTTTTAAAGGTTAATGCGCCATCGCCATACAGAGTATGCTAATCTTAGCGCCAGGTATTTTTAGTAAAGCTTTTGAGCATGCTTCAAGTGTTGCTCCAGTTGTAAGCACATCGTCAACAATTAAAAAATGTTTGTTATGATCAGATTCGGTGAATTTGACATCAAAAATGTTTTCAATATTTTCAGATCTTCCCAAAAGGTTTTTCTTGGATTGCGTTTTGGTATATAATTTACGGATTAGAATATTTTCTGCAAAAGGAATTTCAAAACCCAATGCAATTGCTTTTCCAAAAGTGGTAACCTGATTATAACCTCGTTCCTTAAATTTTCTTTTATGCAGCGGAACGGGAATTACAGCATCAAAAGGAATTTGTAAGTGAAGTTCCTTTAAATCTTCTGCATACCAATTTCCTAAAACGGTTCCAATTTCCTGATGACCTTTGTATTTTAAATTATGAATTAATTCTTGAACGATTCCTTTTTTATTGAAATACAAAAAAGCTGATGCAAATTGAATGTCAATTTTACCGTAAAACTTTTTGACAGCTTCGTTTTTAGGATTTAAATGATATTGTGTTAGAGGCATTTCATGTCGGCAGACGGTGCAGAAAACGGTTTCATTTTGAAGCAAAAGTGAATGGCATCCGCTGCAGACTTTAGGGAAAAATAGATTTATTAGATAATTAATCACAAAAAGAGAGATTTTATTTACAAAAGTAACAAAATCAAAGCTTCAATCTTTATAATTTTTCTTTTTTATATAGCTAGTTTTTATATTTTTGCATCACTATGGCAAAACAAGAAGATATATTTAAGAATGTGGTTTCGCACGCAAAAGAGTACGGATTTATTTTTCCGTCAAGCGAAGTTTACGATGGTTTAAGTGCTGTATATGATTACGCACAAAACGGTGTCGAATTAAAAAAGAATATCCGTGAATATTGGTGGAAATCAATGGTTCAGATGAATGAAAATATTGTCGGCCTTGATGCTGCGATATTGATGCATCCAACAACTTGGAAAGCTTCTGGTCACGTTGATGCTTTCAATGATCCATTAATTGATAATAAAGATTCTAAAAAGAGATATAGAGCTGACGTTTTGGTTGAAGATTTTGCTGAAAAAATTCACCAAAAAGCTCAAAAAGAAATCGAAAAAGCAAAAGCTCGTTTTGGCGATGCATTCAACGAACAAGAGTTTGTTACTACAAACGCTCGTGTTATTGAATATTTAGCTAAAGAAAAAGAAATCAGAGAGCGTTTAGGACGTTCTTTGGGAGCTGGAGATTTAGCTGATGTTAAAGCATTGATCGAAGAACTTGAAATTGCTGATCCTGAAACAGGTTCTAAAAACTGGACAGAGGTAAAACAATTTAACTTGATGTTCGGAACTAAATTGGGGGCATCTGCAGAAAATGCAATGGATTTATATTTACGTCCAGAAACGGCTCAAGGTATTTTTGTGAACTTCTTAAACGTTCAGAAATCAGGTCGTATGAAAGTTCCGTTCGGAATCGCTCAAACGGGTAAAGCGTTCAGAAATGAAATTGTGGCAAGACAATTTATTTTCCGTATGCGTGAGTTCGAACAAATGGAAATGCAATTCTTTGTTCGTCCGGGAGAAGAAATGCAATGGTACGAGCACTGGAAAGCAACTCGTTTAAAATGGCACTTATCTTTAGGGTTAGGACAAGAAAATTATCGTTTTCATGATCACGAGAAATTAGCGCACTACGCAAATGCAGCGGCTGATATCGAATTTAATTTCCCATTTGGATTTAAAGAATTGGAAGGAATTCACTCTCGTACAGATTTCGACTTAAAAGCACACGAAGAATATTCCGGAAGAAAATTACAATATTTTGATCCTGAATTAAATGAAAACTACGTTCCTTACGTAGTAGAAACTTCTGTTGGTTTAGATCGTATGTTCTTGGCTGTATTTGCTACTTCATTAAAAGAAGAAACATTAGAAGACGGTTCTACAAGAACAGTTCTAAAATTACCGGCAGTTTTAGCGCCAACTAAAGCGGCAGTATTGCCATTAGTTAAAAAAGATGGTTTACCAGAAGTTTCAAGAAAAATCATAGAAGATTTGAAATGGGATTTCAATGTGGCATACGATGAAAAAGATGCTGTAGGACGCCGTTACAGAAGACAAGATGCTTTAGGAACGCCTTTCTGTATCACAGTAGATCATCAAACGCTTGAAGACGAAACGGTAACGATTCGTCATCGAGATACCATGAAACAAGATCGTGTAAAAATTACTGAATTAAGAGGTATTATCGAAAATGAAGTTTCGATGAAAAACTGGTTAATGAAGATGTAATCTTTACAGTTTATTATAGAAATCCCAAATTCTGTCCCAAAGCTTCGGGAGAGTTTGGGATTTTCTTTTTTAAATAAGTATTTTATCGGCTTTTTTTGCATTTCATCCTTATGTATTAACATTTTGGCTTAATGTGTTAACAATGAGATGTTTAGAATGTTTAAATCCGTAATTTTAAATTTATATTACTGCAAAGAGCAATTTTTTTCTTCATATAGCAAATCAAAAGTGTTTTTTTATTATGATTGTGCAGTGAGAAAACCAACAAGACCCGAAATTGAAAAAGTATTCGTATATTATAATTGATGATGTTGCTGAGAGTATTTTGAAAACCCAAACAACCGCTTCAGGTTTTTCAGAATTATCTTTTGCGGGATCGGCATCAAATTTCCAGGACGGTTTAAACTTGGTTTTAGAACACAAACCCGATTTGATTTTTCTAGAAATCGAACCTGAAAATCTTTCAAGTCATTTGTCTCTGACTTTCGTTAGCGAATTGCACCGTTTCTTTCATGAAATTCCAAAAATTATCATTACTACAAATAAGAAAGACAAAGCGTTTGATGCTATTCAATATGGAGTGTTTGATTATCATTTAAAACCCATTGCACATACCGATCTTCTTAAAACCGTTTTGAAGCTTAAAAAAGCAAATTTTGAGGTAAAAACAGTAAGTTCAACAGAAGAACAGACTTCAATTGTAATTGACAATGTAAATAATGTAAAGATTCCTCAAAATATCCAAAGACCATTAACCATTTGCATAAAATCTTATGGTGATTATCGATATTTAAATGCTGACGATATTTGTTATTTTCAAGCCGACAATAATTCTACGGATATTTATTTAAACACTGGCGAAATGATTACGGCCTTCAAAACTTTAAAGCATTTCGAAAGTGTTTTGACCTATCCGTTTATCCGTATTCATAACAGTTATGTCATTAATAGAAATTATATTTCGAGGATTCATAGCGGAAACTCAATCTGTTACATAAAAAACTCCACAAAAAAGATTCCTTTTTCTAAAACGTACAAGGCAAATATAGAGCAGATTATTTCCGATTTTGCAGCAGGAAATTACCTAGAGGTCTAAAAATTAGGCAATTACATTGATTTCCTACTCATTGACTATCAATTGGGTACGATCTACCACAAACCTAATTTTTTGTATAAATTTTTTTTCATCCTGGTATTAGTTTTACACTCTGATTCGCAAGCAAACAGCGGATCATCTCCAAAAATTAATACAAACATTAAAACCTCAGGTCATGAAAAAAACAGCTTTAACAATCGGATTATTTTCTTTAGTAGCAGTTGCAACTTCTTTTGCACCAACTGAAGCACCAACATATTTAGCAGCTAACGATACTATTAAAACCTTACCTATCGATGGAGGAGTAAAATCAGATATGGGAAGAAAACATGATTATACAAATCTTGGCGGATTTAGCTCTGATACTCAATTTTCTACTTTAAATAGAAAAATTGACTAAACATAGAAAACAAAATATAAGAAAGGCTATCAATTACTGGTAGCCTTTTTTTGTATTTATACTTTTGCTATTTTTGGTGAAAATCAGAAATCTATTGAAAAAATATAGCCAAATATTATTGCTTCTATTCTTAATTATATTTGGTTGTACCAAGAAAGACAACTTATATAAAAATTCAAATTCCTCTAAAGACAGTTTGTCTATTTATCTATCGCTGGCAAACGACATTAATCGGCCTTATGCCTTAAAACAACAGGACACAAAAAAGGCATTATCAATTATTTTAGCTGAAAAGGATGACTCTTTAAATAAAGTAAATTTGTTTAAGGTTGCAAACAGGTATTTTAATATGAATGATTTAGAATCATATGGAGGTATCTCTAAATTGATAATAACAAGATCAATCAATAGCAGTGATTCAATAAATTTAGCAAAAGCTTACACCTACCTAGGGGATTATTATAGCAGAAAGTCAATTTCAGATAGTGCTTTCTTAGTTTATTTTAAAGCAGAAAAAATGTATAAGCAGATTAATGATAAAAATAATTTGGCTAAAACATATCTAAGTAAAGCTGATCTTCAATTTAAAGAAAGTGATTTGTTTGAAAGTGAGATTACCATTTTTAAAGCTTTAAAAATACTTAAAGATCAGAAAAACGTAAGCGACCTGCTTTATCAATCGTATAATTTACTTGGCATATTATACAATGAACGTGAGGAATATAATAAAGCTTTAGAGTTTCATAATAAAGCATTAAATATTCTGCAAGACCAATCAATCCCATCCGATCTACAACTCAAGGCAACGTCGTTGAATAATATTGGTTTTGTTTATTTATCCATGAAGAACTACCAAAATGCAAAAAAAAGTTTTTCTAATGGTCTTCAGCAAAACAATCTATTTAAGGAAAGTACACCATTGTATGCAATGTTGTTAGATAATCTAGCCTATTCAAAATTTAAATTAAATGATTTTGAGGATCTTCCCAATCAATTTTATCGATCCTTAAAGATTAGAGACAGCTTAGATTTGACATCAGGAATAATTTTGAACAAGGTGCATTTGTCTGAATTTTATGCCGTCAAAAAAGATACTCTTAAGGCAATTCAACTTTCTAAGGAAGCATTATATCTTTCTAGAACATCCAATAAATTAAGAAATACACTTGAAGTTTTAAAGCAACTAGCAATCGTTGATCACAAAAATGCTTCAGAATATTCCAAAGAATATATTCAATTGAATGATAAACTGTTAAAAGCAGAGCGAAGAATGGGAGAAAAATTCTCTCGCATCGAATATGAAACCAACGAGATAAAAGATCAAAATTCCAGTCTTCAGGAAAAAAATAAAACCTTGATTTATGTATTTAGTATTTGTACATTACTCGGATTGTTTTTTTATGTTTACAAAACACAGCAGGCTAAAAATCGAGAACTACTTTTTAAACAACAGCAACAGATTGCAAACGAAGATATTTACAATTTAATGATTTCGCAGCAAAATGAAATTGAGCTTACGCGAATAAAAGAAAAGAAGAAAGTTGCCCAAGAGTTACACGATGGTGTTTTAGGGCGTATGTTCGGTATTAGGATAAGTTTGGATAGTTTGGATAAGTTAGATGAATCTGAGGCTATTTCTAAAAGAAAAAAATATCTTGACGAATTGAAAAATGTTGAACAGGATATTCGGGAAATTTCGCATGATTTAAATAGAGAAAAATCGGAATTAATTAATAATTTTGTTTCTATTTTGAACAAACTATTTGAAGATCAAAAGAATATGTATAGTTCTAAATTGATTACTGTTTTTGATCCTGAAATTAAATGGGATTTAATAAGCAACATCGTAAAAATCAATTTGTATAGAATAGTTCAAGAAGGGCTCCAGAATTGTAACAAATATGCTAAGGCTGATATTATTAGAGTAGAGTTTAAAAACGAAAATGATAATTTAGTTTTAACCATCGAGGATGACGGAATTGGATTTAATACCAATAAAACTAAAAACGGAATTGGTCTTAATAATATAGAATATAGAGCCACAGAGTGTAAGGGAACAGTTACGATAAAATCTGCCAAAGGAGAAGGAACAATTCTCACCATAAAAGTCCCATTAGAGCCAAATAATAACCTTCATAATGACATTTGATTTACCAGCCTCAGCTCCACAATTAGTTAAAAAGAATATTTTAATAGTAGATGACCATCCATTTATTATTGAAGGGTATAAGAATGCTATAACTCGTTATAATCCAAAACAATATGATTTTTTAATTTCGCAGGCACACGATTGTAGATCCGGTTATGATATAATTGAAAATAATAACAATACTGATTTTGATATCGCTTTTTTGGATATTAGCATGCCTCCCTATGAGGAAAAAGAGATTTTTTCTGGTGAAGATCTAGCTAAGCTGATTTTGAAAAAGATGCCTTCATGCAAGATTATTCTGTTGACGATGTATACCGAATTGCTGAAAATTAAAACCATTATCAGAACCATTCAGCCCAACGGATTGATCATTAAAAACGACCTTACTTTTGACGAATTGCTTTTGGCTTTTGATAAAGTAATGAAAAATGAAAAATATTACAGCCAGTCAGTTGTAAAAATGCTGAATCAATCAACGCATAATGCAATTGAAATTGATCAATACGATAAACAGATATTAATTCATTTAGATAAAGGAACCCCAATTCATGAAGTGTTGCAAAATATTCCAATTTCTTTAAATGCCATCGTGAAACGGAAAAAACATTTGATGGAATTGCTAAAAATAAAAAGCGGTTCTGATCACGACTTGGTAAAAGAAGCGAAAAGCAAAGGGCTTTTTTAAAATTTTAGATTTCAGAGTTCAGATTTTACAGTTTTAAAGTGAAATATAATGACACAAAAAACACCTAATGGATTTTAACCTATTAGGTGTTTTTTATTGTTACTGAATACTGAGACTAAATACTTAAATTACTCGCTCAAAGCATCCCATCCGCGAGCTTTTAAGGCAATTTTTGTATTCGCACGGGTTACAAGATGGATTCCTTCATTTTCTTCCGTCATATGTCCGATAACAGAGAAATTTGGGTTTCCTTTTATCTTGTCGAAATCATTAATATCTATTGTAAACAAAAGTTCATAATCTTCTCCACCATTTATGGCAACCGTTGTACTGTCAATATTAAATTCTTCGCAAGTAGAAATAAACTGAGGATCCAAAGGCAGTTTGTCTTCATATAAATTACAACCTACTTTAGATTGTTTGCAGATATGCATAATCTCAGAAGATAATCCGTCTGAGATATCAATCATTGCGTTTGGTTTTATATCTAAAGCATGAAGCAAGGTGCGAACATCTTTTCGCGCTTCAGGTTTTAATTGGCGTTCTACCAAATAAGTGTAGGGATCTAAATCTGGCTGATTGTTCGGATTAACCTGAAAAACTTGTTTTTCACGTTCTAAAACCTGCAATCCCATATACGCAGCGCCAAGGTCACCGGTTACAACTAATAAATCAGTTTTTTTAGCTCCATTTCTATAAACCAATTCATTTTCATCAGCTTCTCCAATGGCAGTTATGCTGATGATTAATCCTTTTTGAGATGAGGTTGTGTCTCCGCCAATAACATCCACTTTATATTCTTTTGCGGCAAGTGTAATTCCTGCAAACAACTCTTCTAGAGCTTCAAGCGGAAAACGATTAGAAACGGCAATCGAAACCGTAATTTGAGTCGGTTTTGCATTCATCGCGCAAATGTCAGAAACGTTTACTACAACGGCTTTGTATCCTAAATGTTTCAGTGGCATGTAAGCCAAATCAAAATGAACTCCTTCAATTAATAAATCGGTTGAAACTACTACTTTTTTGTCTTTAAAATCAAGAACAGCGGCGTCATCACCAATACTTTTTAAGGTAGATTCCTGAGTAATGTCAAAATGTTTAGTTAAATGGTCAATTAAACCAAATTCGCCCAATTGAGCTATACTAGTTCTCTGCTGATTTTTATCTTCAATCATTTCTGTTAAGTTCCAAAGTTATTAAGGCGCAAAGGTACAAAGGATTTTTCTTTTTAAGTTACAAAGACACAAAGGTTCAGAGTTGCAAAGTTTTTTATAAACGAATTTTCCTTAGAGTACCGCAGTGCATCTCCCTTGTGTATAAATTTGGGTGTAGATTTCCGATGTGTTAAACGCATTGCGGTGCGTCTAAAATGTGCAAAAAAATATTTTTTTAAAATATTTTTTTGCTGCTGACAAACTGTTGTCACCAGCCTATTTTACTTTTGAAGTATTAAAAATATTTAAACTTTAAAACCATGAAAACATTAGAAGCACAAGTTATTACTTCAGAAGATTTATTGAAACACTGGCAAGGGCACAGAGCACTTACTCGCCGTTTAATTGAGATTTTCCCAGAGAAAGATTTCTTCGAATTTTCAATTGGCGGAATGAGGCCTTTCTCAAAATTAGTAGATGAACTTTTGGCTATTGCGGTTCCAGGTTTAAAAGGAATTGTAACGAAAGAAACTGCACCATTTTCAGAAGGAACAGAAAAATTGATTTTTAAAGCACAATATCTTGAAAAATGGGACGAAGCTACAGAAGAAATCAATAAATATTGGGAGCAACTATCAGTTGAAGATTTTAGCGAAACCTTTAACCTTTTTGGGCAATATGAATTTCCTGTAATTCAGAATATTTTATATTTTATTGATAATGAAGTGCATCACCGTGGACAAGCTTATGTGTATTTAAGAGCTTTAAATATCGAACCGCCATTTTTCTGGGAAAGATAATTGATAATTTTTTACTATCTTAATATCACATTCTAAAAACCACTGCTATGAGTTTAAAAAAGATAATGTCCAATTTTGCAGATTACAATTTATGGGTAAACCAGCAATTTGTAAACTGGCTTTCGCCAAAAGCTGATGAATTGCTTTATGCAGAAGTTCAATCAAGTTTTCCGACTATCATGAAAACGTTGGATCATATCTGGTCTACAGAAGAATATTGGTTTTCTGTAATCTCTGAAAATGATATGATAGAAAAAAAGCCTGAAAACGAATTGTCAAAAGATGAAATATTTGAAGGATTGCTCAATTCATCTACAAGATTGAAACATCTTATCAATTCATTGTCAGAAGAAGATTTGATGAAAGAAGTTAAAATTACCAATCCGTGGTTTGAGTGCGAATTGCCTGTTTCAGATTATCTGCTACAGGTTATAAATCACGGAACTTATCACAGAGGACAAATTGTAACCATGGGAAGAAATATCGGAATTACAGATGCTTCCAACACCGATTACAATTTTTATAATGTAATTAAGGCCCAATAATAAAAACTCCCAAAAGAATTTGAAATTCTCTTGGGAGTTTTTTTATAATAGTCTTTTTTTATTGATTTCGATTAAATTTAAAACTTTAGTTTTTAATATTTCAGGTTCCAAAATTTCAGCATAATCGCCAAACATTAAAAACCAGCGAGGAAAACCATTTTCGATATCACGGCAGAGAAAAGTCATTTCTAATTTATCTCCAACTTCTTTTTCAGAAACAAAACCATGATATTTTCTATCGAAAGCTAGATAACGGGCAATTTTCTTTTCTACCAGAAGGCGGACTTTTGTAGTTGGAACTGTTTCTGTTTTGTTCAAATACGTTTCCAAAGAATCGTGCTCGATTGTAAAATCTAAATCTGTTTTTTTTAGGTTTTGAATTCTGTCGGCCCTAAACTGTCTGTAATCTTTTCTCAAGTGACAGAAACCAAGGAAATACCAATTGTTATTATCATGAAAAACGCCAACAGGTTCCAAATTACGCTCAGTTAATTCATCTTTCCCAAATGTTTTATAAGAAAGTGAAATCTGTTTCTTCTCAGCAATACTTTCAAACAAAACCGATAGAGTATTTGGCGAATTATCATTAAACATTGGTTCTGCATCCTGCATTACAATTCTCGATTCGATGTTCGAAAGATAATCTTTGTCGTTACTTCTTAAAACAGCTTTTAGCTTGTACATCGCCGAAGCATAATGTGTTCCCAAAGAAGGATCGGTAAACTTCTGCATCAGTTTTTCAGCAGCAATAAAACTGCTGACTTCTTCGCGAGTAAACATCACGGGAGGAAGACGATAACCATCCATCAGAGCATAACCAACTCCGGCTTCACTATAAATAGGAACTCCCGAAGCTTCAAGAGTTCTAATGTCTCTATAAATAGTTCTCAAACTGCATTCAAAACGATCGGCTAATTCTTGTGCTTTGACAATCTTTTTAGATTGCAATTGTATGAGAATAGCAACAATTCGGTCAAATCGCTTTGGGGTTTCGTCGAGCATTTGTTTTTAAGATTCTAAGGTTCTGAGTTACTGAGATTCTAAGTCTTTTTGCTGATGCAAAGATTCAAAGATACAAATGTAAAAACTAAAGAGGATAAAAAAAGCTGTTCCAAATTGAAACAGCTTTCTATCATAAATCGAAAAAAAAAAAATTAAAATCTATACAAAACTCCAAATTGAGGCTGGTCGAAAATATTTTCAAATAAGTTGATGTTTAATTGAAAAGTATCAGACGATGGACCATTTTCTGGAGAAACGCTGTTGTAAGCCAAAACATTTGCAAGGACAAAAGTAACGGCAATATTTTTGGTTACAAAATAGTTCAAACCGACATTAATATCAGCTGTTAAGCTATTGTCTGTATCGCTGCCAACTTGTGGTATTTCGGTTTTGTTTCTTCCATAGCCTAAACCAAGTTCGGCATACGTTTTAAAACGTTTTTTATCTAATTCTAAGAAATAGTAACGAGCAAAAGCTCCAACTCCAAAAACATTCGTTTTTACTTGAGTTGTTTCTACTTTGTTACTTGAGTAGTTTAGTTTAGCTCCAACAGCAAATTTATCATTTAGCAAATAGCCAAATTTTGGGCTAAAGCCATAATAGTCTGCGTCGCCGCCTGTACTAATTTTGATAGATCCTTCTAAAAACATATCACCTTTTTGAAAAGTGATGCCTTTTGCAGAATTCATTTCTGAATCAACTTGGTCTTGTTGAGCATTTGCAAAACAGAATGTGAATAGTGCTAAAATAACAGAAAATTTGGTTTTCATAGTCTTGTAATGTTAAAGTTGTAAGATTAAAAATACATTTTCTGTGTTAAAAAGGCTTTCGATTTGTTCGAATGAGTTAATATTGGATTTTTCGAGTTAATAATCTGTTTTATTTGTAAGTTTTGACGTTGTAATTTTTAAACTTTAAACAATAAAAAACCCGATAACACAAGTCATCGGGTCTAATCTATATTCTTTGTTCTTTACTCTTTTTATCTAAAAAGAAAATCTAGTCATTCAATTTTAAAACAGCCATAAATGCTTCTTGCGGAATCTCAACGTTTCCTACTTGACGCATACGTTTTTTACCTTTTTTCTGTTTTTCAAGAAGTTTACGCTTACGCGAAATATCTCCACCGTAACATTTTGCAGTAACGTCTTTACGAAGTGCTTTAATAGTTTCACGAGCGATAATCTTAGCTCCAATTGCAGCTTGAATCGGAATATCAAATTGCTGTCTTGGGATAAGTTCACGCAGTTTTTCGGTCATTTTTTTACCTATGTTATAAGCGTTGTCTTCGTGGATCAATGCAGAAAGCGCATCAACGGTTTGAGCATTCAAAAGAACGTCAAGTTTAACCAATTTCGAAGTTCTCATTCCAATAGGAGAGTAGTCGAAAGAAGCGTAACCTTTAGAAACTGTTTTCAAACGATCGTAGAAATCGAATACAATTTCGGCCAATGGCATATCAAAATTCAACTCAACACGTTCTGTTGTTAAATACGTTTGGTTGGTGATTAAACCACGTTTTTCAATACATAAACTCATTACGTTTCCAACGAAATCGGCTTTTGTAATGATTGTTGCTTTAATAAAAGGCTCTTCAACTCTATCCAATTTTGAAGGCTCTGGTAAATCTGAAGGATTGTTTACAACGATTGGCGTTTCTGGATGTTTCTTAGTATACGCTAAGTACGAAACGTTAGGAACCGTAGTAATTACAGTCATGTCGAACTCACGTTCTAAACGTTCTTGGATAATTTCCATGTGAAGCATTCCTAAGAATCCGCAACGGAAACCGAATCCTAATGCCGCAGAACTTTCAGGAGTAAATACTAATGAAGCGTCATTTAACTGTAATTTTTCCATAGAAGAACGCAAGTCCTCGTAATCTTCTGTATCAACAGGATAAATACCCGCAAATACCATCGGTTTTACATCCTCAAAACCGGCAACCATATTGGTTGTAGGCACTTTTGCATCTGTAATGGTATCACCCACTTTTACTTCACGAGCTTCTTTAATTCCAGAAATCAAATATCCAACATCTCCTGCAGAAACTACATTTTTAGGAACTTGATTTAATTTTAAAGTTCCAATTTCGTCAGCAAAATATTCGTTATCTGTAGCCATAAATTTAATTTTTTGGCCTTTTTTGATTTCACCGTTTACAACTCTAAAAATTACCTCGATTCCACGGAATGGATTGTAAACTGAGTCAAAAATCAAAGCTTGCAACGGCTCTTCCGGATCTCCTTTTGGAGCAGGAATTTTTTCGATAATGGCAGCCAGAATGTTCTCCACACCAAAACCAGTTTTTCCTGAAGCATGAATAATATCTTCCAATTTACATCCTAATAAATCGATAATATCATCACTAACTTCTTCAGGGTTTGCACTCGGCAAATCGACTTTATTTAAAACAGGAATAATTTCCAAGTCGTTTTCAAGTGCTAAATATAAGTTTGAAATTGTTTGTGCCTGAATACTCTGTGCCGCATCGACAATCAATAAAGCGCCTTCGCAGGCAGCGATAGATCTAGAAACTTCATACGAAAAGTCTACGTGGCCAGGAGTATCAATTAGGTTTAAGATATATTCCTCGCCTTTGTATTTGTATTCCATCTGAATGGCATGACTCTTAATGGTAATTCCACGCTCGCGTTCCAAGTCCATGTTGTCAAGCAATTGTGCTTTTTCTTCACGGGCAGAAACGGTTTGTGTAGCACTTAGTAATCGGTCTGCTAATGTACTCTTACCGTGGTCAATGTGTGCAATAATGCAAAAATTACGTATCTTCTTCATTTTAATATATCGGTTCTCTAATCGATTTTAAGTCTTTTTTTGGGAATAATCTGCCTCAAAGCAATTACTTTAAAGCATGTTATTAAGGCGCAAAGATAGCGCAAAGTTTTGGATTCTGGAATGCTGATCTTCGATAGTTGAAAGATGTGAATTAAAATTGGCGTTAAAATTCAAAATTAAATCCTTTTTCAGTTAATTTTTTGTACATCTCATCATCAAATTTATAAAGTTTAGCAGCTCTGTGCGAAACGTCTTTTTGTTTTTCATCTAATGCTGTGAGCAGTTTCATGTGAAGAATTTTTCGTCTGAAATTAGATTTGTCCAATTCAATTCCAAGAATTTCTTCGT
Organism: Flavobacterium sp. F52; assembly: GCF_000278705.1. NCBI lineage: Bacteria > Pseudomonadati > Bacteroidota > Flavobacteriia > Flavobacteriales > Flavobacteriaceae > Flavobacterium > Flavobacterium sp. F52. The sequence continues at coordinate 306,071 of NZ_AKZQ01000025.1, read as the reverse complement.
ACAAATGCATGAGCTGCAATAAAGTAAATTTTTCTGGAAGAAGATTAAAACCAATTGGAGCCTGACGCACACGGTTTCTGAGCTGTAATAAACTGAAATTTAAAATTTCATTGTGGTCAAAGATCAACTCAGGAATATCTTTTATTTTATACCATTTGGCTTCGATAACTCTCAAACTGGCTTTAATATTATAATCTTCACGATTCACCAAAGTGTAATAGCCAATCGTTACAACACGTCTTTCTGGAACACGTTTTGGATTTGTGAATGCTTTTAGCTGTTCTAGATAAATATTTTCAAGTCCTGTAAGTTCTTGCAAAATACGTTGCGCAGCATCATCGGCACTTTCATCCAGCTGAAGCCATCCGCCAAGAAGTCCCCATTTGCCTTTACTTTCACCTTGAGCGTGCTGAACCAAGAGAACTTCGAGGCTCTCTTTGTTAAATCCGAAGAAAACACAGTCAATTGTGATTCCCTCTACGGCTGGTTTGTGATGATGATTAGTTATTTCTGCCAATGTATTGTTGTCGTAATTATTGTTTATTGAAAATTAGAATACAAAATTAAATCCCTTTTCAGTTAATTGATTATAAATTTCTGGATCAAATTTGTATAGCTGAGCTGCTCTATGTGAAACATCTTGCTGTTTTTCGTCTAATGCCACCAAGAGTTTCATGTGCAGAATTTTTCGTCTGAAATTGGGCTTATCCATTTCGATTCCTAAAATTTCTTCATAAAGTTGCATCAATTGCAATAAAGTGAATTTTTCAGGAAGCAAATTAAATCCAATTGGGGCTTGACGAACCCTGTTTCGAAGGTGTTTTAAACTGTAATCTAAAATCTCATTATGGTCGTAAATCAAATCTGGAATTTCGTTGATTTTATACCATTGCGCATCAGAAGCCGTAAAACCTGCTTTAATATTATAATCTTCTCTTTTTACAAGGGCATAATAACCAATTGTAATGACACGTCTCAGCGGAAAACGATCTGGATCTCCAAATGCTTTCAGCTGTTCCAGATAAATATTATCAAGACCTGTAAGCTCATTCAATAAACGATGAGCCGCATTGTCTGTGCTTTCTTTTTTATAAATCCATCCTCCTGGAAGCCCCCATTTTCCTTTACTGATACCTTCAGCATGCTGCACTAAAAGCACTTCGAGACTGCCTTTGTCAAAACCAAAAATGACACAGTCAATCGTGATGGCATTCATCGCGCTGTTTTCATTTTTATAAGCAGTTTTGTCGTCTACATTTTCAACCATATATGAGATAAATTTTGACAAATTAAATAAATAAAATCATTATTAGCCTTTTTGAAAGCCTTATATTTTTTGAATGAAACAAAAAATTGAAAATCAAATGTTTAAGAATGTGTAAAAAAAGCTTTTGAATTCTATTAAACTTCTAAATGACTGACGGTCAATTTTATGAAAACATTGATTTTTCTATATTTTTTATTTCAATTCCCCTTCAGGTTTTACAACATTCATAAAAATGAATTACAATTAATCAGAATCAAAAAAAAATAACCCTAAAATATTGTTAATATAGAAAATTTGTTTTACACTTGTAGTCAAATTTACCATAAGATAAATTCAGATTGACTATAAGTAAAAAAGGCAAAACTACAACTTAACTTAAACTTACCACAAATGTTTTTTTAGGAATTGATTTTAATCGCTTTTTGATGAGATTACCATCGTCAAATTTGCCAAAAGAATCGATTTTGAAGTTGCTTATAGTCTACAAGTACTACATGTTGGAAAAGAGATTCAGGCCCTCTTTTTCGGCATGACCTGCTTGGGAAGTTTTTCCAGATTTCTCTTAGGGTAGAAAACACTAACTATAACTTAAACTTAATCAATTCTTATTATGAAAAGCAAAAATTGTATTAAAACAACAAAGCTTCCATATTTTATGGCGGTGCTGCTTAGCGTATTTATGATGCAGTTTGGATTTGCTCAAGAATCCAAAACTGTTAGTGGGACAATTACCTCTTCCGAAGACGGATTTGGAGTTCCAGGAGCAACTGTCCAAGTACAGGGAACAAAATCGAGTACTGTTACCGATTTTGATGGAAAATATAAATTGGAGGCTAAAACAGGAGATGTTTTAGTAATCACTTTTGTAGGATTCAAATCGCAGAATATTACGGTTGGAACTCAAAAAGTGATCAATGCGGTTTTGCAGCCAGAAACTGCAGAACTTAAAGAAATTGTAGTGATCGGTTACGGTACTCAAAAGAAGAAAGTTAATACTGCTGCGACTTCATTGGTGTCTGGAAAAGACATTCAGCAAGTGGCATCTCTTGATGTTGTAAATGCTTTACAAGGTCAGGCTTCTGGGGTTTCTGTAACTTCATCTTCTGGTCAGCCTGGAGCGAATATGGTGGTAAATATTCGTGGAGCAGGTACAGCAGGAAATAGCGATCCTCTTTATGTGGTTGATGGTGTAGTAGTAGATAACGGAATTGGATATCTTGATCCCTCTGTTATTGAAAGGGTTGACATTTTAAAAGATGCTTCGGCAGCTTCTATCTACGGAGCAAGAGCTGCAAATGGAGTTATCTTGGTTACAACCAAAAAAGGTAAAGATGGTAAAATGAATGTGTCTTTCAGTACTTATACAGGTTTTCAGCAAATTGCCAAAAAACTTGATTTAATGAATACGCAAGAATATACAACGATCATGAATGAAGCTCGTGTAAATTCAGGATATGCTCCGTTATACACAAAAGAGCAAATCGCAGGATTTCCTGATCACGATTGGCAGAAAGATTTATTTAATGAAGGCGCAATGAAACAAAATCATTCGCTTTTGATTACAGGTGGTGACGAAAAATCTACGATTGCAACAGGTTTATCGTACTACGGACAAGAAGGTATGATTGGAGGATCTACCAATCAATCTCAATATGACCGTATTACTTTTACAGCAAACTCTACTTCAGAAGTAATTAAAGGGTACTTAAAAATCGGAGAAAATTTCACTTTATCAAACATCAAGTCAAGCGGTGTTGCCGACGATGGTATCTACAGCAATGCGATTAGAAGTTTCTTAAATGCAGCCCCAATTGATCAGCCCTATGATGAGAACGGAGATTTTGCTCGTTCTATTATTTCTCAAGATATCAGCAATCCGGTTGGATCTTTATATTACAACAACTTTAATCAGACTAAGACGAATCGTTATGTAGGTAATATTTTTGCCGAATTAAAATTTGCAAAGAATTTTACTTTCAGAACTAGTTATGGGGTTGATATGACAGATAGCAATTACCGTGCATTCAGACCTGTTTATTCACTTTCTTCAAATGACAACAATACGGTTTCGAGCGTAACTCAAAGTGCAACAAAATCGTTAGGATGGATTTTTGAGAATACACTTCAATACAAATTCAATCTTGCTACTTCTCATAATTTTGATGTTTTAGTAGGTACTTCTGCAAAAAAGAATACGTCTGATTATCTGGAAGGGCAAGGAAGAAACTTAATTTTTGATGATTTCGAGCACGCATATCTAGACAATGCAAAGGATCCTACATCAAATGTTGTAAAAGGAAACCGTAGAGATTATGCAATCCAGTCTTACTTCGGACGTTTATTGTACGATTATAACAATAAGTATTTATTCTCTGCAACAGTTCGTCGTGACGGTTCATCAGAATTTGGTCCAGATAATAAATATGCTATTTTCCCATCATTCTCTGCAGGTTGGAATTTAGATAAGGAAGCTTTCTTCAAAGAAAACAAGGTTTTAAATACTTTCAAATTAAGAGCGAGCTGGGGACAAAATGGTAACGACCAATTTGCAAGAAGATTTGCTTACATGTCTGTAGTAAACTCAACAGATAAAACATATCATTTTGGAACTGGTGATGAAACTCTTTTAGTAGGTTCAAGCCCAGATCAGTTAGCAAACCGTAACTTAAAATGGGAAACTTCTGAGCAGTTAGATTTAGGTTTTGATGCTACCTTGTTTACCAACTTTACTTTAACTTTTGATTACTACGACAAGAAAACCAAAGATTGGTTAGTATTGGCCTCTATACCAGCTTATGCAGGAGCCACTGCCCCTTATATTAATGGTGGTGACGTAAGCAATAAAGGTTTTGAAATTGGTTTGGCTTATCGCACACATTTTGGAAAAGACTGGAATTTTGCTATTAATGCAAACCTTTCTCGCAACCAAAATGAAGTGTTGAGAATTGCAAACAACGAAGGAATCATTCACGGAGAATCAAATGTACTATTCCAAGGTTTAGACGAGATGAACCGTGTTGAGGTTGGAAAACCAATGGGTTATTTCTACGGATTAAAAACAGACGGAATTTTCCAAAATGCTACAGAAGTTGCAGCGGGTGTTCAGCCAAATGCACAGCCGGGAGACGTTCGTTTCGTAGACTTAAATGGTGACGGAAAAATTGATGCCAATGATAAGACTAAAGTAGGAGATCCAAACCCTGATATTAATTACGGTGTTAATTTAGAATTATCATACAAAGCTTTTGATTTATCTGTTAATACTTACGGTATTGCTGGCGGGCAAAACGTTTTTGGAGTTCACGATTATACACGTGCTTACACAAACAACACTACAGATGTGTTGAACAGATGGACAACTGAAGGAACTTCGAACAGAATTCCAAGAGTAACTTACGGAACTGATGCAAACGGAAACTATACTAAATTCTCAGATTTATATATTCAGGATTCAGATTTCTTCAGAATTAAAAACGCTACAATCGGATGTGATTTAACGAAGTTGACAGATGGATTAAAGTTCTTCTCTAAATTCAGATTGTACGTGGCAGGAAATAACATTTACACATTCACAAAGTACAAAGGAATGGATCCAGAAATTGGTTTCGGAAACGTAAATCAATCTTGGGCTAAAGGAATTGATGTTGGATATTATCCACAGCCAAGAACCTATTTAATGGGGCTGAATGTTAACTTTTAAAATTCGAAAATTATGAAAACATATATAAAATTATTTGCGCTTTCAAGCTTACTTACTTTAGGAGCTTGTTCGCAGGATTTCTTGGAAAACGAACCATATACTGATAAGGTAACAGAGAATTTTTATAAAACGCCTTCTGATGCTTTTGAAGGTCTTGTAGCAGTTTATGATGTTTTACAGCGCGAAGCTTACGGCGGACCATTATTAATTAGCGAGCAAGCTTCTGATGATTGCTTTGGAGGTTATGGTATTGCCGATGCTCAAACCGATATCGAATGGGATCGTTTCTTGTACGTTTCGGACAAAGACATGAACAAAGATGTTTGGTCAAATGCTTATTTAGGAATTTACAGAGCTAACATTTTATTAGAAAATTTAGGCAAAGTAAATTGGGGATCAGATACAGCTTTGAAAACTCGCTACGAAGCTGAGGCACGTTTCTTAAGAGCGCACTTTCATTTTACAGCAGCTAAAATGTTTGGAGATATTATCCCACTTGACCATACGGTAACAACAAGTGAGTTCGAATTACCAAGACAAGCTCCAGAAGTTACGTATGCTTTAATAGCAAGCGATTTAAAATTTGCAGCAGATAATTTAGGTCCAGAAAACTACTCACAAGCAGGAAATGCTAATTATGGGCGTATTACAAAATGGGCTGCAGAAGCGTATTTGGCTAGAACATTCTTATTCTATACAGGAACATATGGTAAAGCAGATTTAGCTGGTGTAGTTTCTAAAGCAGAAGCAACAGCTTATATTAATGATGCCGTAAATAATAGCGGACACGGTTTAGTGGCTGATTTTGCTAATCTTTGGTTAGCAGCGTCTTTCGAAAATTTCGTTGGAGAAGATAATACAGAAATGGTTTGGGCGGTTCGTTTTAACGGTTCAGGAAAAGGAAACTGGGATCTTCATGAAGGAAACCGTTTTCAGGTAAACATTGCGCCTCGTGGAGGATCAATAGGAAGATATGCAACAGGCTGGGGAGGAGCGACAGTAAATCCTAAGTTGGTAGATTCTTACGAAGCTGGAGATACCAGAAAAGCAGCATCATTTATTGATTATGCAGGTGAAAATTTAAATTTTGATCCGCAAGCTAGAGAGCAGCGTCAGTACACAGGATATTCTTGGAAAAAATATTGTCCAATTACCAATGCAGCAGGAACAGCTGTCGTAGAGGCAAACGGAGGAAATTTTCAAATTGACAACTACCAAGATTATGCTATTATTCGTTTCTCAGATGTATTGCTAATGGCAGCTGAGTTGAATTTACAATCGAACCCAGCTTTAGCACAGGCAGATTATGATAGAGTACGTGATCGTGCTTTTAAAAATACTACTCACAGAAAAACAGTCAGTTTAGAGAACATCATGAAAGAGCGTCAGTTAGAATTAGCGCTTGAAGGACTTCGTTATTTTGACTTAATAAGACAAGGAATGACGGTTGCAAAAGCAGCTATTGATAACAACACTGGAGATTCTCAGTTTAATGTAACTTTTAGAACAGAGACTCAAGGTTGGTTCCCATTACCGCAATCTCAGATCATTCTTTCAAATGGTACAATAACTCAAAATCCAGGCTGGAATTAATTTAAAACAAAAGACTATGAAACGTATATTATATATTTTAATAGCAGCTGTTACAATGGGTTCGCTGTTATTTTCTTGCGAGGCAATCGAGGATCGCGAAAGCCTTCCAGCAGTTACTTTGACATCAGAAACACTTAAGTTTTCTGTAACGCAAGATGCTACAAATAAAAATCTTGTAAACTTTAAAAGTGATGATCCAACGGTAATTCCATTTTGGAAATATGTAGATGCATCGGGAAATGAACTGGGACATTCTAACAAAAGCAGTGATCAAGTGATTTTGCCTTTTGCAGGAAAATATACAATTTACTATACCGCTTACACAAGAGGAGGTTCTGTAGAAGCTGCCCCTGTGACTGTAAACGTCCCTGAGAATGACGAAAGTTATTTTAGAGATCCGAAATGGCAAATGTTAACTAATGGTGTTGACGGAAAAACATGGGTTTTAGATTTTACAGATCCAGTGGGATGGGCAGGTTTAGATTATCCTTATAATCCAAAAGGTAGTGACTATTGGAATTGGTTTCCAGATTACGCAAGCAACTCTTGGGTAATGGCTAACAAAAACTGGGGAGAAATGTATTTTGATTTAAATGGAAATTACAATACATCGGTTACTCAAACAGCGATTGCAAACAACAATCAAACAACAAAAAAAGGAACCTATTCATTTGATATTGCAAATAATAAATTGGTTTTTAACGGTGGAGTACAAATGCTTTACGGTGGAGACTATTATGGAGACTGCAGCAACTGGATCAGTGTAAAAGTGGTTGAGCTTACAGCAACATCTTTAAGATTAGCAGTAGTGCGTGATCAAAGCAGAACTGGTGAAGGAGTTTGTCTAATTGTATTCCACTACAAGCCGAAATCGTAAGTTAGTTAGTTTTGAAGTCTCAGTCCTAAAAGCATTCGTAATGTTCTTTAAGACTGAGACTTAAATTATTTTATGGAGAAATAAATGAAACCGTTTTTTATTTCTATCTTCAAATTCCAAAAAACAAAAAAGTACCCATGCATATTATAAAAAACATAAAAAACATAAGTTTATGGGCAGTTGCAGCCGGAGTTCTTTTCTTGAATTCTTGTGCAAAAAAAGAAGATGCATTTGTAAACCGAAAAGTTTCTTTTAATGCAGATTGGAGCTTTCATCTAAACGATAGTATTGTTGATAAAGATACTATTGGAGCTTCAACAAAATGGAGAACTTTAGACGTTCCTCACGATTGGAGCATCGAAGGAAAGTTTGATGAAAAAAGTCCTGGCGGTTATGGCGGAGGATCTCTAAATGGAGGTCTGGGTTGGTACAAAAAAACATTTAAAGTTGCTGCAGAAGACAGCACAAAAATTACTTCAATCACTTTTGATGGCGTTTATAGAAACAGCGAAGTTTGGGTAAACGGGCATTATTTAGGAAAACGTCCAAACGGATATATTGGTTTTCAATATGAAATTACGCCGTACTTAAACTACGGAGACAAAAACAACGAAATTATTGTTAAGGTTGACAATTCAAAACAACCCAATTCACGTTGGTATTCGGGTTCAGGAATTTTTAGAAATGTCTGGATCGAAACCACAGATAAACTTCATGTTGGGCAATGGGGAACTTACGTTACAACTCCAAAAGTTACACCTGAAAAAGCCTCGATAAATATTGAAAATCGAATTCAGAATGATCATTCTGAATCAAAGAAATTCACATTAGTAACTACTATTTATAAAGAAGATAAAAAAGTAGGATCAGCTGATGTTATAGAAATGACTCTTACTCCAAAAAGTGGCACATTGCTAAATGTAAAAGCTGAAATTGAATCGCCAATTTTATGGTCAGTCGAAAAACCGGAACTCTACACTGCAGTTACTGAAATTTCTGTTGATGATAAAATCGTCGATCAATACAAAACCACTTTCGGAATCAGAGATTTCAAATTTGACCTAAACAAAGGTTTTATTTTGAATGGAAAACAAGTCAAAATAAAAGGTGTTTGTATGCACCACGATTTAGGGCCATTAGGTTCTGCAATCAACACACGTGCAATCGAACGTCAGTTAGAAATTCTGAAAGAAATGGGCGTAAACGGAATCCGAACTTCTCATAATCCGCCTGCACCTGAACTTTTAGATCTTTGCGATAAAATGGGTTTCATTGTCATGGATGAAGCTTTCGATATGTGGAAACAAAATAAAACCAAATATGATTATGCTAATGATTGGGACAAATGGCATAAAAAAGATTTGGTAGATCAATTGCGCCGTGACAGAAATCATCCAAGCATCTTTATGTGGAGTATTGGAAACGAAATTCCAGAACAATGGAATGAAAAAGGTATCGAGATTGCAAAAGAATTAGCCGCAATTACACGTCAATACGATAAAACGCGTCCGCTTACAGCTGGAATGAATCCACCTGTAAATATGAATATTGATGCTGTGACTTTACAATTTGAGAAAAAAGATGTGTCGATTAATCCGCTTGCTGGATCTGGAGTTTTAGATTTAATCGGATACAATTATGCGCACCAGACATTTGAACATCATCTAAAGAACTTCCCAAAAACTCCTTTCATTGCAACTGAAACTACTTCAGGTTTGCAGACAAGAGGTTATTATGACGCTGTTTCAGATACTATCAAAAAATGGCCAATAAGATGGGATCTTAAATTTACAGAAGGAAATCCAGGAAACACCGTTTCAGCATATGATCAAGTTCAAACACCTTGGGGATCTACGCACGAAGCAACTTGGAAAATCATTAAAAAACATGATTTCTTAGCAGGAATGTATGTTTGGACAGGTTTCGATTACATCGGAGAACCAACGCCATACGAATGGCCATCCGTAAGTTCGTATTTCGGAATTGTAGATTTAGCCGGTTTCCCGAAAGACGTTTATTATATGTACCAAAGTGAATGGACAAATAAAACGGTTCTTCACGTTTTCCCTCATTGGAATTGGAAAGCTGGACAAACGGTTGACGTTTGGGCATACTATAATAATGCAGATGAAGTGGAACTTTTCGTAAACGGAAAATCAGTTGGAAAACGAAGTAAAAAAGGAGATGATTTGCACGTAATGTGGAGAATTCCTTTTGAAGCGGGAACTTTAAAAGTCATTTCTCGTAAAGATGGAAAAGTAGTGTTAGAAAAAGAAATTAAAACCGCTGGAAATCCTGCACAATTAAAATTAACTGCAGATAGAAGCACCATCAAAGCGGATAAAAATGATTTGTCATTTATTACAGTTGATATTTTAGATGTTAAAGGAACTTTAGCACCAAATGCAAATAACGAAATTAATTTCTCTTTAAAAGGAAACGGAAAAATTGTAGGCGTTTGTAGCGGAGATCCAGTTAGCCACGAATCGTACAAAGGAAATAAACATACAGCTTTGGCAGGAAAATGTTTGGTGATTGTGCAATCGGGAGATAAATCTGGAAGATTGGAATTAACAGCAAAAGCGAATGGACTAAAACAATCGACAATTGTAATTACGACTGAATAAAAGTAATAATACGTTAAAATTTAAACACATAGAAACATAGATTTTTTGTTTGTAAAAAAGAAAATTAAAAGAAACTAGTTTCTAACACATAGCTATGTGAATTTAAACAAGTGAAACGCCTTTTTTAAAGACTCCGATAAGCTATGATTCTATGTGTTTAAAAGATTTTAAGATATATAAAGAAATAAAACTAACTCATGAAAAACTCAAAACTAACCGCATTATTTTCTGCTGTTATGTTTGGATTTTTGGCAGTTCCAAATGCTAATGCTCAAATCCAAAATGCAGATGTACTGAATGCACCAATCGATATCAGTAAAGATTTTCAGAACTATCTGAATACTTTTTATTTCGCAGACGAATTGGCTTCTTTTGATCCTGCAACGGGAAAAGGAACAATTAAATATTTAAGATACAATTATAAAACACGTCAGGCTTTCAACAATATGATGATGAAACCGGATGTGGAAAAAGCAAACGAATTCCCAACAACAGAATATGAAGCTTCGCCAGTTTTGCCATTCGAAATTCAGTTTGTTTCAGATAGAACCCTTCGTATCAAAACGACTTCTGGACCACAGTTTCATCCACAAAAAGAATCTTTAATGTTGGTTGACGGTGTTTCGCCAAATCATCCAGAATTATGGAAATATGCTAAAATCGAAGGTGGTCACAGTTATACCAGCAAACACGGAAAAGTTGAAATATTAGTAAAACCTTGGCACGTAAAAATTTATGATGAAAAAGGAAAACTGCTAACAAGCACGCTTCACGATACTGATTTTAAAAATACCTATACGCCAACACTTCCGTTTTCTTATGTTCGCAGAAACAGCGATTACTCAAGAAGTATGGGCGCTGCGTTCAGTTTAGAACCAGACGAAAAAATATTTGGCTGTGGTGAATCATTCACACAATTCAACAAACGCGGTTCAAAAGTAGTTTTATGGACGGATGACGCCAACGGAATCCAAAATGAAACGATGTACAAACCAATTCCGTTTTACATGAGCAGTCGTGGTTACGGAGTTTTCATGCACCATTCAACACCAATTACAGTTGACTTCGGAAAATATTTTTCAAGTGCCAACGAAATGTATATTGGAGACGACGAAGCCGATTTATTTTTCTTCATTGGAGAACCAAAAGACATTTTAGATCAATACACGAATTTGACTGGAAAAGCGGCAATGCCGCCACTTTGGTCATTTGGTTTTTGGATGAGCCGTATTACGTATTTCTCAGAAAAAGAAGGAAGAGATGTAGCAAGAGATTTGCGTAAATATAAAATCCCAACCGATGTTATTCATTTTGATACAGGATGGTTTGATGTAGATTGGAGAAACAACTACGAGTTTGCAAAATCTCGTTTCCCAGATGCTACAAAAATGATGTCTGATTTAAAGAAAGACGGTTTCCAAGTTTGTCTTTGGCAGTTGCCTTATTTCACGCCAAAGAATACTTTGTTTCCAGAAATCATGGATAAAAACTTAGCGGTAAGAGACAGAAAAGGAAATCTTCCGTACGAAGATGCTGTTTTAGATTTCTCAAATCCAGAAACTATTTCTTGGTACCAAGGAAAATTGAAAAAGTTGTTTGATGATGGGGTCGCGGTTTTTAAGGTTGATTTTGGAGAAGCAGCACCGCCAGACGGAATTTACCATTCTGGAAGAACAGGTTTCTACGAGCATAATTTATATCCATTAAGATACAATAAAGCAGTTGCAGAAATTACTCAAAAAGAAAAAGGATATACTTTAATTTGGGCAAGAAGTACTTGGGCTGGAAGCCAGCGTTACCCATTACATTGGGGAGGAGATTCTGAAACTACAAACGGAGCAATGTCGGCAGAATTACGTGGCGGACTTTCTTTAGGTCTTTCAGGATTTAGTTTCTGGAGTCATGATGTTGGAGGATTTGCAACTAAATCACCTGAAAACATTTACAGAAGATGGACGCCATTTGGAATGTTTACTTCACACGTAAGAAGCCACGGAGAACCGCCTCGCGAACCTTGGTTGTATAGCAAAGAATTCTTAGAAGGATTTAGAAAAGCAGATAATATGCGTTACGAATTAATGCCATATATCTACGCTCAAGCAAAAGAAAGTTCTCAAAAAGGTTTACCAATGATGCGTGCTTTATTTGTAGAATATCCAAATGATCCAGGAGCTTGGTTAGTTGATAATCAATATTTATTTGGATCAAGCATGTTGGTTGCACCGCTTTTTGAAGAAGTTGAAGAAAGAGACGTTTACCTTCCAGAAGGAACTTGGATTGATTATCAAACTAAAAAAGTCTATCAATCTGGCTGGCATAAAATCAAAGCGGGCGAAGTGCCAATCGTAGTTTTAGTAAAAGATGGAACAGCGATTCCGCACATTGGTTTGGCGCAGTCAACCAAAGATATGGATTGGAGCAAACTGACATTAAAAGTATTTGCAAGCGATAAAACGACTTCGGCAGCAGCCAAAGTATTTTTACCAGAAGGTGATGCAGTTCAAGAAATAAAAGTGAACAAAACTGGAAACAATTTTGATGTAGCAGCAAATCCATTAAATGGAAAAACCACTTTCAAAACAGAGTGGGCAAAATAAAAAAGTTAAACACAAATTGCACGAATTAACACGAATTGAATTTGTGATAATTTGCGGAATTTGTGGTGAAAAAATATAGCCACAGATTGAGAGGTTATTTCTCTCGCAGATTTAGCAGATCAAGCAGATTTTTTTGATTTTTTAATCAGTATAGGAAATGCAGATTGAAACAATTAAAAAAATAGATCTGCACAATCTGCCAAATCTGCGAGAGAAAAGAAAAAAATCCTTTAAATCAGTGGCAAAAAACATAATACCAAAAAACATGAAAAACTATCTTATTCTCCCAGCCGTACTCTTTTCAATGACAATCGGCTACAGTCAAAAAACGAAGAACGTTTACGAATTGGCATCGCCAAACGGAAAAAACAAAATCAAATTTGAGCTGGTAAAAAACGCCCCAAAATATGCCGTTTCTCACGGAAAAACAGAAGTGATTTCTCCGTCTGATATGGGATTTGTGTTGAAAGGAAATGAAGACTTAAGTTCAAATTTCGAAATCAAAGGAGCCAAAACTTCGACTTTTGATGAAACTTGGGAACAAGTTTGGGGAGAAAAGAAAAACATCAGAAACCACTACAATCAATTAGTTGTTGATTTACAGCAAAAAACTGGAAACAAAAGAAAACTTCAGATTCAGTTTCGTGCTTTTGATGACGGAGTGGCTTTTAGATATGTTTATCCAAAACAAAATGTAAAAGACAGCATTTTCATCATGGATGAAAAAACGACTTTTAATTTAAAAGAAGATGGAAAAGCTTGGTGGATTCCGGCTAATAGAGAAAACCGTGACGAATATCTTTTCAAAGATGCGCCAGTAAGTACACTGGATACGGTTTTAACTCCATTAACAATCGAAAGCAAAAGCGGATTAGCTTTAAGTTTCCACGAAGCAAACTTGTATGATTTTGCAAGCATGACTTTGGTCAACACAAAGGGAACAGAATTAAAATCAGATTTAGTGCCTTGGGCAGATGGCGTAAAAGTTCGTGTGAAAGATTCGTTTACTTCTTCTTGGAGAACTATTCAAATTGGGGAAAATCCAGGAGAATTAATTACTTCTTATTTGGTTTTAAACTTAAACGAACCAAATAAATTAAAAAACACAAACAGCTATTTCAAGCCTTATAAATATTTAGGAATTTGGTGGGGAATGCACATTGGGAAATATACTTTCTGGGAAAGCGACAAACAAGGTGCGACAACCAAACATGCTGAAGAATATATTGATTTTACAGCAAAAGAAGGTTTTCACCATTTATTAATCGAAGGATGGAATAAAGGATGGACTCCGGGTTGGTATGAAAACCGTATGCACATGTTCAGCTTCACGAAAAGCGCAGACAATTTCGACTTAGAAAAAGTGGTTGAATACGGAAAGAAAAAGAATATCGAATTAATCGGTTATCACGAAACAGGTTCGAACTTAATTAACTACTTAAAAGAAGTTGACGAAGGTTTTGCCTTATACAAAAAGCTAGGTATTCATACCGTGAAAATCGGTCATGTTGGTTCTAAATTGAATATGAAACAAATGCACTTTGGACAGTTTGGAGTAAACTATTTCAGATACATTTTAGAAAAAGCGGCACAATACGATTTAGCTGTTTTATACCACGAATCAATTAAAGATACAGGAGAAAGAAGAACTTATCCAAACATGGTTTCGAGAGAAGCGGCTCGCGGTCAAGAATATAACGCTTGGAGCGAAGGAAATCCACCAAACCACTTAACGATTATTCCGTTTACAAGATTACTTTCTGGTCCAATGGATTTCACACCTGGAATTTTTGATGTTGAGGTAAAACAAGGTTATCCAGGAAAAAGAATTCAGGGAACTGTGGGTCAGCAATTGGCATTGTACGTTACGATTTATTCTCCGATTCAAATGCTGGCAGATCTTCCTGAAAACTACGAAGGGAAACCAGCTTTGCAATTCCTAAAAGATGTTCCAACAGATTGGGAAGACACTAAAATCTTAGAAGGAAAAATTGGTGAATACATCACAACAGCAAGAAAAGACAGAAATAGCGCCGACTGGTATCTAGGAACTTTGACCAATGAAAAACCAAGAAATGTAGAAGTTTCATTATCATTCTTAGATCCAAATGCAACATACGAAGCACAGATTTATGTTGATGCTGAAGGAACAGACCAAACGCATAATCCAGAAGCAGTGGCAATTTCGAAGAAAACCGTAAAAGCTTCAGATAAATTACAATTGAAATTAGGCGGTGCAGGTGGTGGAGCTGTTAGATTCAAAAAAATATAATTATTGGTTTTAATATCCTAACAGGTTTCCAAAACCTGTTAGGTATTTAATTTAAAGTGAGATTATAATTAGTTTTGAGATATTAGGATTGCAAAGATACCTAACAGGTTTTGGAAACCTGTTAGGATAATAAAAAGGAAACCATTTTCAGATGAAAAAACTTTTAATAATAACAGCCGTTTTAATTTCTTCAATTAATTCGTTCGCACAAAATGAAAGCCGAACCATAAAAGTAGATTTCAATAAAACTGCCGGAAAATTAAACACAATATTCAAAGAATGCATTGGCGCAGGAAGGGCAAATGAAGGACTTCGTGCCGATTGGCAGCAGCAACTGGCATTGGTTAAAAAAGAATGCGATTTTAAGTACATCCGCTTTCATGGTTTATTGTCTGATGATATGGCCGTTTATCGTGAAGACGAAAAAGGAAATCCAGAATACAATTACCAATATGTTGACGTTTTATTTGATTATATTGTAAGTCTCAAAATGAAACCATTTGTAGAATTAGGTTTTATGCCGAATGCATTGGCAAGCGGAAAAGAAACTATTTTTTGGTGGAAGGGAAATGTAACGCCTCCAAAAGATTATAAAAAATGGGAAGATTTAATTAGAAATTTAACGCAGCATTTTAAAGATCGTTACGGAGATGAAGAAGTAAAAACTTGGTATTTTGAAGTATGGAATGAACCGAATTTATCACCAGGTTTTTGGACAGGAACACAAACAGAATATTTCAAATTATATGATTACGCTGCTCGAGGCGTAAAGGCAGTAAATCCATCCTATAAAGTGGGCGGTCCAGCAACAGCAGGTGCAGCTTGGGTTCCTGAAACCATTGATTTTTGTGCCAAGAATAATCTTCCGATTGATTTTATTTCAACACATGCATACGGAGTGAAGCACGGCTATTTGGATGAATTCGGAACTTCTGGAACCATATTAAGTAAAGATGAATTTAGCGTAAGCGGAGAAATTATAAATTCACGAAAACAAATTACAGAATCGGCTAAACCAAATTTAGAATTGCATTATACAGAATGGAGTTCATCGTATACCCCAGCAGATCCAATTCATGACAGTTATCATTCGGCTGCTTATATTCTGCAAAAAATAAAACAAGTTGGAAATGCTGCAAACTCCATGTCCTATTGGGTTTTTACCGATATCTTTGAAGAAGCGGGGCCAAGATTTACGCCTTTTCACGGCGGTTTCGGATTATTGAATACGCAAGGAATTAAAAAGCCTGCCTATTTTTCTTATTATTTAATGAATAAATTGGGAGAAACAGAACTTCAGAATTCAGATAAAGCTTCTTGGGTTTCTAAAAATACAAAAGGTGATGTGCAAGTTTTGCTTTGGGATTTTACCAATACTCATCCTGGCGATAAAGAGCTGAATCAAACCTATTACATAAAAGACCTTCAATCAAAAGAAAAAGGAAAAGTCAAAGTTGAAGTGAACGGAATGCAGAAAGGAAAATATATCTTAGAAATTTACAAAGTGGGGTATAAGGTAAATGACGCTTACGCGGATTATCTAACGATGAATAAACCAAGCCAGTTAACACGTGAGCAAGTCAATTCGATAAAAAAGAAAAATAACGGGGCGCCAATTTCGACAGAAAAAATTACGATTGACGGAAAAGGAACTTTCAGCAAGGAATTTAAAATCAATGAAAATGATGTTGTGATGCTGAATTTAATTAAACAATAACAGATTTTAATTTAAACACATAGAAACATAGATTTTTATTCTCTTTAAAGATTACAGAAAAAGCTAGCTTTAATACCTAGTTCTATGTGTTAAAATATTTTCATACAATTAATGAAACAATAATTTTAGATAAAAAACCACAAATAATATAATTATTAACTGGATTTGAAGGCTATGTGTGAGGAATCAAAATCTTTAAATTCAAAACACCTAACTATCTATGAAAAACAAAATGATGTTCCTTTCATCGGCTTTGGTTTTTGCATTTTTTACTTCTTGTAAAAATGATGCACAAACTTTAGCTTCAAATTCGGCGCAGACCGAAGAATACGTTGGAAAAGAAATAAGCACAGATCATGATGCAGAAATCGACAAACTGATTTCGCAGATGACATTAGAAGAAAAAGTGGGAATGCTTCACGGAAACAGCATGTTCGCCAATGCAGGCGTAAAACGTTTAGGAATTCCAGAATTAAAAATGGCCGATGGGCCGTTGGGAGTTCGCGAAGAAATCTCACGCGACAATTGGGCTCCAGCAGGATGGACAAATGACTTTGCAACATATTATCCAGCAGGTGGCGCTTTGGCTGCAACATGGAACGCAGAAATGGCACATACTTTTGGAACCAGTTTAGGAGAAGAGTTACGTGCAAGAGATAAAGACATGCTGCTTTCTCCAGCGATTAATATGGTGAGAACACCGCTTGGAGGAAGAACATACGAATACATGTCTGAAGATCCGTTTTTGAATAAAAAAATCGCAGTGCCTTTGATTGTTGGTTTACAAGAAAAAGATGTAATGGCTTGCGTGAAACATTACGCAGCAAACAATCAGGAAACGAATCGTGATTTTGTTGATGTACAAATTGACGAGCGTACACTTCGTGAAATTTATCTTCCAGCTTTTGAAGCTTCGGTAAAAGAAGCAAAGGCCTATAGCATTATGGGCGCTTACAATAAATTTAGAGGTGAATATTTATGTGAAAACGATTATATGCTGAATAAAATCCTTCGTGACGAATGGGGATTCAAAGGTGTCGTAGTTTCAGATTGGGCTGCAGTGCATTCTACAGCAAAATCTTTGAAAAATGGTTTAGATATTGAAATGGGAACGCCAAAACCTTTCAATGAATTTTTCTTAGCCGATAAATTAATTGTTGCAGTTAAATCTGGAGAAGTTTCGGAAAAAGAAATTGATCTGCATGTAAAACGAATTTTAAGAGTTTTATTCCAAGTGAAAGCAATGGGCGGAGGCGAGCGTGCAAAAGGAAGCATCGCAACTGAAGCACACTACCAAGACGCTTACAAAATTGCTGCTGAAGCAATTGTATTGTTGAAAAACGAAAACAACGCTTTACCATTACAACTAGACGGAGTAAAATCTATTGCCGTTATTGGAAATAATGCTACAAAGAAAAACGCTCTTGGCGGATTTGGAGCAGGAGTTAAAACGAAAAGAGAAGTTACGCCTTTAGAAGGTCTTAAAAACAGATTGCCTTCTTCAGTTAAAATCAATTATGCGGAAGGATATTTAGAACGTTACGATAAAAAAAACAGAGGAAATTTAGGAAATATTACTGCGAATGGTCCAGTGACAATTGACGAACTAGATCCGGCAAAAGTTCAGGAAGCTGTTGATGCGGCTAAAAACTCTGATGTTGCAATCATTTTTGCAGGTTCAAACCGCGATTACGAAACAGAAGCTTCAGATCGTAGAGATTTGCATTTACCTTTCGGACAAGAAGAATTAATCAAAAAAGTTTTGGCTGTAAATCCAAAAACTATTGTGGTAATGATTGCGGGTGCTCCATTTGATATTAATGAAGTAAGCAAAAAATCTTCTGCTTTGGTTTGGAGCTGGTTTAATGGTTCTGAGGGAGGAAATGCTTTGGCAGATGTGATCTTAGGAAAAGTAAATCCGTCAGGAAAACTGCCTTGGACAATGCCAATTGCTTTAAAAGATTCTCCTGCGCATGCCACCAACAGTTTTCCTGGAGACAAAGCGGTTAATTATGCTGAAGGACTTTTGATTGGATACCGTTGGTTTGATACTAAAAATGTAGCGCCACTTTATCCTTTCGGTTACGGATTATCATACACCTCTTTTGCGCTTGATAATGCAAAAACAGACAAAACTTCTTATGCTCAAAACGATGTAATAGAAGTAACAGTCGACGTTAAAAACACAGGAAAAGTAGACGGAAAAGAGGTCGTTCAATTATACACATCAAAATCCGATTCTAAAATTACTCGTGCAGCTCAGGAATTAAAAGGTTTCAAAAAAGCAGAGGTAAAAGCCGGAAGTTCAACAAAAGTAACCATCAAAGTACCGGTAAAAGAATTGGCTTATTATGATGTTGCTTCTAAAAAATGGACAGTTGAACCAGGAAAATACACTATCAAATTGGGAACTTCTTCAAGAGATATTAAAAAAGAAATCCAAGTAACAGTTAAATAAAAATGTCATTGTTATAACTAAACCATCAACGCCAGCCATTAAAAAGCTGGCGTTGGTTTTAAAAACTTATCAGTTAACATAAACTTATAGGATTCAAAAATATTTAAATTTAAAAAATGAAAAAGACCGTAATATTTATTTTCTTGTTAATTAGCGTTTTAGCAAATGCTAATATCAGAATGCCTTTAATATTCTCTGACGGAATGGTGCTTCAAAGAGACAAACAAATTCCGATTTGGGGCTTTGCAGATGCAAATGAAAGCGTAGAAATTCATTTCAACAAACAAGTTAAGAAAACAACAGCCGATAAAAACGGAAAATGGACAGTAAATTTAAGCGCTGAAAAAGCCGGCGGACCTTTCGAATTGACCATTATCGGGAAAAATAAAATCACAATCAAAGATGTTTTGGTTGGAGAAGTTTGGATTTGCAGCGGGCAATCGAATATGGAATTTCAGGTTTTCAAAACCATGAATGGCGAAAAAGAAATGGCAGATGCTAATTATCCAATGATCCGTCATTTTGGTGTGGTACAAGATTTAAGCGGCACTCCAAAAGACGATTTAAAACAAGGAAAATGGGAAGAATCCAACAAAGAAAATGTAGGCAACTTTACAGCAGTTGGATATTATTTCGCGAGAAAATTATATGCTGAATTAAAAATTCCAATCGGAATTATTAATACTTCTTGGGGTGGAACTAATGTTGAAACTTGGACAAGTCGTGAGGCTTTTGAAAACAGCCCTGATTTTAAAGCCATGATTGCCGATGTTCCGACTCTAAATGTAGACTCTATTTCAAAATTATATGCCAGAAAGATGAAAGAAAGAGTTGAAAAAATTCAAGGAAATCCTGTTAGCTCTGATAACGAAGATTCATTTAAAGAACTTTCTTTTAATGATAATTCTTGGGGCGAACTCAATACGCCAAGTTTATGGGAAAATCAGCCTTTAGGAGATTTGGATGGCGTAGTTTGGATGCGAAAAACAATTACACTCACAGCCGAGGATCTTAAAAACAAAGCCGTTTTAAGTTTAGCTAAAATTGACGATGAGGATATTACGTATGTAAACGGAATCGAAATTGGCCGAAACACACAATACGATTTAAAAAGAGTGTATTCTGTTCCTGGAAATGTTTTAAAAGAAGGAAAAAATGTAATTGCTGTCCGAATTGTTGACAACAGCGGAGGTGGAGGGATTTATGGTGAAGCACAAGATCTAAAACTGGCTATTGGCAGTAAAAGTATTCCGCTTGACGGAAAATGGAAATTCAGAGTTATTGTTGTAAAAACAGCTTTATCACCAAACAGTTATCCGTCATTATTGTACAATGCGATGGTAAATCCGTTAGTTCATTACGGAATTCAAGGCGTTTTATGGTATCAGGGAGAAGCCAATGTTTGGAGAGCAGCAGAATACAAAAAATCATTTCCGTTAATGATCAATGATTGGAGAACAAAATTCAAACAAGGAAACTTCCCGTTTTATTTCGTTCAATTATCCACTTTTGACGAATTTGGGGGCAATAGTCAGAAAGGTAGCCGATGGGCAGAACTTCGCGAAGCACAGTCTGAAACACTAAAAGTGCCGAACACAGGAATGGCCGTAACCACAGATATTGGAAACGCCAAAGACATTCACCCAACCAACAAACAAGATATTGGACTACGTTTGGCAGCTATTGCCATGAATAATATTTACGGCAAAAAACAAGTTCATAGCGGACCAACTTACAAATCTCAAGAAATAAAAGGAAACCAAATCGTATTGACTTTTGATAATATCGGCAGCGGATTATCAACACCAAACAATGTAGAGTTAAAAGGTTTCGAAATTGCTGGTGCTGATAAAGTTTTTCATTCCGCGAAAGCGATAATGAAGGACAACAAAGTAATTGTCTCGAGCGATCAGGTGCAAAATCCTGTAGCAGTGCATTATGGTTGGGCAGATGATGATACGGCGATCAATCTTTTCAATAAAGAAAAATTTCCGGCTTCGCCTTTCAGAACCGATAATTGGGAGATGCTAACTGCGAATGAGAAATATAAA
This sequence comes from Flavobacterium sp. F52, assembly GCF_000278705.1. Taxonomy (NCBI): domain Bacteria; kingdom Pseudomonadati; phylum Bacteroidota; class Flavobacteriia; order Flavobacteriales; family Flavobacteriaceae; genus Flavobacterium; species Flavobacterium sp. F52. Next base: position 284,912 of record NZ_AKZQ01000025.1, on the reverse strand, counting down.
GTGAGTAAATAAGTCCTAAGTACTTCATAATTAGTGATAAGTTCTTATTAAGAAGTATACAGGCGAATAATAAAAATTTGCAAAATAAAGCTCCAGTGGAACGAAGTGAATTTCGCACCGCTGGAGCTCTTTTGCATTGACAGGATTTAATTTCTAAACGTTATAATTATTTTTTTGCCTGCTCTTTTTCTTCTGGTTTCTTAGAGTGCTCTTTTTTAAACGTTTCGTACCATTTTTCAATCGACGGATAAACAAAAGCTGCAACTTTTTTTACTGGATTATAAAAAATAGAATTGTCTAAAGTTTCTTTTTTAGCGAATGTATTATTGAAGTTTATTTTCTCAAACAAAGCAATAAAAATACTCAGAATTAGAATGGTTTTTAAAACCCTAAAAAATCCGCCTCCCAGTTTATTCATCCAGCCTAACATGGCAAAATCGGCAATTCCGGTTAGAATTTTTGCTAAAAAGTAAACTCCAATTACAACCAAAATAAAGGTCAGGATAAAAGCCGTAATTTGAATATTAGTCGGATTCCAAGAAACGTGCTTTGAAATCATTCCTGTCATTAATGAAGAAAATTTAATGGCAAGATAAATTCCTAATAACAGGGAAATAAAAGAAGCAACTTCTACAAAAAGTCCATTTTTAATGCCTTTGTACAAACTGTATCCTAAAAGCGCGGCTACAATAATATCAAAAAAACTCATGTTTGGGTTTGGTGTTTAATGAGGCGCAAAGATATATCTTTTTTAGGTCCAAAGGCTCATAGTGGCAAAGGTTCGGAGGTTTTATAGCAGTTGTAATTTTATGTGTTTAAAATTTTTAGGCACATTGAGTTTGAACTCTGTATCTTTGCAAATCAAAATTTAGAGTTCAGATTACGATTCTGCCCCCTCAGAATAGATTTTAATCAGTAATCCAACATCTAAAATCAACAATCTAAAATCACACAATGTCTAGAGATATACAGTTAAAAGAGCGATGGGAAAAGCTCGTTGATATACTTTCCAATCAATTTTCACAAGGCGAAGATCTTGATTTGGATGCTATAATTTACCTAATTGGAGTTCAGGAACTCGGAAAGGTGCATCGTCAATTTAAGAAAGACGAAAAATTAAACCTAATGCATATTGCCATTTGCCGATTATTGGAACCTTATGGTTATTACGAATTTGATTTTTTTGATAATGAAGGCTGGCCACACTACAAAATAAAAGAACAATTACCGCCGTTAAAAGCAGGTGAGCAATCGGTTTTAATGAAAGAAGCGATTGTAAATTATTTTTTGGAAAGAAAACTTATTGAGTAGTTTTTTTTGGTTTACAGTCGCAGTTTACAGTGTTTGAGACTATAAACTGTCACTGAAAACTGAGACTAAAATTAAAAAAATGTGCAGATACGCAATGACATCTTATAAACCTCATTATGCTTGTTTTAATTGTCGGAAGACATTTAAAAGAAGATTAATGGTGGATATAAAAAAAGGAGAAGCATCGGTTTTTGAAGCCAAATGTCCGCAATGTGGAGAATTAATGGCGAACATGGGACTGGATTTTGAATCGCCTAAAAAAGATGATGTCAAAAAGTGGGAACATATTAAAAGTTTATTTTCCGTTGGCATTACCTTTCATTCTTGCGGCTGCAGCTGCCCAGGCTATATTCCGAATTCAAAAGAAAAATTAGTCGAGTATTTTGAAGACATAAAAAAGACCTATTTTAAAAATATGGATTTTTGGCGCACCAGAATTGAACCTGCTACAAAACAGGAAAAAGAAAGGGATTCGAATAAAAACTGGCATGAATTAAATCGCATTTCTTCGAATTTTAGAAAGGAAACAGTAACCAATCAGGAAGGTTTAGATTATTGGCATCTAAAGATTAAACAAGTTGAAGAAAAGTTAAATCTGATAAAATAATTTACGGAAAACCTAAAACTGCGACTGTGACCGCACATTTTCAACTAAAAACACTAAATTTGTACTCTCAATTATCGAAGGAAAATGATAGATAAGATAAAACAGCACATAGAGGAAGCTAAAGCCTTTAATGAGAAAAATAAAGAATCGTTAGAACAATTCCGTATTAAATATTTAGGAAGTAAAGGTTTGCTGAAAGAACTTTTTACTGAATTTAAAAATATTCCAAACGACCAGAAAAAAGATTTTGGACAAGTAATCAACACTTTAAAAGCGGTTGCTGAAGAAAAAGTAAAGCAGATTCAGGAAGAGCTGGAAAGCAAAGAAGAGTCTAAAGGAGTTTTTGGAGATTTAACGCGTGCTGCAGAACCAGTAATTATTGGTTCGCGCCACCCAATTTCTATCGTTAAAAATCAGATTATAGATATTTTTGCTAATATTGGATTCAACGTTTCTGAAGGACCAGAAATTGAAGACGATTGGCATAATTTTACAGCATTGAACTTGCCAGAATATCATCCGGCGCGTGATATGCAGGATACGTTTTTCATTCAGACCAATCCTGATGTGTTGTTACGTACGCATACATCATCTGTTCAGGTGCGTTATATGGAAAATCATAAACCGCCAATTCGTACCATTTCTCCGGGACGTGTTTTCCGTAACGAAGCAATTTCATCACGTTCGCACTGTATTTTCCATCAAGTGGAAGGATTGTACATTGACAAAGATGTTTCTTTCGCCGATTTGAAACAAACATTACTTTATTTCACGAAAGAAATGTTCGGAAAATCTAAGATTCGTCTTCGTCCGTCATATTTCCCATTTACAGAGCCAAGTGCCGAAATTGATATTTATTGGGGACTGAAAACAGAAACGGATTATAGAATTACAAAAGGAACAGGCTGGCTGGAAATTGGAGGTTGCGGAATGGTTGATCCAAACGTTTTGAAAAACTGCGATATCAATCCAGATGAATACAACGGTTTTGCTTTCGGAATGGGAGTAGAGCGTATTGCAATGCTTTTATACCAAATTGGAGACATTCGTATGTTCTATGAAAATGATGTACGTTTCTTAGAGCAGTTTAAATCAAATATATAATTCTAAGTCTAAAAGTCATAAAGTCGAAAGTCTAAAAGTTATTACTTTGGGGTTTTCGACTTTATGACTTTCGACTTTAAACTTTTGACTAAAATGAAAAAAGATATAATAATTCCAGAGGTTGAAAACGTCTTTCTTGCAGCAGTGCAAGAATGGAGCGACGATTTTATGGAAAAAGTGTGGTACGCTTATTTGGTTAATGACAGTGACTTTAATCTAGACAGCGTAATGGTAGTTTCAAAAGCATTTGGAACTATTGATGGAGAAATGAAAAAAACTTCGATCTTGCGTCATGCATTTGTTGAGGTTCCTTCGGTTTCTGTGGTAAAGATAGAACTGGTAGAAAAGAGCCTTTTAGCGCTAAATAATGAGTTTATGGTAACTTTCTTCATCGGAAATACTTTGTACGATAAGAAGTTTATTTTTAAAGCCAATTCGCTTGACGAAAACAATACGGAAGAAGTGCCGATTTTGTTTGTTGAAGGGGTGATGGTGAAGTAGAGTTTTAAAGAGGAAAGAAGCAAGAAGAAAGATTTTATAGAAAATAGAATAAAAGAGAAAGAGCCAAGACTGAGATTCAGTTTGGCTCTTTTTTTATCTCAAACAAAGTCTTTACTCTTGCTTCTTTCTTCTTTTCACTCGTCTATAAAAATCTAATCCAAAGACTCCGTCAATTTCTTGAAAACCGTTTTGGCATCTTTCCCTTCATATAAAACAGCGTAAACAGCGTCGATAATTGGTGTTTTTGCTCCGTAGCCTTGATTTAGTTTATAAGCACTTTTTGTTGCGTAATACCCTTCGGCAACCATACTCATTTCCATCATGGCACTTTTTACGGTGTAGCCTTTTCCAATCATATTTCCGAACATTCTATTTCTCGAGAAAACTGAATATCCTGTAACCAACAAATCGCCCAAATAAGCCGAATCGTTAATGTTGCGTTTCATTTTATGCACTTTTCTAATGAATTTCTTCATTTCGCGAATAGCGTTACTCATTAAAACCGACTGGAAGTTATCGCCATAACCTAAACCGTGGGCAATTCCGGCAGCAATAGAGTAAATGTTTTTCAGCATTGCAGCATATTCAGTTCCGATAATATCGTCTGAAATTTTGGCTTTGATATAATTTCCAGAAAGTGATTTTGCTACAGTACAAGCTTTTTCTGGATCACCACATGCAATTGTTAAGTAAGAAAGTCTTTCTAAAGCAACTTCCTCAGCGTGGCAAGGTCCTGTAATAACTCCAATGTTGTAATATGGAATGTCGTATTGAATGTGGAAATGTTCGCCGACGATTAAACTCGTTTCTGGAACGATACCTTTAATAGCAGAAAAAATGATTTTATCGGCTAAAGAAACCGTCATATTTTTTAACTCGGCATCTAAGAAAGCTGATGGAATGGCAAAAATGATGTAATCTGCATATTCTATCGCTTCGTTTATATTGCTTGTCAGTTTAAGTTTGTTGGTGTCAAATTCAACAGAACTTAAATAGTTAGGATTGTGTTTATATTTCTGAAGATGTTCAATTGCAGACTCATTACGCATATACCACGCAATTTCTGAAAGATTCACACATAACATTTTGGCAATTGCCGTTGCCCAGCTTCCTCCTCCAATTACTGCAAATTTTAACTTTTCGCTCATTATTTTATTAATTTGAAACAAAAGTACTTAATAATGTGCTAATAAAGCAAAATCTGCTTTAAGAAATTTTGAAGGAGCTCTTTAATTGCAATGGCTTTCAAGAAGTTTTAGCACGAAATATTTTTTTTTTAATAGTCAAACAATAAAACCATTCAGGCATGCGTTATTACATTTTATAAATTAGAATTTTAATGAATTTAAAAAAAATTGAGTTAGTTAGTTTTGTTTTAGTATTTTAAAAAGGCGTTCCTAAACTTGTTAAGAACGCCTTTTTTATTTTTAGTTTTCAGCCGCAGTGCCAGTTTTCAGTTATATGCAAAACTGTAAACTGACACTGAATACTGCGACTAATAAGAAAGTTCTACAATAGATCTTACTTTATCTAAAGTTACTAATTGTTTTTCTCCTAAACCTTTCCAGCCTCTTTCGTCAAAACGTTTCACGATAAAATCTGCTGTATTAGAATAGTCTTCCGTATATTGAGAAAGTTTAGTGTCCATTCCCATTGTATGGAAAAACTCAACCGTTTTGTTGATGGCTTCTTTTGCTACTTCCTCATCAGAACCTGTTAGATTAAAAATCCTTCTTCCGTATTGCGCCAGTTTTGCTTTTTTAGTTTCGAACATAACTTTATATAAATTCGGACCAATAACCGCTAAAGTTCTGGCGTGATCAATTTCGTAAAGCGCTGTCAATTCGTGGCCAATCATGTGCGTTGCCCAGTCGCTTGGAACACCTTTCTGGATTAATCCATTTAAAGCCATGGTACAGCTCCACATAAAATTGGAAGCCAAAGTATAATCGGTTGGGTTTTGTACGACGCCAGGACCAACTTCAATTAACGTTTGTAAAATTCCTTCGGCAATTCTATCCTGAAGAAATGCATCTGTCGGATACGTTAAATATTGCTCCATAACGTGCGTGTAGGCATCTACGACACCATTTTCGATTTGTCTTTTTGGTAAAGAAGAAATTACAGTCGGGTCACAAATAGAGAATTTAGGAAATAAAGCACTTCCGCCAGAAGATAATTTTTCCTGTGTCGCTTCAATCGTTACCACATAACCTGAATTCATTTCGCTTCCTGTTGCTGGTAACGTTAAAACAGTTCCAAACGGCATTGCATTTTCTTTGATTAAAATTCTTTTTTGAAGAATATCAATCGGATTCCCTTCAAAATGAACAGCGCCTGAAATAAATTTCACACCATCGATCACAGATCCGCCGCCAACAGCCAAAATAAAATCGATTTTCTCTGCTTTTATAACATCAACCGCTTTCATCAGAGTTTCAAATCTCGGATTTGGTTCGATTCCGCCAAATTCTACGATTTCAAAACCTTTCAAATTATGGATTACTTGGTCGTAAATTCCGTTTTTAAAAATACTTCCACCTCCATAAGCCAAAAGGATTTTAGCATCTTTTGGCACTAAAGTAGAAAGTTTTTCAATTTGCCCTTTTCCGAAAACTAAATTTGTCGGATTGTATAATTCAAAGTTTAGCATTTTTTTTAGAGTTTCTAAGATGCTAAGCTACTAAGAACCTAAGTTTTGGACTTATTTAGTAGATTTAGCTCGTTGTTTATTTAATTTTTTATTATTGATGGGTAAGGAATTGATTTTTAAGTTGCTAAGAAAAAACTCAGGATATTAGCAACTTAGAATCTTAGTATTTTTATTTTAACTCTTGTAATAATTTTGCCGCTACTAATTTAGACGATGCAGGATTTTGGCCTGTAATCAAAAGTCCGTCTGCAACTGCATAAGGCTGCCAGTTTTCTCCTTTAGAAAAGATCGCTCCATTTGATGATATTGCATCTTCCAGCAAAAACGGAACTACTTTTGTTAAACCAACTGCTTCTTCTTCGGCATTTGTAAATCCAGTTACTTTTTTGCCTTTTACTAAATATTCGCCGTTTACTTTTACGTTTTTCAAAACGGCTGGAGCATGACAAACAAATGCTACAGGCTTTTTGTGTGTATAGAAAGATTCGATTAAAGCGATAGAACTTTTATCTTCAACTAAATCCCAAAGCGGACCATGTCCTCCTGGATAAAATACAGCGTCGTAATCTTTTTGGTTAACGGTAGAGAGCTTTAGAGTGTGTTTTAATTTCTCTTGTAAAACTTTATCAGCATCAAAACGTTTTGTGTCTTCAGTTGCCGAAGCGGGGTCGGCACTTTTTGGATCAATCGGCGGTTGGCCTCCAAGTGGAGATGCAATAGTGATTTCTACTCCTTGATCTAATAATTCGTAATACGGTGCAGCAAATTCTTCTGACCAGAATCCTGTTTTTTCTCCTGTATTGCCCAGTTTGTCATTGCTGGTTACAACAAATAATACTTTTTTCATACTCTTTTTGTTTGATTTTTGAGCTTCAGCTGAAATGCTTACAGCTGTGAATGCAGTTATTGCGAATAGTGCTATTTTTTTCATAAATATTAAATTTTGAACAAATTTACGGCGAATGTGATATCAGTAAAAATAAAATAAACTATGTTTGTTATAAATAAATTTATGTCATGGTAAATCTAGAATGGTACAGAACTTTTAAGGCAGTTTACAAAAACGGTAATTTTTCAGTGGCTGCGAAGGAATTATTTATGAGTCAGCCTGCGGTTAGTCAGCAGATCTCTATGTTAGAGGCGCATGTTGGCAATAAATTATTTAACCGAAAATCAAAAGGCGTAGAACCAACCGAATACGCTAAGTTACTGAATAATTTGATTATAGATGCTCTTGATAGGCTCGAAAGTGTTGAAACAAGTTTCAGGGCTAAAGCAGAAGATGCTAATCGATTAATTTCTGTCGGAATCTCAAAACATCTTTTTGACTGTGTTGGCAATCTCTTAATTTCAAAGTTTGATTTAATCGATTTTACTTTTGCAGAAAACGATGAGCTTTTTGCTTTAGTAGATGCTAAAAAACTTGACTTTGCCATCACAACGAAAAGATTTGACACTTTTGATACCACTTATGAAATCGTCGGAAAAATTAAACTGATTCTGGTTGCCCCAACAACTTTGGATATTACTGAATTCCGTCAGAGACTAAAAGGAGATAATTACACCGAAATAGAACAATGGCTGAATGCACAGAAATGGTACAGCCACGATGCGCGCATTCCGCATATAAAACTATTTTGGCTGCATGCTTTCAATAAAAAAAGACCTTCGATGGTTCCAAATTACATTATACCATCAGAATCTGAAATGCTAAGACTTTTAGCCAAAAATGAAGGAGTTGCTGCAACTTGGAATTGCAATGCTAGAAATTATATTAAGGAGAATAAACTGCAGCTAGTTTGGAATAGTTTTCACGTGCCAGAAGAGTTTGTGTATTTATTAGCTCCAAAGAATAATAATGTAAAGTCGTTTTTTGATATTATCGAGAAAGAATTGAAACTGTTTTTTGGTAATAGGTTATAGAATTAGTCTTAAGAAATAGATGGAAATTCGGATTTTTTAATGCTTTTTTTAGTCTGAAAAAGACTAACTTTGAGAAAAATAAATTTCTAAAAGGACAAATTATGAGAAAGATTGTATCGTGTTTAATACTTGGCGTTGTATTTTTTATGTCCAATTCCTGCAGTAAAAGTGACGCAGATGATGTTATAGATTGTTTTGCCGAAGCAATTTATATCAAATTGCATAATTCTACAGATCCTTCTAATCCGAAATTAATGAATTATTCTGTTGAGTATAGTGGTACAGGAACTCTAAGTGGTGTAAAATGGAATTTTGGAGATGGAACTTCGGGTACAGGTGCAACAGTTACTCATACTTATGCCGCAGCTGGCGAATATACGGCTACAGCTGAGGTGACCATTAAAAAAGACGGTTCAGAATGTACATCTAGTCCAAAACGAACTGTGACAATAAACTAGAAATAATAAACGATCATATTTGAGAGCCAATTTTATAATTTAAGCTTTTGCATTAGATTATAAAATTGGCTCTCATTCGTTATATTTGTTTGATAGTTTAGATTATGGAAAAATTACAAAATATTAGAATTGCTGTTGATGCGATTGTTTTTGGATACAAAAACAATGGTTTATATGTGCTTTTGATTGAACAGCAATTTGGCTCCTCCGAAAAATATTGGGCATTACCAGGTGGTCTAGTGCAAAATGATGAATCTTTAAACGATGCTGTAATTCGAGAATTGCATGAAGAAACAAATGTACAGCTCACTTTCATGGAACAATTGTACACTTTTGGAGATGACATTCATAGAGATTCCAGAAACCGTGTTATTTCAGTAGCGTATTATGCTTTAGTAGATGCTTCAAATTTAGAAATTAAAGCAGATACTGATGCCGAAAGAGTGCAATGGTTTAAAATAGATGAGATTCCGTCTTTGGCCTTTGACCATAATTTAATCTTAAAAAAAGGAATAGAAAGGCTTAAAGCCAAATTGACATATGAACCAATTGGTTTCGATTTACTTTCAGAAGAATTTTTGTTTTCAGATCTTGAAAACCTTTACTGCACTATTTTAGAAAAGGAAATTGACCGTCGAAATTTCAGAAAAAAAATACTTAGTTATGGTATTCTAGAGGAAACTGAAAAATTTTCGCCCATTAAAACAGGTCGTCCAGCAAAACTTTTTAAGTTCAATAAGTTGAAATATAATGAGTTAATTCTAAAAGGGTTTCACTTTGAAATAAAGTTTGCGTAATTTTTACACAAAATAAATTGTTTATTCAAAATTAAATTCTACATTTGCGTATAATTAACGCAAACTAAAAAGCTATGATATTAAATCTCGACCCAAAATTCGCTCCATTTCAAAATCAGGAAGAAATCAAATTTCAAAGTTTTACATTTTCTGGCGGAGAACCACACATTAAAATTGCACCAGATTTTGATGCCAATAGAAAAGTAACCATTACACATAGATTAAATTCATTCAACGATTTAGGTTTATTATGCGTTACTGTTGATGCGTTACGCAGAATGGATGTTAAGATTATCGATCTTTTTATTCCGTACTTTCCAGCTGCGAGACAAGATCGTGTTATGATTCCAGGCGAACCTTTGTCTGTAAAAGTATATGCTGATATTATCAATGCGATGCAATTGAACAAAGTTTATGTTTTTGATGCACACTCTGAAGTAACTCCTGCTTTATTGAATAACAGTACTGTAATTCCGAATTACACTTTTATAAAAGCAGTTTTAGAAAATATAGGAAATGATGTAAAACTTATTTCTCCAGACGGTGGCGCTTTAAAGAAAATCTACAAAGTATCTGAGTTTTTAGGAGGTGTTGAGGTTGTCGAATGCAGTAAAAGCCGAGATGTAAAAACTGGAAAACTATCTGGTTTTAAAGTGTATGAAGAAGATTTACAAGGAATGGATTGTTTAATTGTAGACGATATCTGCGATGGAGGAGGAACTTTCGTAGGATTAGCAGAAGAATTAAAAAAGAAAAATGCTGGAAAATTATACTTAGCCGTAAGCCACGGAATCTTCAATAAAGGTTTTGAAGTTTTAAATTGCTTCGACGTAATTTTCACTACAAACTCTTTTAAAGATTTTGAAGGTGAAAGTGTTAAGGTGATTGGATTGGATCAATTGGTTTAAATGTTTCAAGTTTCAAGTTCTTCGTGTAGCGTAAATCTGAAACTTGAAACTTGAAACAAAAACACTAATAAAATGAAATACAATATAGATAACATAGCTCCAGAAAGTAAGTTTTTATTTTTCTGGGGACATCAGCCAAGTAAAGATGGAACAATAACCAAAACTTGCTTCAGCCAATGGTGGTTAAGTTCTTTTGAAGTTGAGGGCGTAACTTACAAAACAGCCGAACATTGGATGATGGCAAAAAAAGCCGAATTGTTTAAGGATCAGGAAATTTTAGAAAAAATCATAAAATGCAATTCTCCCGCTGAAGCCAAAAAATTAGGCCGTAAAGTAAGAAACTACGATGATAAAATCTGGTTAGAAAATCGATTTGAAATCGTAAAAGAAGGGAACTTTCACAAGTTTAGTCAAAATCCAGATTTGAAAACCTTTCTTTTAAACACAAATGACAGAGTTATTGTAGAAGCGAGTCCGGTAGATCCAATTTGGGGAATCGGAATGGCAAGCGATCATATAGATGCTTTAAATCCGGAAAAGTGGAAAGGTTTGAATCTTTTAGGTTTTGCTTTGATGGAGGTTAGGGATGAATTGAGATAATTAGCAATTATAAAAAATAATATGTTCCATTGGAACATTTCATAGGTAATGAATGAAAATATAGCAAAGAGCGTCAGCAAGTTTTTAAGTTTGGTACTCAGACATTCACCAGAAAAAATCGGATTAAAATTAGATGAAAACGGTTGGGCAGATGTCAATGAATTAATAGAAAAATGTACTAAAAAAGGGAATCGTCTCGACGACGAACTTTTAGATTATGTAGTAGAAAATAACGATAAAAAGCGTTTTGCTTATAACGACGATAAAACCAAAATCCGTGCAAGTCAGGGACATTCGATTTCAGTTGAATTGAATTTAGCAGAAACAGAACCTTCGGAATATTTGTATCACGGAACCGTTGGAAAATTCATGGAAAACATTCAGAAAGAAGGTTTGAAGAAAATGAGCCGTCAGCATGTTCATCTTTCTAAAGACAAAGAAACGGCAACCAAAGTAGGAAGTAGAAGAGGAGTTCCGCAGATTTTAACCGTTAGAAGCGGTGCTATGCACAGAGACGGATTTAAATTTTATTTGTCTGAAAACAATGTTTGGTTGACAGATGAAGTTCCGCCAAAGTATATAGAGTTTAAATCTTAAATAATCAAACACAACAATTATGATTTTAGAAGCAGCAATAGGCGATGCATACGGTGCAGGATTTGAATTTAGAGATTTAGATTTTATTTCTAAAAACAATAATCTGACTCAGTATGATAAACACGGAATGTACACAGAGATTTATAAAAAATATACTGATGATACTCAAATGGCAATTGCGATTTCGGAATTGCTGCTTGAAGATGATAATTGGAACGAGATTAAAGTAGCAGATAAGTTTGTTGAAGTATTTCACAGAGATAAAAGACGCGGTTATTCGGATCGAGTTTACAATGCTTTGGATGCCAGTAAAAGCGGTTCAGATTTTATCAAAATAATTGATAATGGTAGCAGCGGAAATGGCTCTGCAATGAGAGCATATTCAATTGGACATTTAAAAGATATCAAACAAATACTTGAGTTTTGCGAGATTCAGGCGAAAACTTCCCATAATACAGTTGAAGGAATAACTTGTGCTAAACGTATAGCGTTGGCTGTTCATTATTTCAAGTATAATCTGGGAGATGGATCTACTCTAATAGATTTTCTGAACGCGACTTTAAAAGAAAGTGAAAACTATAGAATTACTTCTCCAATCGATATGCACGGATATCCAACAACACAAGCTGTAATTAAAATGGTTTCCGAAGCTGTTTCTATGAAGGATTGCCTAAAAATAGGAATAGGTTATGGCGGAGATACTGATACAGTTGCAGCATTGTCTATGGCAATTTTAAGTCAGAAGCAAAATTGTGAGAAGACGTTGCCATCATTTCTTTACGAAGAATTAGAGAATGATAAATTCGGAAAAGATTTTCTAATAAAATTGGACGTCGCTTTGAATAATAAGTTTAGTTAATCGGGAAAAGAACTTTTTAGTAATCATAAATGTATTTGTTATGCTAAATATTATTAATGAAGGATTGGAAATTTATACAATTGATAATTTTCTCACAGTTGAGGAATGTAATCAACTGATAGAACAAAGTGAACAAATGGGCTTTGAAGAAGCGGAAGTTAATGTTGACGGCGCACAAAAAATGATGAAAATGGTTCGAAATAACGAGCGTATTATGTACGAGGATCATGCGTATGCTTCTTTACTGTGGCAAAAATTAGAACCTTTTATCAAACCTGAAATGGAAAACAGTATAGCTTCGGGCTTAAATGAAATGTTTCGATTTTATAAATACAATCCTAGTCAGCGATTTAAAATGCATCGTGACGGCAGTTTTAAACGAAATGACTCAGAATCTAGCTATTATACTTTCATGATTTATTTGAATGAGGGATATGAAGGTGGAGAAACCAAATTTGCTTCAGGAGAAGTTATTACGCCGAGAACAGGAACAGCGCTTATTTTTGAACACAGTCAGCGTCATGAAGGAGCAGCTTTGATTTCGGGAATAAAGTATGTTTTAAGGAGTGATGTTATGTATAAACTGAAAGACAATAACAATTAATGAAAAGAGCCCTAGTTTTTGGAGATATTCACGGCGGATTAAAAGCGTTAATTCAGTTATTGGAAAGAATTGATTATACAGAAAATGATCGTTTTATTTTTCTAGGAGATTATGTTGACGGTTGGAGCGAATCGAAACAATTGATTGATTTTCTTATTGATTTATCTCAAAAACAGGAATGCATTTTTATAAAAGGAAATCATGATGCTTGGTGTCAAGAATGGTTAGAAAATGATGTCATAAATGATATTTGGTTTTTGCATGGAGGAAAATCGACAATAGAAAGTTATCAGAATATTAATTTTTCAGAAAAACAGAAACATCTCGAATTTTTTAATCAAATGAAAGATTATTTCGTAGATGAGCATAACAATCTTTTCATTCACGCTGGTTTTTCATCTATGCATGGTCCAGAAAAAGAACATTACAAAACCAATTATTCGTGGGATAGAACGTTGTGGGAAATGGCTTTGACAATGGACAAAAGAATCCAGAAAGATTCACTTTCATACCCAAAACGATTACTGCTTTTTAATGAAATTTATATTGGTCACACGCCAACACTTCATTATAATGTCGAAATTCCGATGCAAGGTTGCAATGTCTGGAATATTGATACTGGAGCAGGTTTTTATGGTAAATTAACTTGTCTGGATGTTGCAACAAAAATCTTTTGGCAAAGTGACGTCGTACGGACATTTTATCCTAATGAAAAAGGAAGAAATAAGTAAAAATGAAAAACGTAATAGAATCAGGTCTATTTGGATTGGCAGTTGGAGATGCAGTTGGAGTTCCAGTTGAATTTCAGTCTAGATCTTATTTAAAACAAAATCCAGTTACTGAAATGTTTGGTTTTGGAACACATCATCAGCCAATAGGAACTTGGAGCGATGATAGCTCACTTGCTTTTTGTCTAGCAGAAAGTTTGTGTGCAGATTATGATTTAAATGATATCGCTAAGAATTTTGTGAAGTGGTATTCCGCAGATTTGTGGACACCCCATGGACGAGTTTTTGATATTGGAATAGCGACTACTCATGCGATTCATAATATAGTGAAAGGCCATCAGCCAGAATTATGCGGAGGATTTTCTGAAAGCGATAACGGAAACGGATCTTTAATGCGTATTTTGCCATTAGTTTTTTATCTTCAGAAAGAAAAAGATATTGAAGTTATTTATAAAAAAGTAAAAGAAGTTTCATCAATAACACACGCACATTTCAGATCGGTATTTGCCTGTTTTATTTATGTTGTGTATTGTTTGGAGATTCTAAAAGATAAAGATAAATTCGAAGCTTATAAAGAAATGCAAAATGTTGTTGCAAAATTTCTAGAAAGCAAAGAATTTAATCCGATTGAAATTGGATTGTTTGAAAGGATTTTGAAAAATGATATTGCTGCATATCCAGAAAACGAAATTCATTCCTCGGGTTATGTTCTTCATAGTTTAGAAGCGAGCTTTTGGTGTTTTTTAAATTCCGATTCTTATGAAGAAACTGTTTTGAAAGCCGTTAATTTAGGCGAAGATACTGATACAACAGGCGCGATTGCGGGCGGATTAGCAGGAATTTATTACGAAATTGAAAATATGCCGCAAAAATGGATTGACAATTTAGTTCGATCCAATGATATTAAAGATTTAGCAGAACGATTATCACAAAAAATATAAATAGAAAATATATGAACCCACTATTATTAACCGATGGTTACAAAGTTGACCACAGAAGACAATACCCAGACGGAACAACATTAGTATACTCTAACTGGACGCCTCGTAAATCAAGAATTGAAGGACTGGATGAGGTTGTATTTTTCGGATTGCAGTATTTCATCAAAAAATATATTATTCATGATTTTGAAGAGTATTTCTTTAAAAAATCAAAAGAAGAAGTTGTGGCTAAATACGCTCGTAGAATCAATAATTATTTAGGTGAAAATCAAGTTGGAACTAAACATATCGAAGATTTACACGATTTGGGATATATTCCGATGGTCTTTAAAGCTTTGCCAGAAGGAGCAAGCGTGCCGTTGAGAGTGCCAATGTTTACGATGTATAATACAATTCCAGAATTTTTCTGGCTGACCAATTATTTCGAAACTTTGCTTTCTGCAGTGATCTGGCTTCCTTGTAACTCTGCTACAATTGCAAAAGAGTATAGAAAAGTTTTAGATAAATATGCAGACCAAACTTCATCTGTTCCAGAATTTGTAGACTGGCAGGCACACGATTTCTCAATGAGAGGAATGGGCGGAATTGAAGCGGCTTTAACTTCTGCATCTGGACACTTGTTGAGCTTCACAGGTTCTGATACTATTCCAGCGATTGATTTCTTGGAAGAATATTACAATGCCAATTCAGATCAGGAGTTGGTTGCGGGTTCAGTAGCTGCGACAGAGCATTCTGTAATGTGTATGGGAACGACAGAAGGCGAGTATGAAACTTTCAAAAGATTAATTACAGAAGTATATCCAAAAGGAATTGTTTCTATTGTTTCTGATACTTGGGATTTATGGAAAGTTTTAACCGATTATTTGCCAAGATTGAGAGAAGATATTGTTTCAAGAGAAGGTAAAGTTGTAATTCGTCCTGATAGCGGTGATCCAGTTGATATTATCTGCGGAAATCCAAACGGAAAAACAGAACAGGAGAAAAAAGGAGTTATCGAATTGCTTTGGGATGTTTTTGGCGGTACAACAAATGCTAAAGGATTCAAAGAATTGGTTCCACAAATCGGAGCGATTTACGGAGACAGTATTACCGTAGCAAGAGCCACTCAAATCTGCGAAAGATTGAAAGAAAAAGGATTTGCTTCTACAAATGTTGTTCTTGGAATTGGATCTTTCACTTATCAATACAACACTAGAGATACTTTCGGATTTGCGATGAAAGCAACTTACGGAGAAGTAAACGGAGAGGGAAGAGCAATCTTCAAAGATCCGATTACAGATGACGGAACGAAAAAATCTGCCAAAGGATTGATGAAAATTGATTTAATCGACGGAAAGTATCACTTAACTGATAATGTTTCTTGGGAAGAAGAAAAACAGGGTGAATTGAAAGAAGTTTTTAGAGATGGAAAACTTTTGGTTGATCAATCGCTAAGTGAAATTAGAGCAAGAGTAAGTGCGGATATAATGATTGATGCGTAACATAAATTGAGTTATAAAAACAGATCAAAACATCTTAAAAGAATAAACTATGAAAATCACAACACTTATTGCTTTAGTCGGATGCTGTTTTATAACCAATAATGTTATTTCGCAGGTATCAAATAAATCAAAAAAAATGGCAAACAAAGAGAATTATCCTAAAGCATTGGTCGATTATGATGATTTTAAAAATCTTGTTCTAGATTTAGAAAAGAACCGTGCTGAACGTTTGGTTAGTTTAGATGTTTTTTTGGAAATGGCAAAAGGCGAGAATACGGTTATCTTAGACACACGTTCTGATTTCCGTTTTAACAGAAAGCATCTTAAAGGAGCCATTCATCTAGATTTTACCGATTTCACACAGGAGAATCTTTTAAAGTTAATTCCTGATACCAATACAAAAATATTGATTTACTGCAATAATAATTTTAATGGAGATCCGATAGATTTTGCTTCTAAAATGGCTAAACCTGCCGCTTCTCTAGAAACACAAATATTATCCAATAGAAAACCAGTTATGTTGGCGCTAAACATTCCGACGCATATCAATCTTTACGGATACGGTTATAAGAATATTTATGAACTAGACGAATTGGTAAATGTAAATGATCCTAGAGTAAAGTTTGAGGGAACTGAAGTGAAATAACTCTAACCGCTGAATAAAATGAAAGCCTGAATATAAGTTCAGGCTTTTTTTACTTCTTATAAAAATTATTATGATCGATATATTCCCAAACCTTTGGAGGTAATAACGGCTGAATATTTTTACCTTCTTTAATGCTGTTTCTGATAAAAGTAGAAGAAATTTCTACAATTGGGGCATCAATTACATGAATTTTGGGATGCGATTTTAATTCGACATTTTCAGGTTCATCAGAAATTCTTGGATATACATAGATATCATGATTTTCAAGAATCACTTCATAATTTCTCCATTTGTGAAGCGTTTTCAAATTGTCTTCGCCCATAATTAAAGAAAATTCATGATTTGGATATTTCTCTTGTAAATGAGCGAGTGTAATCACCGTATAGCTTGGCTGAGGCAATTTAAATTCAATATCCGATGGTTTTATTTTCGGATAATCTTCTGTTGCCAGATAAACCATTTGAAGTCGTTGCTGATCGTCTAATAAAGTCGCTTTCTTTTTTAACGGATTATGTGGCGTAACAACCATCCAGATCTGATCTAAATCGGCAAACTCAGCCATATGATTAGCAATGATCAAATGACCAACATGTATAGGGTTATATGTTCCGAAGTAAAGACCTATTTTCATTTTGTATAGTTTCGCATAGAGTCGCTAAGATAGCACAAAGATTCGCAAAGTTTAAAAACCTTTTGCGAATCTCCGTGTTTGTCCTTGTGAATCTTTGCGTAATAAAATTACTTATTTACGAACTCTTTCACTAATTGATATGCTTCTTCTTTAGCAGTATCTAAATCGTAGTTTTTAATAATGGTATCAAATTGAGGAGCAGTTGCCAATTCAACCGAAGCTTTTGCAATACGCATATTAATTTTGTCTTCACTTTCTGTAGAACGTTGTTTTAATCGGCGTTTTAATTCGTCAACACTTGGAGGTTTAACAAAAACAGCTAAAGTTTCTTCTGGGAATTTATGTTTAATGCGAAGACCGCCAACCACGTCAATGTCAAAAATGACATTTTTTCCCAAAGCCCAGATTCTTTCAATCTCCGATTTTAAAGTGCCATAGAAGTTGTCGCGGTAAACTTCTTCCCATTCTAAGAAATCCTCAGCTTTAATGTGCTTTTTGAATTCTTCTAGCGAAATGAAATAATAATCCTTTCCGTGTACTTCTTCACCGCGTGGTGCACGCGATGCTGCCGAAATCGAAAATTCAAGATTTAAATCTTCTTGTCCTAATAAATGTTTTACGATAGTTGTTTTTCCTGAGCCTGAGGGTGCCGAAAAAACAATTAATTTTCCTTTGTTCATTGTGTATGCTTTAAGCTTTAGGCAGAAGGCCTTAGGCTTTAATTGATTTTGTTTTTAGCTTATTGCTTATAGCTTAAGCTTATGGGTTTTACAGAACATTCAATACTTGCTCCTTGATTTTCTCTAATTCATCTTTCATCATCACGACCAATTTCTGCATTTGAGCATGATTCGATTTAGAACCCATGGTATTGATTTCACGACCCATTTCCTGAGTGATAAAACCAAGTTTTCTTCCGTTGGCTTCAGAACCATTTAAAGTTTCCAAAAAGTAATCTAAATGATTTCCTAAACGTACTTTCTCTTCTGTAATATCTAATTTTTCTAAATAATAGATTAATTCCTGCTCAAAACGATTTTCATCAACATTAACTTGCAATTCTGAAATTGCAGTTTGCAAACGATCTTTTATAGCTTGTATACGCTCTGGATCAAGTGCCAATGTATCATTCATATATTGGCGAATGTTTCCAATTCGGAAATTGAATTCTTTTTCAAGTGCTTCTCCTTCATCTTTTCTGAAATTTAAGATGTTTTGAAGTGCTTCGTCAATAATTACCTGAATTTGCTCCCAATCATTTTCATCAATTTCTTCGCGTTCTGTTTTTAATGTATCTGGCATACGAACAGCCATTTTCATTAATTCAGTTTCGTCAGCATCGGGATTTACTTCTTTTAATTGTGCGATATAATTTTTTACAACAGGTACATTTACTTTGGTTGAAGTCTGCTCAGCAGTGCTTTCTACATAAATTGCAAAATCAATTTTACCTCTTTCCAGTTTGGTTGAAATGAGAGTTCGTAAACCAAGTTCCAATTCGCGGTAAACCGATGGCATTCTTACATTCAAATCTAAACCTTTACTGTTTAGGGATTTTACTTCAACGGTAATTTTTTTTGTAGGCAATTGCAAAGAAGCTTTGCCAAACCCTGTCATAGATTGTATCATATAATTGAGTATAAAGGCGCAAAGATAAATAAAAGTTTGCTCTATTTGGTTGGAAATTAGTGTTCAGTCGCAGTTTTCAGTTTAACAGAAAAGAAAATAGCTTTTTAGCTCAAAGCATTTATCACTTCGGCTACATTTTTTTGGCTGTTGCCAATGTATATTTTGCCATTAATAATAAAAACGGGGCGGCTTAAGAAAGTGTAATGTTCCAAAATGTATTTTTTGAAATCGGCTTCAGTTAAAGCTTGGTCTTTAAGTCCCATTGATTTGTATAACTGTGCTTTTCTGCTAAATAACGCTTCGTAGCTTCCAGAAAGTTTGTGCATTTCTTCCAATTGTTCTTCAGTAATTGGATCTTGTTTAATATCTTGAAAAACTAAATTGTTTTCAGGTAAACTTTTGATGATTTTTCTGCAGGTATCACAAGACGATAAATAATATATTTTGTTCATTTTTTTATGATTTGTTAGAATGCAAAGAAAATCCATTTGAAACTTAAAAATGACTAATTTTAGAAAAAAAATAAAATTATGAGTTCAGTTTTTGATGTACAAAAAACAATAAGAGAAGTTCTTTTGAAAATCTTAGATAGTCATTCATTGGAGCAATTAAATAAAATTCCAGATGGTTTCACCAATAATATTATTTGGAATATTGGCCATTGCGTTTCTTCACAGCAGCTTTTGGTTTATAAATTATCTGGTCTTCCAACAATGGTTTCTGAAGAGTTCATTAATAAATACAGAAAAGGAACCAAACCAGAAGGAGATGTTTCTCAAGCTGAGGTTGATGAGATCAGAATTTTGCTTTCAACAACATTAGAAAAAACGAAGAATGATTTTGAAAGCGGTTTATTTGTTGATTATCATGAATACACTACAAGTATGGGATTTACACTTCGTCATATTCAAGGTGCTTTAGATTTTAATAATTATCATGAAGGACTTCATACTGGAGTTGTAATGGCGCTAAGAAAATTAGTTTAAAAAAAAATATCCCGCTTTAAGCGGGATATTTTTTTTATTCGATTATGGTTTCGATGGTAACCTTCATTGCTCCGGCACCTTTATTTTTTGTAATATCCATAAAAGCTCTTTTAGACAGATCAATTTCGCGGGTTTTTACAAAAGGTCCGCGATCTGTAATTTTTACAATAACGAATTTGCCATTGGCTTCATTGGTTACTTTAACTCTTGTTCCAAAAGGAAGTTTTTTGTGAGCTGCAGTATAACTGTTGTTGTTGAATCTACTTCCATTAGCGGTTCTTTTTCCGTTAAAACGATCTGCATAGTAGGAGGCATGAGCGTTTTTCTTGTATGGTCTCAGTTTTAAACCTTTGTCAGTAAAAACAGAATCCGGCAACGGAATAATAGCTGGTTTTACATTTTTAACAGTATCTTGAATGATTTTAGGTTCTGTTGTAGGTTTGGTTTGGCTTATGACATACGTAAAGCCGCTAATTAAGGTTAAAGCGATTGTGGCGAATAAAATGTTCTTTTTATTTCTCATGGGTTATTCTTTTTCAGACTTGGGGGGAGTTTGTACAAATAATATGCCGAGATAAAAAAAGCCCTGATAAAGGGCTTTTATTTGGTATTTTTTAGAACCAAAGGTTCCACGGAATTCTGCTTAAAATAAGCAATAATCCTAATGTATAAAAAATAGCAAAGGTTTTAAATTTAGCTTCGCTATTAACTAATTTTTTATGTTTAGACCATCCGATAGTAATTAGGATGATAGCAATAATGTTAATTAGAGGGTGCTCTAATGAAGTTAATCTTAATTCTGCATTAGACATTTGTCCGAAAGCGTCTTTTCCAAGAGGAGAGACAAAATATAAGATTAAACCAATCAATAATTGAGTGTGTGTTCCAATTAAAGCAAATAAAGCGATTTTACGATCTTTAGCTGTAAACTCTTTTTTTGAAGTTACTCCAATGATGGCATTAACCACTGCAACAACTAAAAGAAGTAATGCTAAGTATGCCCAGCCAGAGTGGAATTTTTGTAGAAAATTATACATAAACTGTGTTTTTTGTTCAAAACAAATATAACAAAAAAGGCTATAAAAAAACGGCATTAAACTTAAAAGTCAATGCCGTTTTCATTATTTATTTAGATTCTAAATTTTAGAAATCGTAACGTAGTGCGAAGTTCCAAGTTCTACCAAAACCAAAGTATACTTGGTTTGTAGTAGCAATACCTTTGTATGTTGGAACCGTAGGAACATCAGCAGCAAAAATATTTGTTTTTGCTTCAGCAATGTAAGTGTAATCAAAAACGTTGTTTACGTTTAATCTGAAACCTACAGAGTTGCTTTTGTTTCTACCTACTAACAATTTGTATGATAAACCAGCATCAGCAGTACCGTAAGATGGTAATTGTAATGCACCTCTGTTATCTTCTTTAGTAAAGTTTCCTGGAGAGATAGCAGCATACAATTTGTCAACATAGTTGTAGTTTGCATCTACAGTAAAACGAGGTAAGATTTCATAAGTTGCTCCTAAAGCAGCAGTTGTTTGAGCAGCATCACCAACTCTTACACCGTCAAGGAATAATGTTGAACCAGTTCCAATTTGATTGTTAGCTGAATCGTAACGGTTACTTGTACTTGTTCCTTCATATTTCCAATCTCCAAGAGATAGCATACCTGTAATAGTAAGTTTGTCAAGAACTTTAGCAGTACCATCAATCTCAATACCTGAGTGGATTTCTGTAATTCCAGCGAAATCAAAGTAACCACCTGGATTATCAGCAGCACCATCATTAGATCTTTGGTATCTGTCTTTCCAAGAAGTTCTGTATAAGTTAACATTTGCAGTAAATTTACTTGTACGTAAACCATATCCAGCTTCAACAGCAAAGATTTTTTCGTTTGTTAAGTTACCAGCTACAATTGAACTGTTGTTTGGGTAAACTGCATTAAAGAATGGTTGTTTTGAGTAGTATCCTGAGTTAACAAAAACATTATGGTGCTCGTTGATGTTGTAGTTAACACCACCTTTTACGTTACCACCTAAGATGTTTTCGTAATCTGTACTTGCTAATGGAGTTCCAGCTGCATATTTGAAATAGTCAACTCTTTTGAATCCTTGTTGAGAAAGTGCACCTTGAACGAATGCAGTAAATTTATCAGAAGTATACTCTAATTGAGTAAATCCTCCGTACCATCTTACGTCACCGTCATTGTTGAAGTTGATTTTTTCTTCTTTGTCAGTGCTTTTGAATACATTCCAAGCTGGGTATGTAGAATATGTACCGTATAAAACTCTATTTGGGTTGTTCACATCAAAATTGTCAGCGAATGCATCTGCTCCTAGAAGGTTGTTTACGTTTTGGTAGTGAAGACCTTTGTATCCTCTTACATCAACTCCTAAATCCCAAGTTAAATTTTCTGTGAATTTTTTGTTGAAGTTAACAATTGCTCCATACCAGTTGTGAGAGTTAACAGATGAAATTTGAGAAATACCATTTGTAGTATTGTTTCCAGTAAGTGAAGTATTTTGGTATTGACCAGTCGTACCTGTTGTTGTACGAGTAGAAGCAGCTCCATTGATCATTACCGTTTCACCTGAATTATAAGCTACGATTTTGTCATAATCAACTAAACCATCTGCTGTTCTAAATGCAGCGTTAGCATAATTTAATCCTTTAATAAATCCAGTTCCTCTAGATCCTCCTCCACGTCCGAAAGAAGCGTAAGCAACAGCAGATAATTTAGATGTTTCATTAATTTGGAAATCATAGTTTAATGAAGTAACAGGTTTGTGGTAGTAGTTTCTTACCATGTTGAAAGCCTGACCATCTTTGTATCCCCAATCAGAGTTATATCTAATGTTTGGATCAGATACTGAACCATATTGTTGATACTGTGCTATAGTGATGAATGTAGATCTTTGATCGTGCCATTGTGGAGCACCAGTAACTGTAAATTGGAAATCGTGTTTGTTATTTTTTGTAGTATAACCAAGAGCCACATAGTAGTTATCTCCGTTAAATTGAGTTCCATCTACATATCCATCACCTTGAGTGTGGCTGTATAATACAGAAGCAGAGAATCCGCTATCTAATTTTCCTGTGTTGTAAGCAACGTTAGATTTGAAGAAATTATCGTTACCAAAAGAAGTACCAACTGTACCACCTTGTTTTAAATCTGAAGCTTTAGTTACGTAGTTCATAGTACCTCCAACAGAAGCAATAGCTAATTTAGAAGAACCTAAACCTCTTTGTACTTGAATGAAAGAAGTAACATCAGATAAACCTGCCCAGTTACTCCAGTAAACAGCACCATTTTCCATGTCGTTAACTGGCATACCGTTAACCATTACCGCAACGTTGTTTTGGCTAAATCCACGAATTGTGATTCTAGAATCTCCAAATCCACCACCAGATTTAGTTACGTAAACAGATGGAGTGCTTTTTAACATTTCAGGAAGTTCTTGGTTTCCTAATTTTGCCTGTATTTCAGAAGCTTTAATTGTTGATACTGCAACAGGAGTTTTTCTGTCTTTTGCAATATCTACTGTGCTACTTTTAACTACGATCTCGCTCAATTCGTTAGAATTTGAAGCTAAAGTGATAGTTCCTAAGTTTGTAGTTGCACCATTTGCTACTGTAAATTTTACAGTTTGGTTGTCATAACCTAAAAAAGAGATTACAATCTCTCCTGTACTTGATGGTGATGTAAGTGTAAATTTACCATCAAAATCTGTTGAAGTTGCTATAGTAGATCCTTTGATCACTACATTTGCTCCTGGTAACCCGCCTGTTCCGTCGGTAATTTTACCAGTAACTTTTCCTTGAGAAAATACGGTCGAAACTATCATAAAAAATAGTCCAGTCAGTAACCAATTTTTCATTTTCTTCATTTTGTTATTGAGTTTATTGTTTTTGGCAAAATTATAACAAATAACTCAGATAATGTTATCGAAATGTTAAGAAAAAACAGTTTTGTCTTTTGTGCTGCGTATTAAAATGAATTTTTCTTTTTTCATTAAAAAAAATATTGTTTTCTTGAATTTATGTGTAGCTTTTTTGTTAAAAATGTAATTATTCTAGTAGTGCTGTAAGTGTGAATAGGCAAATTGGCGGATAATTCTGCTTTTTGTCGGTCTTTTATGTAAAAAACGTCCTAATTTTACTAAAAATTAGGACGTTTCAAAAGTTAGAGAATATTAAAAAAAGTATTCTATTTATTTTTTAAGAAATGATTTAACAAAAATGAAGTTGAACTATCGTGATTCTTAACGGTCTTAGAATTGATCTCGTCTAAGATAGAATTTGCCAATTGTTTACCTAACTCAACTCCCCATTGGTCAAAACTGAAAATGTTCCAAAGAACTCCTTGAACAAAAATTTTATGTTCATATAATGCAATTAAAGAACCTAAACTTTTTGGTGTAAGTTTTTGAATCAAAATAGTATTCGTTGGTTTGTTTCCGGTGAAAACTTTAAAAGGCAATAAATAAGAAGCTTTTTCAGCTTCTAATCCTTGCTTGTCAAATTCTGCCTGAACTTGTGCTTCTGTTTTTCCGTTCATTAAAGCTTCGGTCTGAGCAAAAAAGTTAGACATTAATTTATTATGATGATCTTCGTTTTCGTAAAGTGGTTTTACGAATCCGATGAAGTCTGTTGGGATTCTTTTTGTTCCTTGGTGAATTAATTGGAAGAAAGCGTGTTGGGAATTTGTTCCTGGTTCTCCCCAGATAATCGTTCCTGTTTGGTAATTAACAGGTTTTCCGTCACGGCCAACACTTTTTCCGTTACTTTCCATAAAAGCTTGCTGTAAATACGGAGCTAATTTTGATAAATATTGCGTGTACGGAATCAAAGCTTCGCTTTCGGCACCATAAAAATTATTGTACCAAACACTTAACAAAGCTAAAATAACTGGAATGTTTTCATCAAATTCTGCTGATTTGAAATGCTCATCCATTTCATTAGCTCCTTTCAGTAAGTCATTGTAATTGTCAAAACCAACTGCCAATGCAATGCTCAAACCAACAGCGCTCCAAAGAGAAAATCTTCCTCCAACCCAGTCCCACATTGGGAAAACGTTACTTGGATTAATTCCGAATTCTGTTACTTTTTGAATGTTTGTAGAAACTGCTACGAAATGTTTAGCGATATCTTCTTGAGAAGCCGATTTTAAAAACCATTCTTTAATTGTCTCAGAATTTGAAAGTGTTTCTTGAGTAGTAAAAGTTTTAGAAACAATTACAAAAAGTGTTGTTTCTGGATTTAGTTTTTTGATGATTTCGTTTACGTGGTCACCGTCAACATTCGAAACGAAATGAGTGTTTAAGTGATTTTTGTAAAACTGTAAAGCTTCAACAGCCATAACAGGACCAAGGTCAGAACCACCAATTCCGATATTTACAACATCTGTAAAAGTTTTTCCAGTATATCCTTTTCTTTGTCCAGAAATTACTTCTTGTGTAAAGTTTTTGATTTTATTTTTTACTTCAAATACTTCAGGAATTACATTTTCTCTGTCAACTTTAATAACGGCCGATTCTGGAGCACGTAATGCTGTGTGTAAAACTGCACGGTTTTCGGTTTGGTTGATTAATTCTCCGCCAAAATATTGTGCAATTGCATCTTTCAATCCGATTGAGTTTGCTAATTCTAATAAAAGAGAAACCGTTTCCTGACTAATATTATTTTTTGAGTAATCTACTAAAAAATCATTCCATTGCAAGTTGAATTTTTCAGCACGTGCACTATCTTGTTGAAACAATTCTTGTATTGTGGTTTCGTGAATTGCGTTATAGTGGTTCTGTAGATTTTTCCACGCTTCAGTCCCAGTTGGGTTTGTTGTGTTTAAAGCCATTTTTATCTATAATTGAGTTTGTTTTCTGAAACACAAAAATACTGAAATAACTTTTAAAAGGGGAGCGGTTTGCGATTATATAACAATAAGTTACGAAAACGTTTTATGAGTTTACTTTTGAATATTTGAAGTTATGATTATCGTGCCATCATTTTCTTTTTCATTGTAAATGATACGACTGCTGTTTTTGTTTAAGAAGTCTAAAGTGATAATATCGAGCTTTTTTAGTGGCAATAAGATAGTGTTTTGTTTTTTGTTGTATTTAAATGAAGTTCCGTTAATTACAACCAAAGGCGATTCTCCAATTAAATCTTTTTCGAAGGATGTGCTAACTAGTCTCTGAACAAAATATCTGCTTTCTTCTTTTTCATTTAAAACAAAAACCTTTGGATTGGAACACCCAATAGCGAATAGAGATAAAAGTATTAGAGAGGAGTTTTGCATGAATAAGGTTTAAGAAATGCTTTGGTGAAATACTTTTACCAAAAGCGCCACCAAGGTTTTTTATTGATTTCAATAACTTTTTTTGTTACATCGACATCAATTCTTTTTGGAGTTTCTGTTTTAATTTTAGAATCATCAAAAAATAATTGACCGTTTTCATCCATTCCAAGCGGAAATTTGATTCTTTCTTTCCAGTTCTCAGTTTGTAATTCTGGAATTAAGTCAAGATCAATTTTTTCGCGAAAGCGTTTTTGAGCTTTTTCGATAATTTCTTCTTCTAAGTTTGAAGATGAATTTTTGAAAAGTGAAATCGAATTGTCTGGAATATTCAGAAGAAAAATTTGTGTTTTATCACCGATTTTCTGAATGTCCAACACTTTGAAATAAGCAATCGAGTCTAAAAGATAATGTCCAATTTTTGCCGAATCAGGATTAAATTTTGACAAATCTTTGGCATGCGCACTGGCAATCAAATATCTCAGATTTCCTGAAATTCCTCCACCAATCGAACTCATATCAGTAAAACCTTTTTCTTGGATGATCTGCCCGACTTTATAATTTAAAATTAAATTTTCAGGAAGATTTGTATCTCTGTAAAATAATTTTAAACCAGAAAAAGTTTCATGATACATGGTTTTGAGGCGTTCATTTTTCATGATTTTCGATTCAAAAAGATTATTTACAAATTACCAATACTGTCCAATTCTCTTTTTAGAGGCTCAATCTGTGTCATAAAGCGAGTTCTGTCATTCCCAGTCAAAGATTCTCCTGTTGGAAGATTCAATCGAAGCGCATCTACTTGTACGCCATTTTTCCAGAAACGATAGCAAACGTGTGGACCAGAAGCTAAACCTGTACTTCCAACTAAACCAATTGTCTGTCCTTGCGTAACGCGTTGTCCGCGACGAACTAGGATTTTAGACATATGTAAATATTGAGTAGAGTAGGTTCCATTATGTTTTACTTTTACAAAGTTTCCGTTTCCTGCAGTATATCCGGTAGCTTCTACAACTCCTGATGCGGTGGTTGAAATTGGCGTTCCAGTTGGAGCTGCATAATCGGTTCCTTTATGTGCTTTCCAAGTATGCTGTACAGGATGGTATCTGTTCATGGTGAATCTTGAAGTGATCCGGCTGAATTTAATTGGCGTTTTTAGGAAGAAGTTTTTAAGTGTTTTTCCCTCATCGTCATAATATTCAATCTTTCCAGAAGTAGTATCTCTTTCAAAAGGAAAAGCATAAATTATTTTTCCTTTATATTCAAAAAATGCAGCTTCAAGATCTTCAACGCCATCATAGGTTTTTCCGTTAATGAATCGCTCTGTGAAAATTAATCCGTAGCGATCGCCTTTTTTTAGTTTGAAGAAGTCAATAGACCAAGAAAATACTTTTGTAATTCTGCTAGCCAAAGCGGTTTCAACACTTTCATTTCCTAAAGTTTCAGAAAGAGAGCTTTTTAAAACGCCACCAATCATTTTTCGTTTTAAAGTAACTGGTTTTGTTTTTTTATATGCTTTTGCAATGCTATCTCGTAAATCGACAACATAATAACTTAAGGCATCTGGCTGATAAATAAAAACTTGAAGATTATTGGTTTTGTTTTTAGAACGAAGTAAAGTGAAAGGTTTTCCGTAACGAATGTTTCTGACATTGAAAGAATCTTTTACCTGTTCTACAATTTCATTTACTTTTTTGTCTCCAATGTTTTGGCTTTGCATAATTGAGCCAAAAGAATCTCCTTTTGAAATAGTGTCATTAACAACATTAAAGTCTGCGTAATTAAAACCGAATTCTATTTTTTTGGTTGCTGGTTTAGTAATTTTTGCTTCTACTTTTTCTTCTTCTTTTTTACATGAAAAAATAGAAAACAAGACAATTAAAATTACGACTGCTTTTTTCAAACTTTATAAATTTTTTGTGGTGAAATTAAACTTCGGTTTCATTTCCCCAATTGGACAATTCTTCTTCGGTCCACAATTTAGGAAAAAAGATGCGTCTTTGGTATTTTGGGTGCATATATTTTTGCCAGTCGCTTCCGCCTGTAGCTTCTCCATTGCCTTTTCCGCTTTCTAAGATGTATTTTCTTGCAGTGTTAAGATGCTGCATTACCCAAGTAATGTTTACCGTTTTGTCGTAATGGCGCATCGCTGCAATTAGTTCTGGATTTTGCTGATCTTCAATTGGTAATTGGATGAATTTTTGCCAAAGGTTTTTTGTTTTGAAAGAAGCCATTTGTCTCAAAAACTGTTCTTTGTATTTCTTTTCAAATTCATTCAACAAATATGATTTTTCGCCAGTGTGATAATCTTTTCCGGCTGCTTGCCAATAAAGGTGTTCAAAGCTGGTTTCCAAATCGGTATTTTCATCAAAGTTTGCTTTGTATCTGCGGTCTGTCAAATTGATAACGTCTGTCGAAGCAAATTCGATCATTCTGTATTGTGCACTTTGGAATCCGCTTGCAGGAGTGAGCGTGTTTCTAAATTTCATGTATTGATCTACTTCCATTCCGTTTTCCATAATGCTGAACGAATTGGTAAGCATATCAAAGTATCTTGTAATTCTTGATAATCTTTCGCTGAAAAAATCAACCTGAATGTTTTCCGTTTCGGCAATCTGATCAATTTCCCACAATATCATTTTAAAAATTAATTCATTTACCTGATGGTACATGATAAAAACCATTTCGTCAGGAAGTGTGGTGCGTTGTATTTGTAAATTTAATAGAGCGTCTGTTTGAATGTAATCCCAATAAGTAATTGGTTTGGCCCAAAGCAATCCTTCTAACTGAACATCAGTTTTTTGATTTATGGCTTGAAATTTAAGGTCAATTTCTTTTAAAATTGCTTCAGAATGATCTGTAGGGTTCATTATTTTTTTGCTTTAAGTGGACTTTTCAGTCCTTTATATTCATCGAGATCGGCTTTAAGAGATCCTACGGCCAAATCTGCTTTAATTCTAATCGGAACTTTGTTTACGTCGTCTGTTATCCAGAGTGTTAAGCTCTCTTTTTCTTTAAATACTCTTCCAGTCTGTACTGACGGTTTGAAGACCATTGTAGAAACGGTTCCAAATTTAGTCGTAATATCTTGACGACCTATATATTTTAACTTAAATTTTGTGATTTCATCATCAAAAAACATGTCGATTGTAATGGATTCGCCTGATTTAAGTTTGTCAATGTTGGGATGGTTTCTCAGGTAATAAAATGCAGAAACAATATCTTGAACGCTTTCTGTAACAACGATTGTTTTTTCAGATTTACGCTTATAGTCTTTTACTAAAACTCTATTTTCATTTTGATTGAAAAAACCTTCTTGATTTTTGGTGTAACCCCCTTCATCAATTTTTCTAACATATCGGTATGGTTTTCCTGTTTCTTTGTCAAAATAACTTTCATACAAATCTTCTACTTTGAAGAAAAATTTTGACATTCCAGTTGTGTAACCTTTTCCAACAGAGTGGTATACCTTTTTATTATTGATTGTGGCATCTTTAACTTCAAGAGTGGCGTATCCAGCATTTACAATTCCATAATGTATTCTAAATTTAAAATATTCTCCAGTATCGAAAGCGTCTTCTTTTTGAGGCGCGAAAGACAGTATTGTTAGTGATAATATAGTGAGGATGAGCTTTTTCATAGTACATTCTTTACGTTTTATTATAAAGGTAGACAAATGCAAATTCTATTCCAAATGTACCAAAACAAAAAAACTCAGTCAAAGATGACTGAGTTTTTATGCTATTAACTAACCAAAAAACTATAAATTATGAAATTTATATCAATTCGGAAGGAAACCACCCCTTCCTGATTTGCGAGTGCAAAGATAGATAGAAAGTTCAGATTTCAAATAGCCAAAGTCAAGTTTAACATAACATTTGCAAAAAAAGCATCGTTTTTTAGAGAAATCCGCGTTTAAATGCAAAAAAAATGCGTTTTTACAAAGTTCCTCTCAATTCTTGTTCTCTCTCAATTGACTCAAACAGAGCTTTAAAGTTACCTGCACCAAATCCTTTTGCACCCATTCTCTGGATAATTTCGAAGAAAAGTGTAGGTCTGTCTTGAACTGGCTTGGTAAAAATCTGTAATAAGTAACCATCTTCATCGGCATCAACCATGATCGCCAATTTTTCGATTTCATTTAAATCTTCTTTCATCATATCCATATGAACACCTAATCTTTCTGGGATTGCTTCATAATAAGTATGAGGAGGGGCCGATAAAAACTCAACGCCGCGTGCTCTCAGTTGTGATACTGTTTTGATGATATCGTCTGTAGCAATGGCAATGTGCTGAATTCCAGGTCCACCGTAGAAATCTAAATACTCTTCAATTTGAGATTTTTTCTTTCCTTCTGCTGGTTCGTTGATTGGGAATTTAATTCTCCCATTTCCGTTTGACATAACTTTACTCATCAATGCAGAATATTCTGTGGTGATTTGTTTGTCGTCAAAAGATAAGAAATTCACAAATCCCATAACTTCTTCGTAGAATTTTACCCAAGTATTCATTTCATTCCAACCTACATTTCCCACCATGTGGTCGATGTATTTTAATCCTGTTGGTTCTGGATTAAAGTCAGATTTCCATTCTCTATAACCAGGAAGGAAAACTCCGTTGTAATTTTTTCTTTCAACGAAAATGTGAACGGTTTCTCCGTAAGTGTAAATTCCAGAACGTACCACTTGACCAAATTCATCTTCTTCTACTGTTGGTTCCATGAAAGAGCGAGCACCACGTTTCATAGTTTCTTCGTAAGATTTTGTTGCATCTTCAACCCAAAGGGCAGCAACTTTTACTCCGTCACCATGTTTTTTCAAATGTTCGTTAATTGGAGAATCCGCTGTTAATGGCGTTGTTAAAACAATTCTGATTTTGTCTTGTTTTAAAACATAAGATGCTCTGTCTCTTACTCCAGTTTCTAATCCGGCGTAAGCCAATGACTGGTATCCAAATGCAGATTTATAATAATGTGCCGCTTGTTTTGCATTCCCTACATAAAACTCTACATAATCTGTTCCTAATAATGGAAGGAAATCTTGCGCTCCTTCAAATATTTTCTCTAATCCGTATTCTACTGATTTTACTTCTTTGCTCATTTTGTTTATTTGTTTAATCGGTTAATCGTTTAATTGATCGAAAACCGAAGTGTTACTGTTGTGTTTGATTTTTTTTACCGCAAAGAGCGCAAAGATTTTTTTGATTTAGATTTTATAAAATCGCTAAGAACGCAAAGCTTTGCGAACTTGGTTTGGTAAAACTTACTTAGAATCTTTGTGAACTTTGCGAAAAATCCTTTGCGAACTTTGCGGTTAAACTCGATTAGTTACTCCGTCCAAGATTTGTAATATTTCCCGTCATCTAATCCCATAGCTTCTTCAGTAACCATTAACGGACGGAAAGTATCCACCATAACGGCTAATTCTTGAGTTTCTTTGTGACCAATACTGCGTTCCATTGCGCCAGGCGCTGGACCGTGTGGAATTCCTTTTGGGTGTAAAGTGATATGACCTTGCTCAATATTATTACGGCTCATAAAATCACCATCAACATAATATAGGACTTCGTCAGAATCTATATTGCTATGATTGTATGGTGCTGGAATCGCTTTTGGGTGATAATCGTAAAGTCTAGGGCAGAATGAACAAACAACGAAAGCTGCTGTTTCAAAAGTTTGATGTACTGGTGGCGGTTGGTGAACACGTCCCGTTATAGGCTCGAAATTGTGAATTGAAAATCCGTATGGGAAATTGTAGCCGTCCCAGCCTACAACGTCAAACGGATGTGTGGCATAAACCACTTCGTGAATCATTCCTTCTTTTTTGATTTTAATTAAAAAATCACCTTTTTCGTCATGTGTTTCCAATTCGCTTGGCAGAATAAAATCACGCTCGCAAAATGGAGAATGTTCTAAATGCTGGCCAGATTGGTTTTTATAACGTTTGGGAGTATAAAAAGGAGAATAAGATTCTACGTAAAATAATCGGTTATCTTCTGTTTCGAATTCGATTTGATAAATAATGCCGCGTGGAATAATTAAATAATCACCATATTCAAACGGAATATTTCCTAACATGGTTCTTAATTTTCCTTTCCCTCTGTGGATGAAAAGCATTTCATCAGCGTCGGCATTTTTGTAGAAATAATTTCGAAGTGATTCTTTTGGCGCAGCCAAACCTATGATGCAGTCTTTATTGACCAACATAGCTTTTCGGCTGTCTAGAAAATCATTCTCAGGTTTCAATTCAAAACCTTTAAAAAGAAGTGATTTTATATTTTTTCCGATTGCAATTTTAGGTTCAACCGAATAAGAGTTTAAAATTTCTTTAACCTGTGTTGGTCTGTGTACGTGATATGATAGCGACGAATGTCCATGAAAACCTTCGGTTCCAAACAATTGTTCGTAATAAAAACCTCCATTTGGCTTTTCGAATTGGGTGTGTCGCTTTTGAGGAAAATCCCCAAGTTTATGATATAGTGGCATGGCTTTTTCAATTAGATAATTAGTAAAATTAGATAATTCGAAAATTTGAATTGCAGAGATAAACAACCAGTTCAATTTTTGATATTGACTGATTATTTCAATTCGATAGAGCCATTACTCAGGATTTCTCTTGATGAGGAATTGAAGATACTCTAATAAACCTGTCCAATTTGTTTTCATTATAACAAATGTCGTAATTTTTTCGGAGTAAAAATAAAAATTATATTATTTATAACTATAAAATAACTTAATTTTTTTGATTTAAATTTTATGATGTAAAAAAATAGGCAGAATTTATTGAAGTATTCTCGATTATAGTACTAAAATTGAAAACCGATACTAAACCACGTAAAGCTTTTTGACATTTCTGGAGACCAAGATTGTTTTACTTCAATTGGTCCAATTATGGTTTCTAAACCATAACCAATTGCGTATCCCGTATATTTTGGCATAGAAACCCAATCAACAGAAGAGAAAATATCATCTCCTAAGTTGGCAAAATTAGCTGATACATTGATATGGTTTTTTTTGAAGATTTCATAATCAATATTGATATCAGATTTAATGTAACTATTGCCGGCAATACTTAGAAAATCATATCCGTAGAAATAATTGAAGTTATTTATTTTGTTGTAGCCATACCCTCCCAAAATAAAATCAAAAAACGGAACACTGTCGCTACCAATATTAAATCCAGCATCGGCTCCGAATTTTATGGTTGCTTTTCTGAATAACGGTCTCACAATTGAAACCTCGGCTTTTGCAATGGAAAAAGGTTTAAATTGTTTGGTATAATCCGATGATGCCATATAGGTCTGCACATCTGTCGAAAAATATAATCCAGAGCTTGGGTAATATTTTTCATCTAACGAATCGTATTTTAAATAAGCAAAAGCGCTAAAATAATTGCTTTTCTCAATTATGTTATCTTCATTGGCAAGCGTAGGCGAATTGATTTTTAGATATTTATATTCTAAACCACCGCCCATTAAAAATTTCTGCACAAAAATAGTCTGAAAATAAGCCTGATTGCTTATGTCCATAAAGTCAACATTAATGAGATTGACATTTGGTGTTTCTTTCAGAACGCCACTTAAACTGGTAGTTACATTTCGGTTAAATTGATTCAATCTAGAACGGAAACCAAAACTGATGTTAAAGCCATTTTCGACATAATAGTTAAAATCATATCTGAAATTATCACCAAGAATGATATCCAGAGAAGTAACATCATTTTTTAAGAAAGTCTTTTTATGAGTAAGATTTAATAAAACAGCACTTTTGTAAAGTCCATCATAATGAAGTCCAAGTTTTAGATACGTCTGAGTTGGATTTTCTCTTAAAACCAAATCCAAATTGTCTTTGTCGCCATTTGGCTGAAGGCAATAGGAGATTGTGCTAAAGTTTTGTGTAGCATTTAAGTTGTTAATTCCAGCTTTAAGACCGTCGTAAGTTATAGTGCTTCCTGGCTTGAAACGAAGTTTGCCGCGAATATATTCTTTGGTATAATTTTCTAATTTATCAGTATTTATGTCTTGAATATGAAGCGTATCTGTTGCAACTTTTAATTTTGGTTTTTTATA
This sequence comes from Flavobacterium sp. F52, assembly GCF_000278705.1. NCBI lineage: Bacteria > Pseudomonadati > Bacteroidota > Flavobacteriia > Flavobacteriales > Flavobacteriaceae > Flavobacterium > Flavobacterium sp. F52. The sequence goes on along the minus strand of NZ_AKZQ01000025.1, from coordinate 250,594 downwards.
AAAGTTGTTTTCGTCTGTCAATGTTTTGAGTTTTTCATAAACCGCAAAAGCCGCTTCTTCTCCTTTTCTGATAATTTCTTCTCCTCGGTCAAATGAAATAACACCAAAATCGCGAATATCAGGTTTGATGTAAACATCGGTGTCTTTTACCTTACTTTTCATTTTTTCGATGGATTGCAGATTGGTAATCTGAACCAAAATTCTCGTGGCATTTTTCAGGTTTTTTCTTTTCAGCAAATCGTCCTGAACGTCGACACCAATAATAATATCTGCACCAAGATTGCGAACTTCTTGTATAGGGTAATTGTTTACAACACCGCCATCAACAAGAAGATTTCCGTCAATTTCTACTGGAGTAAATAAAGAAGGAAAAGCAGCGCTTGCCATCATAGCCTGAACAAGATTTCCTTTGTTTAATAAAACTTCTTCGCCTGTTTCAATATTAGTTCCTATACATAGAAAGGGAGTAGGCAGTTTGTTGAAATCACGAACGTGGCGTACGTTTCTAGTTAGACTACTCAATAAATTATAATTGTACATTCCTTTTGAAAGAGCTTCAGGAATGCCGATTCTGAAATTACTAAATGGCAAAACAACGGCATATAATTCGTCATTCTTTTTGCCATAAAAGTTTTTGGATGAACGTGGAATGTAATCGTTAATTAATTCGTCAAAATTGGTTTTTTTAAAAATCGAATCAATCTGTGAAGCGTTGTAACCAGAAGCATAAAGTCCGCCGATTACAGAACCCATACTGGTTCCGCCAATATAATCAATTTTGATTCCGGCTTCTTCCAAAACTTTTAAAACTCCGATATGAGCAAAACCTTTGGCTCCGCCGCCGCTTAAAACCAAGCCAATTTTGGGTCTTTTAACACTGTCTTTTTTAATTTCCTGTGAAAAAGCTTCTTGCGAAAACAAAAATAACAGCAATACAACAAATGAGAATGCGCGCGAGGAAACTCCTTTGAACCAATTTTTTGAAATGTACAGTTGGAATGAACGCATAAAAACTCTAGTTGGTTTTGTAAAAGTCGACAATTTTTTTGGCTTTAGAAACACCTACAACGGCTGAAATTTCTTTTTCTGTAGCTAATTTCAATCTTTTAACACTTTTGAAATGTTGTATTAATGTAGTCATGGTTTTTTCACCGATTCCTGGAATACTTTCAACAGAAGAATTAAGGGCCGATTTGCTTCTTTTGTCTCTATGAAATGTAATCCCGAATCTATGCGCCTCATTTCTTAAATGCTGAATAACTTTTAATGTTTCTGATTTTTTGTCCAAATATAACGGAATTGAATCGCCAGGATAGAAAAGTTCTTCCAGACGTTTTGCGATTCCGATAATGGCTACTTTTCCGCGTAAGCCTAAATCGTCAATACTTTTTAATGCTGCTGAAAGCTGGCCTTTTCCACCGTCAATTATTATCAATTGTGGCAAAGGTTCGTTTTCTTCTAATACTCTTTTGTAGCGGCGATACACTATTTCGGTCATAGAAGCAAAGTCGTTTGGCCCTTCAACGGTTTTGACATTAAAATGGCGATAATCTTTTTTGCTCGGTTTTCCGTCTTTAAAAACGACGCAAGCCGCAACTGGATTTGTTCCCTGAATATTCGAGTTATCAAAACATTCTATATGTCTTGGTTCAGACGGAAGACGCAAATCTTTCTGCATCTGCGCCATAATTCGGTTTACGTGACGATCTGGATCTACAATCTGCAATTGTTTTAATTGTTCGATGCGATAGAATTTGGCATTTCGAATCGACAAATCCAGAATCTGTTTTTTATCCCCAAGTTGTGGAACAGTTGTCTTGATATTTTCGCCTAAATCCAATTCAAAAGGAACAATAATTTCTTTGGATAATAATTGAAAACGCTCACGAAGTTCTACAATTGCCAATTCCAGTAATTCTTCATCGCTTTCATCGAGTTTTTTCTTCATCTCTAAAGTGTGCGAACGAATAATAGAACCATGCGAAATCTGAAGGAAATTGACATAAGCGGCACTTTCGTCAGAAACAATCGAGAAAACATCGATATTGGTGATCTTCGGATTTATAATAGTAGATCTGGATTGATAATTTTCCAAAACTTCAATCTTTTCTTTAATTTTCTGCGCTTCTTCAAACTGCAAGTTCTGCGCATAGTTGTTCATCAGTTTCTTGAAATCTTTTAAACTTTCTTTGAAGTTTCCTTTCAGGATTTCTCGAATCGCATTGACTTGTTTTTGGTATTCTTCCAAAGGTTCCAAACCTTCGCAAGGGCCTTTGCAATTGCCAATGTGATATTCTAAACAAACTTTAAATTTTCCAGAATTAATATTCGATTCGCTCAAATCGTAGTTGCAAGTTCTAAGCGGATACAATTCTTTGATTAAATCTAAAATCGTATGTACAGTTTTGAAATTAGTGTATGGGCCAAAATATTCAGAGCCGTCTTTAACCATTCTTCGAGTAGAAAATATTCTAGAAAATGGTTCTTTTTTGATGCAAATCCACGGATACGTTTTATCATCTCGTAATAAAACGTTGTATCTCGGCTGAAGCGTTTTAATTAAATTGTTTTCTAATAAAAGCGCATCGGTTTCCGTTGGAACTACGATATGTTTTATAGTCACGATTTTTTTTACCAATACGTTCGTTTTGGCAGTATCGTGAATTTTATTGAAATAGGAGGAAACCCTTTTTTTTAAATTTTTAGCTTTTCCGACATACAAGATTTTCCCGTCTTTATCATAATATTGATATACGCCCGGATTATCAGGCAAGGTTAAAATTTGAAGATCTAAGGACGGTTTTTGCATTCTATTCTGTTTCTGAAGATGTTCGAAAAGCTTTTCAAAAACCATTCCGATTTCTGAAACAAGCTTAACATTGAATTAGTTTCAAATTTACAAAATCAAAAGAATAATTTCTATATTTAGATTTTATAATTCACATGAAAAATAGTGCTCCATTGGTCATTTTTGGCGAATCGATTTTGCCAGGAGAACATAGAACCATAAATGTCGAAATTGCTCGGCTTCATACTACAACTAAGTTGAATATTCCTGTAATTGTGCGCCGTTCTAAACATGAAGGCCCAACAATATTGTTTTCTGCAGGAATACATGGTGACGAAATTAACGGTGTCGAAATTGTTCGTCAGATCATTAGTAAAAAAATAAACAGACCGGCTTGCGGTACAATAATCTGTATTCCGGTAATCAATATGTACGGTTTTGTCAACAAATCAAGAGAATTTCCAGACGGGCGTGACTTGAATCGTGTTTTTCCCGGAAGTAAAAAAGGTTCGCTTGCCAGCCGATTTGCCTATCATATTGTCGAAGAGATTTTACCGATTTTAGATTATGCGGTCGATTTCCATGCGGGCGGAGCAAGCCGTTTTAATGCGCCGCAGATTAGAATTACCGAAAATAATCCTGAACTGAAGGTTCTAGCTGATATTTTTAATGCGCCATTTACGCTGTATTCTAAAAATATAAATGGCTCTTTTAGGAAAACTTCTGAGAGTGCCAATGTAAAAATGCTGCTTTTTGAAGGCGGAAAATCACTAGACATCAATAACGAAATTGCAAACCAAGGCGTATTAGGAACCAAACGTTTGCTTCACTATTTAGGAATGTTGGATTCTAAACAAATTATGGAGCCCGCATTAACTCCTTCAATTTATATTAAACAATCGGTTTGGTTACGTGCAAAATGTTCTGGACTACTTCATGATTTTAATTTGGTTGGAAAATTTGTAACCAAAGGAACTATCTTAGCCATTATTACAGATCCGTTTGGGAAGTTTGAGCAAAAAGTAAAAGCACCGCATGATGGTTATGTAATCAATGCCAATCATTCGCCAATTGTTTATGAGGGCGATGCCATTTATCATTTATCTAAAACCCCAGACGATAATGCCGACGAGTAAAAAAGAACTTCGCATAGAATATAAAAATCTTCGTAAAGCACTTTCTTTTGATGAAATAGAAGAGAAGAGCCTTGCAATTGCCAATCAATTAATTCAAATGCCGATCTGGAATAAAACGTATTATCATGTTTTTCTTCCGATTGAAGAGCATAAAGAAGTAAATACCGAATATATTCTGCACTTGCTTTCTGGAAAAGACAAAGAAGTCTTGATTTCGAAAAGTGATTTTGAAACCAGAAAAATGACACATTTTCTTTTAACAGATAATACTAAAATCAAAAAGAACGAATACAATATTCCTGAACCCATTGACGGAATTGAAGTTCCATCTTCAAAAGTTGAAGTTGTTTTTGTGCCACTTTTGGCTTTTGATGTTTATGGAAACCGAATTGGTTATGGAAAGGGTTTTTACGATAAATTTCTTGCCGAATGCAAAACCGAAACCATAAAAATTGGACTTTCTTTTTTTGAATCGGTAAACCAAATTGATGACGTTTTTGAATCGGATATTAAATTGGATTATTGCGTTACGCCAGAGAAAATTTATATATTTTAATTTCACCACGGGACGTTCAAAATTTAATGCCACAGATTAAAATGATTCCAAAAGATTAATCCTTTTTAATCCTTTAATCTGTGGCAAAAAAATCTTCACATTCAAAAAAATATTCCACACGAAATCCCTTTAAAAACAAGGGTTTCTCATTTTATTTTCACGTAAGAAAAATATTTGTAAAAAATTTGGCACGATTTTGATACTCGAAAAATTGCAAATAATCGCCTCTAGTAAATCCGGAATGCTAGTCCTTATTTGAAGCCTATAACCTTTTATTAATTTTTTAAAACTTACTTTATGAGAAATCTTAATTTCTTTATGATGGCATTCCTTGTACTTACTATTTTCGGCTGTAAGAAAGCTGATTATGAGACTGTGGAAACCGCAGATTCTACTGCAGTTGCAGCTACGACCGATTTAATTGAAGAGGAAAATTATATTCCTGAAACCAATACAGAAAGTTATGCGGCATTAGAAGAAAATCCGTTTGAATCTCCGCTGAAAGAACCACTTTCTACTTTTTCTATCGATGTTGATAACGCATCGTATACTAATATCCGCAGATTTATTAACGAAGGGCAGAAAGTTCCAAAAGATGCTGTTCGTGTTGAAGAAATGATCAACTTTTTTAAATACAAATATCCGCAGCCAGATGGTCAGCATCCGTTTTCTATAAATACAGAATACAGCGATTGTCCGTGGAATAAAAACAGTCGACTGCTAAAGATTGGTTTGCAGGGAAAAGATGTTCCAATGGCAAATTTACCAGCAACTAATTTAGTTTTTCTAGTGGATGTTTCGGGTTCGATGGATGAACCAAATAAACTGCCTTTGCTGAAAGAATCTATGAAAATTTTGGTGAAAGAACTTCGAAGTATCGATAAAGTTTCAATTGTCGTTTATGCAGGATCTGCGGGAGTAGTTTTAGAGCCAACTTCTGGTGATAATAAAGATGAAATTATGGATGCTTTTGACGATTTGCACGCAGGTGGAAGCACGGCAGGAGGAGAAGGAATCGAATTGGCGTATAAACTCGCACAACAGAATTTTATTAAAGAAGGTAATAATAGAGTAGTGATAGCCACTGATGGAGATTTTAATGTTGGTGCTTCTTCTGATGATGATATGCTGAAATTGATTGAACAGAAAAGAGAATCTGGAGTTTTCTTAACCGTTTTAGGATTTGGGATGGGGAATTACAAAGACAGTAAAATGGAAATCTTGGCCGACAAAGGAAATGGAAATTATGCTTATATCGATAACATTCAGGAAGCGAATCGTTTTCTTGGAAAAGAATTTAAAGGTTCTATGTTTGCTATCGCAAAAGATGTAAAAATCCAAATTGAGTTTAATCCAAATCATGTTCAAGCATACCGATTGATTGGTTATGAAAACCGAAAACTGAATGCAGAAGATTTTAAAAATGATAAAATTGATGCGGGCGAATTAGGTAGCGGACATTCGGTTACGGCTTTGTATGAAATAGTTCCAGTTGGTGTAGAGAGTGATTATGTCCCTTCAGATTTAAAATATACTAAAACGCCAAAAGTAGCTGAAAACCATAACGATGAATTGGCTACAGTAAAATTTAGATATAAAAAACCTGATGGCAACAAAAGCATTGAAATCGTAAATATAATTGCAGATAAGAAAACAGACTTGGAAAACAGTTCTGCAGATTTCAAATTTACAACTGCCGTTTCTTGGTTCGGATTAAAACTCAGAGATTCCAAATATATTGCCAGCAGTTCAAGTTCGGATATTAAAAGATTGGCAAAATCTGGTTTATCAAATGACGAAGATGGCTATAGATCTGAGTTTGTACGATTGGTCGATGCGGTGAATTAATTTAAAATTCGAAAAAAGAAAAATTCCAAACTCCAACTTAAAATTGGAATTTGGGATTTTTATATTTAAATATTTTAAAACTTTATTTTACTTCTTTAATAGTTGAAGAATCTATCCAGCCTTGAGTTCCGTCTGTCAATTCGATTTTTTTCCAGCCTGCAATACTTTCTAACACATAAACTTTTGCTCCTTCATGCAATAGGATAATACCATTTGAAGATTTTTGAGGTTCGCGTCGAACTTGGCTTAACTCAGAAAATACAATAGCAACACGATCGTTTTCAAAATGACTTTTTTCAGACATTCCAGCCAAAATGCTTAACGCAAATGCAACGAGAATAATAAACATTCCAACAAAATAAATTCTTTTTGCGAGTGTGGCATTTGAAAAGTAATACCCAATAAAACTCAATAAAAATACAAAGCCAAGCGCAACAGAAATCTTAGCCCAAGTATTATAATCAAAAATAGAAGTAAAGTTCTGGATCAGTTTTGCAAAACCTACTTTAGGAACTTCTTTGATTTCATCGATAGTCAGTTTTTTGGCAAATTTTAGATTGTTTAAAGTCTCTGGATCGTTTGGTTTAAGAACCAAAGCTTTCTCATAATTATAAATCGAAGGCGCAACCTGATTTAGTTTGTAATAACAATTTCCTAAATTGAAATACAATTCGGCAGATTGCAGTTTATCTTCTTTTATAATGTTCTCATAAACCTGTGCCGCTTCTTTATATTGCCCTTTTTGGTACAAAGCATTAGCCGATTCAAAGTGACCCTGCGCAAAGAAAACCTGCGAGATGAATAAAAAGAGATATAGTATGTTTTTCATCTTATTTTGTTTAAACCTAACAGGTTTTTAAAACCTGTTAGGTTTGTTTTATTACGTTTAAACAATCTGTTTTTCTAATTCAGAAATAATCATAACGGCCTTATCATAATCCTGCTGAATCGAAGCGCTCGATGCTGGTGCATAACGTGCAAATTCGCAGTTTTCAGTCAAAGCAATAAAATTCTGAACCGTTTCTGCATTTGCATTTCTAGACAATAGCAATTCTCTAATATTGTCTTTGCTCATTTCTGAAGTTTCGATATGCAATTTTGCCTTCAAGAAATTGTGCATTGCTTTTTCTAATGCGATATAGAAAGGCTCTTTATTGTTAAGATGTTTCTTGGCTTGTGATAAATATTTCTTAGCAAGCTTATTGTTCATTCTAATTCTGTTTCCAGTAACATCATTATCCATAGCTTCTTTTTTCTTTCTAGCTAAAATGATAATCGGAATAATGATAAATGGAGCAAACAATAATCCTAAATACAGATTTGAGTCATAAAAATCTTTTTTCTCAATCGGAATTAATGCTGTTTTAGATTTAATGTTCTTGAATTCATCTGCTTTGGCCACAACATTTTTAGCTGTCGCTCCTGTATTTGCTTCTGCAGGTGTTGGTCCGTCCAAAACATCAATCATAATTTCTTTTGAAGTTATGGTTTTATAAGTGCCAGTACTCAAATCAAAATACGAAAACTGCATTGGTTTTATTGCATATTTTCCCCTGTATTGAGGTACAATCGTGTATTTGTCTGTAATTCTTCCAGACATTCCATTCAACGAAGTAGTTACTTGCTCATCATGAACAGGATCGTACATCTCTAATGCGTTTGGAACAACTGGTTTTGGAAGAGTAAATAACTTCATGTTTCCAGTTCCCTGAGCGCTTACGATTAAGTCTAAACCTTCGCCATTTTTAAGTGTTGTTTTTGATGGAGTAACAGTAAAATTAAATTTTCCAACAGCACCAGTAAATCCTTCTGGTTTGCTGCTTTCAGGAAGTGGCCTTACATTAATTGTTTTTGCTCCAGCAGAAACTACTTTATTGTCTTCTGTAATGATCATTTGACCAAACATATCACGGCGATTTGTTGGCAATTGTACACCAATATCTAGAGAAAGAGGCTCGATAGTAAGCCTTCCTGATTTCTGCGGATATAAAATCACTTTTTTCAAGATTACATAATAAGCTTGCTGCCCTTGATAAGATCCTTGTTGTACAGAAAGTTGTTTGATATCAATGTTCTGATTCCAGAAATCATTGTATTTCGGTTTTGCCAGTTCTTTAAAACCGGTAACGCCAATATTATTAAAATACAATTTATAAACGACTGTAATCGGTTCGTTTAGGTAAGGATTTGTTTTTGAGATTTCGGCAACTAGATTGAGCAATTCATTTCCAGATCCTTGTGGTCTATCATTTGGATCTCTTTCCTGAGCAACTGCATTGGTTACAGTAACTTTTATTGGATTTGTTTTGTAAATCTGACCATTAAATTCTATTGCAGCCTGTTTGATTGTAATTGATCCTTTTCGCTCAGGCTGTATGATATAAGAATATATTTTTTGAAAAGAGCTTCGGCCATTAATCCAAGACTGGCTAATCTGCTGGCTTGGTCCCGCAACCATTTTAAATCCATCAAAAGAAGGCTGTTCGAAATTATCTCCGTCAACATTCATAATGAAATCAATGCGAAGTCTTTCGTTTAGTCCAAGTGTGTTCTTGCTGACTCTGGCTTCAAATTGCACCTGAGCCATCAATCCTTGAAAAGTGAGTAGAAATAGAATTAAATATCTTTTCATTCCTTGTTTTAGTCGTTGTTTATTTAGCTGTTAAACTGTTTAACCGTTAATCGTTTAACTGTATATCTGATTAAACAAATAAACAATTAAACGATTAAACTCAAAATCCTACCAGTCTTTTTCTGTTTTCTTAGGATTTGCTTTTACTTTCTGAGCATTTACTTTGTCCTGAATTTTCTTTTCTTCATTATTTACCGCATCTAATAAATTCTGAACACGCTCTTTTGATATTCCTCCAGGCTGTGGTTTTGGCTGTCCTTGGTTGTCAGATTTATCATCTTGCTTAGGATCATTTTTACCGTCTTTTTTGTCTTTGTCCTGATCGCCTTTGTCGTCTTTCTTATCTTTATCCTTGTCTTTGTCTTTGTTGTTGTCTTTGTTCTTGTCTTTATTTTTATCCTTATTCTTATCTTTGTCCTTGTTTTTATCCTTGTTCTGATCGTTTTTCGGAGGATTTTCTTTTAGTTTTTGTTTAGCGTAAGCGTAGTTGTAACGTGTTTCTTCATCGGTTGGGTCATTACGAAGTGCTTGTTTGTATGCTTCAACTGCCTGAGTATAATCTTTCTCTTTCATGAAAGTATTTCCAAGATTATGGTATGCCTTGTGTTTTTCAGGTCTTGTTTTAGCATTTTTTATTGCTTTCGCGTAAGCGTATTTAGCTTCCGAAATCTGATTTTGTCTGTAAATGGTATTTCCTAAATTATAGGCCGCTGCTGATTTTTTAGGAAATTTTGATTCCGAAATTCTATAGTTTGCCTCAGCATCAGTAAATTTATTCTGTTTATATTCTTCATTCCCAGTAGGCAATGTTTTGTCTTTTTCTTGAGCAGAAACTGCAAAAGAAACCGTTAGTAAAATATAAAGAAGTAAATTTTTCATTCTAGTTTTATTTTTTTTCGCCACGAATTTCGCTAATTGGCACTAATTTTTTTTATCATTATTTTTGAATTTCACAAATTAAATAATTGTTATTCGTGTAAATTCGAGTAATTAGTGGCTGACTTTTTTATTTCTTTTCATTAAATAAATCCAATTCTTTGATCCAGCTTGTTTTTCTTTCTAATAAGAAAATGTCTAGGAAAAGCAATAAAAATGCAAATCCGATAAACCATTGAAACTGCGATTGAAATTCTGCCATTTGTGTAGCTTCAAATTCAGTTTTTTGAATATTGTTTAAAGCATTTTTTACATATTCTAAAACCTCTTTTGTGCTTCCGCCATAAACGTAACCGCCTTTTGTTGCTTTTGCAATTGTTTTTAAACCTTCTTGATTTAATTTGGTTATTACAGTTTCTCCGTTTAGATCTTTCTGATAGCCTCTTACAACGCCATTTTCTTTTAACGGAATGGTTCCTCCTTTTTCTGTCCCTACACCAATTGTGATAATTTTCATTCCCAATTTATTGGCTTCTTCAGCCGCAGCTGCTGCACCTTCAGAATGATCTTCACCGTCAGAGATTAGGATTAATAATTTGCTGGTTTTGCTTTTTTCATCAAAATAAGTCGAAGACAATTTAATCGCTTCGTCCAAAGATGTTCCTTGAGATGAAACCATTCCTGGACTCATGCTTTGTAAAAACATTTTTGCAACGCTGTAATCTGATGTAATTGGCAAAACAGGGAATGCGCTTCCTGCGTAAGCAACGATTCCGATTCTGTCACTTCCTAAATTATTAATAATTTGAGAAACCAGCTGTTTACTTTTTTCTAAACGGCTAGGAACAACGTCTTCTGCCAGCATACTTTTAGAAACGTCGACAGCGAAAACAATATCAATACCTTCTCGTTTTACGGTTTCCATTTTGGTTCCGATTTTCGGATTTACCAAACCGATAATCAAGCAAGTAAGTGCCAGAAGAATCACTACGATTTTTAAAACAGGTTTAAAAACTGATTTTTCAGGACTCAATCTTTTTACCATTTCCAAATCACCAAATTCGCGCTGTGTTCTTCTTTTCCAATACATGTTGAAAAGAAAAATACACACCACAATCGGGATTAGTATTAAGAGATATAAATATTTTTTTTCGTCTAATTCCATTTTTTAATTCTAGTTCTCAGCCGCAGTTTTCGGTCGCAGTTTTCAGCTATTAACTGTAAACTGTGACTGCGACTAAAATATTAAATAAAGCTTCTGTAAACCGTATTTCTTAATCCAACTTCTAGCAATAATAAAAAGCCTGCAAATAAAACAAAAAACCTGTATTTTTCGTCATAATCGTAGAATTTCAATTCCTGAATTTCTGTCGTTTCCAGTTTATTGATTGAGTTATATATTTCTGCTAATTTAGCATTGCTTGTTGCTCTAAAATAAGTTCCATCAGTTTTTCTGGCGATGCTTCTCATTAGCTTTTCATCGATTTCAACTTTCTGCATTTTGAATAAGAAACCGCCATTTGGAGCGTATGCGTATGGAGATTCTGCCATTCCGTTTGTTCCAAGACCAATTGTGTAGACTTTAATTCCGTATTGTTTTGCAATATCAGATGCTGTTTCTGGTTCAATAAAACCAGCATTATTAACACCATCGGTAAGCAAAATGATAACGCGGCTTTTTGCTTTACTGTCTTTCAGACGATTTACAGCTGTTGCCAATCCCATTCCAATTCCTGTTCCGTCTTGCAAAACATTATCATATTTAATGCCTTTTATGGCCTCAAGAACAATTGCCTTGTCACTTGTAACTGGAGTTTTGGTATATGCTTCAGAAGCATACAAAACCAATCCGATTCTATCATTTGGTCTTTCTTCAACGAAATCTGCAGCAACTCTTTTTAAAGCTTCCATACGGTTTGGCTTTAAATCTTTTGCCAGCATAGAACCAGAAACGTCAATTGCCATGACAATATCAATTCCTTTTGTGGTTTTTGTCTGGTTGCTGATGTCTACTGTTCTTGGTCGAGCCAATGCTATAATTAGCGAACTCAAAGCCAAAATTCTAAAAACGTAAAGAGCAGGTTTGAACTTTGTCCAAAACGATTCGCTCTTTTGGAAACCTGCCGTCGAGCTCATTTTTAAGGTAGCCGACTGCTGATTGCGTTTCCAGAAAAACCATATTATCGCAATAGGAATTAATAGAAACAACCAAAGAAATTCTGGATTTAAAAAAGTGATCTTGCCCATTAGTTGTTTGCTCTTTGAAGTTCAACAGAATTTAAGATTCGAGTTGTAATCTCGTTTGCATAAGTATCGCCTTCTTCATGTAAAATCATGATTTGCTGTAAACCTTGATCCTGTTTGAAAAGTAACAATTCATAATATGCTTTTGTACTCGTTTTGGTTGCCGGATTCAAAACAGTCATTGTTCCATAACCTTTTATTCCCTGAATGCCTTCGTTTGTCTGAAAATCTTCTTGTTTTACAATAATATTTTGTCCGCCTTGAGCTTCAATGATTTTAAGAGTTCCTTCAAGGGTTTTGCTTAAATCTATATCGGTTGGCTGTTTAAATTTAGATGTAGAAACAGTTACATAGAAATTGTCAATCATACTTCCGTATGCAAAAAGCTGCATTTCCTTGATAAGTGCCATCGCTTCTTTTGGAAGTACTTTTTGCGCGTCCATTCTTTTTAAAACTTTTGGAGTTTCAATAACAACAGCTGGATTTCCGTAAGCGCTTTTTACCCATTCGCCTTCCAATAATTCTTTCGAAGGATGACCAATTATGTTGTCTTTTACATAATTGAAGCCTTTGGTAACAATAAAGAAAGTTGTTGTAGCAAACAATAAAAGTATGACAGCTCCAACTGCATAACCAATTCTTGCATTGCGCTGTTTTTTAAGCTGTGCCTGAATTTGTTTTTGTCTTTGCGCTTCGTTTAATAATTGATCTTCTATATCCTCAGGAACTTCTGTCGGAATAGCTTTGTCAAGTGTCAAAATTACTTTTTGAATTTTATTTCTATCTTCAGTAATTTCAAAATCAAGCGGTTTTGATTTCGCAAATTTTACCAAATCGGCCTGACGTAAAACGCGTTCCAGATTTTCAACTGTTTCTGGTGTAAGCGTCATTTTCTTTTGAGTCGATGCTATTCTGATAGCCTGAATCAATTCAGAAGTGGTGCTTTCCATTGCTGGAATATGAATGGCTTCTTCAATATAATTTCTGGCGATATCAGTCAATTCGCTATAGTATTCTTTAATTTCACCTTTTTGAACGAGTTCTTTCTGTTCTAGGTTATTTAATAAACTAGTCGCTTTTTCGATAGGCGTTTTATAAACTTCCTCTTCGATTTTTTTCAGCTGGCGTTTTTTAACATACCAATAAACGAAAACTCCAATTCCGATAATAGCTAAAGCAATTAAAACATACATCCACCAATTTCCCGTTCCTTCATCAGCCGAAGTAATATCTTTGATATCATACATTTTCTGCTGTAAAGTGTCGACTTTTACGTTGGCAACTTCAACTTTAATAGAGTCGCTATAAAAAGGTTTTTTATCGATTAAAATCTTAACGCTTGGAATTGTATAATGTCCAGAATCAAATTGTGTTAAACCATATTTTTTTATGAGTTCGTAATTAGTAGCATCTTTCTTTACCGTATCTATCGGATACGATTGAATAACTTCTAACGGACCAATATTTTTAAGTTTCGGAAATTCAACTTTTGCTGTTGAAGTCACAACCGTTTTAAGTGTAAGCTTGAACTCAGCACCAATCTTATTTTTGGTGGTATCAATACTAGTTTCTACCTGTTTTTGAGCAAAAACAGTAGAAGTAAGTAAAAATAAAAATATATAAAGTTTAAATTTCATTTGATTTGGATTTCAGATTTTAGTCTAAAATGATTGCTTAATGGCATTAATTTATCAGAATTTAAATTCTCAATTTTAAAAAATCTAAAATCTAAAATCTGCAATCTAAAATTATATTTATCGTGATTTGAAATAGCCTAATAGTTTAGTAACGTAATTTTCGTCTACTCTGGTATTTACAATTCCTGCTCCAGACTTACGAAAAGTGTCTTTAAAGTAATTTAGTTTCTCTTGATAATGCTTCTCGTAATTCATGCGAACAGCCTTAGAACTTGTATCAACCAATTGAATTTTTCCAGTTTCAGCATCTAGCATGTTTACCATTCCTAAATTTGGAATTTTTTCTTCGCGAATGTCATACACACGAACACCTGTAATGTCATGTTTTTTTGAAGCGATTTTTAAAGTATGTTCGTAAGAATCAGACATGAAATCAGAAATCATAAAAATGATGGCTTTCTTTTTCTGAGTTCCAGATAAGAATTTTAATGCCTGAGCAATATCGGTTTTATGGCTTTTGGGTTCAAATTCAATCAATTCGCGAATGATACGCAATACGTGCGAACGTCCTTTTTTGGGAGGAATATATAATTCGACAGTGTCAGAAAATAGTATTAAACCAATTTTATCATTATTCTGTGTAGCCGAAAAAGCCATCGTTGCCGCAATTTCGGTTACGATGTCTTTCTTAAATTGATTTTTAGAACCAAATGACTCAGAACCCGAAATATCGACCATTAAAACCATGGTTAATTCGCGTTCTTCTTCAAATACTTTAACGTGAGCTTCGTTGTAGCGTGCGGTTACATTCCAATCGATGTTACGAATATCATCTCCGTATTGGTATTGACGCACCTCGCTAAACGTCATTCCTCGTCCTTTAAATGAAGAGTGGTATTCTCCCGAAAAGATGTGATTGCTCAGTCTTTTCGTTTTGATTTCTATTTTCCGTACTTTTTTTAAAAGCTCTTTTGTATCCATTTTTTGTTTGGTTTATGGTTTAGGGTTGTTGGTTGATGGCGCATAAACCATCAACAAAAAACTATCAACCATCAACTTTTTAAGGTACTTCAATCTCGTTAACGATTTTGTTGATAATGTCTACAGAAGTAATGTTTTCTGCTTCTGCTTCGTAAGTGATTCCAACTCTGTGGCGTAACACATCGTGAACAACTGCACGAACGTCTTCTGGAATTACATAACCGCGACGTTTGATGAAAGCATAACATTTAGCAGCATTAGCCAAATTGATACTTCCACGAGGAGAAGCCCCAAAACTGATAAGCGGTTTTAAATCGGCTAATTTGTATTTTTCTGGATAACGAGTAGCAAAAATGATATCCAAGATATATTTTTCGATTTTTTCATCCATATAAACTTCACGAACAGCTTCTTGCGCACGTAAAATCTGATCTACAGAAACTACAGGATTTACTTTTTCGAAAGATCCTTTTAAGTTTTGACGGATAACAAAACGCTCTTCATCAATTTTTGGGTAATCAATAACAGTTTTTAGCATGAAACGGTCAACTTGCGCTTCAGGAAGTGCATAAGTACCTTCTTGCTCAACTGGGTTTTGCGTTGCCAATACCAAGAAAGGACGATCTAATTTGAATGTAGAATCTCCAATTGTAACTTGTTTCTCTTGCATTGCCTCCAAAAGTGCTGATTGAACTTTTGCTGGAGCACGGTTAATCTCATCGGCAAGTACGAAATTGGCGAAAATCGGTCCTTTTTTAATTGAAAATTCGTTTGCTTTAATGTTGTAAATCATGGTTCCGATAACATCGGCAGGCAGTAAATCTGGCGTAAACTGGATACGGCTGAAAGAACCCTGAACCGCTTGAGAAAGCGTATTGATGGCTAAAGTTTTTGCCAGACCTGGAACTCCTTCCAATAAAATATGCCCTTGTCCAAGTAATCCGATCAATAGACGCTCGACCATATGTTTCTGACCCACAATAACTTTGTTCATTTCCATTGTAAGAAGGTCTATAAAAGCACTTTCTCTTTCAATTTTTTCATTTATCGCTCTAATGTCTAAAGTCGTTGTATTTTCTTCCATATAAATATTTTTAAAACCTTGATTTTTACGCCTAATTTTTGAGAGTGCAAATTGAATATTTTTTGAGAAGTAAGATGTTAAAGAATGGTTAAAACTTCGACCAATGACCTAATTTTAAGGACTAATTGTGAATCTATTTTTATATTTTTAAGAACTTTGATGATTATGTTTTATTAAAGCATAATTATTACCAAAAATAACGCATAATTATTATGAGCAAAACAGTCTTATCGCCTATAATTTCGGGCACTATGAATTGGGGAGTTTGGGATAAAAACCTTACAACCAAAGAAATGGAAAACATGATACAGGTAAGTATCGAAAACAAAATTACGACTTTTGATCACGCGGATATTTACGGTTCGTATACGACCGAAGCCGATTTTGGAAAAGCCTTTCACGCCAGTAAAATTGATCGTGAAAAACTACAACTAATTACCAAGTGCGGCATTCAGATGATTGCTGAAAAACGCCCTGAAAACAAAATTAAACATTATGATTATTCTAAAGATTATATCATTAAGTCTGTAGAAACTTCTTTGAAGAATTTGAAAACAGATTATGTAGATGTTTTCTTGCTCCACAGACCAAGTCCGTTAATGCAGGCTGATGAAATTGCAGAAGCAGTTGAGAAGTTAAAAGGAGAAGGGAAAATTATCGATTTTGGTCTTTCAAACTTTACCAGTTCGCAAACAGAATTGATTCGCCAGAAAACAGAAGTTAGCTATAATCAAGTGCAATTTTCGGCAACGCATTACGAGCCAATGCTTGACGGCAGTTTAGACTATATGCAGACTAACGGAATTCGTCCATTGTCATGGAATCCGCTTGGAACTGTTTTTAGGGAAGATACCAAACAGACACGCCGTTTGAAAAAACTGTTTTCAACTTTATTAGAAAAATATCATTTAGGAGCAGATACACTTTTATTAGCATGGATTTTAAAACATCCGGCAAAAGTTATTCCTATTGCAGGAACGGTTAACGTTGCTCGAATTCAATCTTTATCAAAAGCGGTTGAATTAGAAATGGACAAAGAAGATTGGTTTGCTATTTGGACAGAAAGCATGGGCGACGATGTGCCTTAATTTACTATTCTGAAAAATGATAAACCTAGAAAAATTTGAGAAAAAAGATTATTCTGAATTGATTAATTCTGTCAAAAACGCAAAAGATTTAATGCAATTTGGCGGACCAGAATTCACTTTTCCCTTAACGGAAAGCCAAATAGATAAAACACTTTCTGATAAAAATAGAATTGCTTTTAGAGTTGCAGATGTTTCTAATGGAAACACTATTGGACATTGCGAGATTTATTTTTACGATGGTTTTGCAAAATTAGGACGAATCTTGATTATGGATAAAAACCAAAGAGGAAAAGGAATTGGCGAGCAAATGGTGACTTTATTGTTAGAATATATTTTTGAAAACAGGAAAGAAAGAAACATTGAATTGAATGTTTTCGATTTTAATATAGGAGCTCAAAAGTGTTATGAAAAAGTTGGCTTTACTTTAAATCCCGATAAAAAATATTTAAGGGAAGTTGATGGAGAAACTTGGACAGCACTCAATATGGTGTTGAATTTAGAAGAATGGAAAAATAAGAATTAAAATATTTTTTCACAGATTAAAGACATTCACAGATTTAAAAGTCATTTTTAATTCTTAAATGAATAACCATAAAAAAAAACAGCTATTCTGCGTTTTAGAATAGCTGTTTTTTTTATGGTTTAGAGTTTTTTATTTTAAAACCAGAGTGTTCATGTTTGTGATTTGTCCGTTTACCACCACCACATTAGGAACAACTAAAGCAGGCAATTGAGAACTAGCATCTGGCGTAATGGTTACAGAATAAGTTCCCGCTGGAATACCATTTAGCTGAAACGCTCCTGATTCATCTGTATATGCTGAAACAGTTGTGTCTCCCACTTGAACAGATACTAAAGATTGGAAAGAGAAAGGCGTTACTAGTCCTTTAATTATTCCTGATGTTGCAGTTGTAGATACTCTGATTACAGGATGTAAATTGAAGTTGCCAGAACCGCCAGCTTCTACAACAACAGAATGCTCTACATCAAAATCTAATAAAAAGTCATAAGTTGCACCAGCTGTCAATGTTTGGTTAACTTTTAATTTTAAACCTGATTGTTGCGCACTTGGTGTTTTTAAAGGATAGGTTACACCGTCTTTAACAACAGTGTTCTTGTCTCCAAGAATTAATCTAATTTGACCTAGATAGCCTGAAGGCACTTCATTATCTGCTAAAAGCACATTTACACCGCCAGTTAAATCTAGTAAATTATATACTCCAGGTTTTATGTTTCCTATACTAACCCAGCCATCTTCGCCAGTTTCAGAATTGCTTTTAATTTTAACGTCTAAAACTTCAACGTTTACTTGGTCATAATCACCCGGTGCATCTGTCATTCGTACACTAACTTTTGAAGTTTGTGTGCCATCATTACCATCACTACTGCTGCAGCTTGCTAGAAATAGGGCAGATAATGAAGCCAAGAGGAAAATTCTAAATTTGAGGTTTACTGTTTTCATAAGTCTCTTTTTTTTAAATTAGTAAATTAATAACGCAGATCGAAATTCATTTAGTGCTTTTATGCCGTATTTTTGTGTTGAATTAATCAAATCTTAAGATAGTTAGGTTTGTATTAAACATGAAAATTGAATCCTAAAATTGATACGTTACTTTATTGTGTATCAAAAAAATAAATAGTTTACAATGAAAAAAACAGTTTTAATTACTGGTGCTACAAGCGGAATTGGAAAAGCAACTGCTCAGATTTTAGCAAGAAATAATTATAAAGTTGTGCTTTGCGGAAGGCGTACAGACCGTTTAGAAGAACTTCAAAAAGAACTTTCTGCTTTTACAGAAGTGCATTCTTTAGCATTTGACGTTCGAAATAAAGAAGAAGTTTTAGAAAAAATAGGCTCTTTGCCAAACGATTTTTCGACAATCGACGTTTTAATTAATAATGCGGGAAATGCACATGGTTTAGATCCGATTCAAAATGGAGATTTAGATGATTGGGATGCGATGATTGATATTAATGTAAAAGGACTTTTGTACGTTTCTAAAGCAATTATTCCGCAGATGGTTGAAAGACAATCTGGTCATATCATTAATATTGGTTCAACAGCGGCAAAAGAAGTGTATCCGAACGGAAATGTATACTGCGGTTCTAAACATGCTGTTGATGCTATTACAGCAGGAATGCGAATCGATTTGAATCCGTTTGGAATTAGAGTTGGAGGCATTCATCCAGGAATGGTTGCAACAGAATTCAGCGAAGTCCGTTTTAAAGGTGACGTTGAAAGAGCAGCCAATGTTTATAAAGGATTTGATCCATTACAGGCTGAAGATATTGCCGATATTATTCATTTTGTGGTTTCAAGACCTTATCATGTAAATATTGCAGATTTGGTTGTCATGAGTACGGCTCAGGCGTCTTCGACAATTGTTAAAAAGAGATTGGCTTAAAATTTTTCGACTATCTTAGACTTCTTAGATTCGAAGTTGGTTATAATTGAAATCTAAGAAGTCTAAAAATCTAAGTCAGTCTAAATAATCTGAGAAAAATGATTAATAAGCGCCTTTTAATTAAAAATCTCCTCGCTCATAATGACGAAAGCAGTTTTTATGATAAGAAAAGGCAATTGAATCTTCATTCCAGAGAAGGAAAAGGAAAGTTTTTAAAGCACATTTGCGCATTATCCAATTCCAATCCGAACAATAATTCTTATATCGTAGTTGGAGTAGAAGATCAAGACAATGAAATTGTAGGCGATGATTTCTTTGATGACAGCCGAATTCAGAATCTAGTTAACGCTTTTTTAGAAAATCCGCCGAAAATTCAATACGAAAACGTCCCTTTTCCCAATCTTCCAAAAGATAAGGTAGTTGGTCTTGTCACCATAAAACCCAAAAGTAAAATCTCTTACTTTAAAAAAGGAATCCATACCATTTTGGCCAACAGTATTTTCATAAGACGCGGCAGTAATTCGATTCCTTTAGAAGAACACGAGGAAATCGAAAAAAGCAATCAAAATACAGAAACGGTAATCGGGATTGAAAATAGTTCTCGAAACAGCATTCAATATACTTTAGACGGCGTTATCGATTTTATGAATTTCAGGCATAAGGATATGTCGCCAAAATATCATGTTTTTAAAGAGTTGTTTGTAATATGCTGGGCTGGAGTTCCAAAAAAACTTCGTGAAAAAACGTATTTGTCGCGTGTCGATATTGAATTGATAAACGAACAGATTAAACTTTTTTATTCGGCACAAGACGTTGTTACGATCGATTATAATGATGATACTTTCACCATCACAGAATATGTTCCTTTGGGGTTGAATGATAAAACGAGTTATTATCCGCTTGAAGAGCAAACGATTCATTTTTTCGATAACGGATATTATAAAATTGATCGTCAAATGCTTTTTCAGCCACCAGAATTCAACAGAAAAATGTTGCATCACATTTATAATTCTAATATAGCTCTGCTAAGAAAACTGGAGAAAGAGATATCATTATCTGATCGTGAAATGAAAGATCTGGAGAATTTGCCTTCCACTTTTATGATTTGCTATTTGAATGGTTTCGAAGATGCCAGACAAAAATTGATAGACGCCAAATTACTTTTGAAACCTTATAAACAGGTTTATACTTCGTTTAAGGAATCTTTACGGGTTTTACGCAAAATGAAATATGATGTTCAGTAGAAAAAGGTTCTAAGTTGCTGAGACGCTAAGGTTCTAAGTTTTTTTCTGTAGAAACGCACTGCGGTGCACTATATCCAGTATGTCGGCAAAGATTGTGTTAGACAAACGGCATAAAACCTTAGTAACTTAGCTCCTTAATCAATGATATTTCAAATATTTTTTTACTTCTTCATATGGGAATAAAAGTTCTTTTGGACCATCTGCGTAAGATGCAGCTTCGTACGAGTTGTAATATAAAAGTAAACCTGCAGAGGTATAAAAGATATTTTGAGGCAGTTGAAATTTATCATTTTCAAACATCAAACCAGTAGCATTAATATTGGCTTTTTCTGGAATTTTATATTTTGCTCTAAAAGTTTTTTCGGCAAAAGCTTTAAACTCATTTTCGTTTTTAAATAATTGTTTGTTGAAAATTGCCTTTCCAGTTTTTTTATCAAACAATAATGATCGATAGCCTTGATATCCGTGAGCGCCTCCAGTAAAAGTATAGTGATCAATTTTAAGGTTTAATACCTGATCGGATTCAAATTCGACATTTCCAATAATTTTTGCTTCCCAGCCAAAAGTGTCATTTGGGAATTTCTGGTGCATTTCTTCATATGATGCAATAAACGATTTTGCCAACGATTTGTAATCATCGACTTTGACGGAATCTTCTTCGAAAAATACAATCTCTTTTATAACAGCAAAGACTTTTTTATTAATGCTGTCTGATGTTACTTTAATATTTTTAGCAATTGGAACTTCTATCGTGATTTTCGGGCAGTCATTTGAGCACGGGACAGTAGATTTCTCTTCAAACGTTTCATTTTCAAATGAAAGCTCTTTTTTGCAACTTGTAAAAATCAAACACAAAAAGATTATAAATAAGTAATTTTTCATATCAAAAAGTGTTAATTATCTACAAAGGTAAGAAGTTGTGTCGCGATAAAATAAATTAAGCGGTAAATTTGTAAAAGAATTAAGGAATTTAAATTTATAACTATATGAAATTCAATACAAAAGTAATACACGGAGGACAGCATCACGATCCAAGTACAGGTGCAGTAATGCCGCCAGTGTATCAGACTTCAACATTTGTGCAAACAAGCCCAGGAAAACCTTTGGCAGATTACGAATATAGTAGAGCTTCAAATCCGACTCGTACTGCTCTAGAAGACGCTTTGGCAAGTATTGAAAACGGAACCCGCGGATTGGCATTTTCGTCTGGTCTTGCCGCGACAGATTGCGTTTTAAGATCTTTTAAAGCTGGAGACGAAATCATTGCAATGGATGATTTATACGGAGGAACATACAGAATGTTTTCTCGTGTTTACAAAGATTCAGGTATTAAATTTCATTTTGTTGATATGACGAATATCGAAAAATTGAAAAGTTTAATCAACGAAAATACGAAACTGATCTGGGTAGAAACGCCAACCAATCCGCTAATGAAATTGGCAGATATTCAGGAAATAGCTAAAATTACTCAAGAGAAAAAAATTCTTCTTGCTGTAGATAATACTTTTGCGACTCCATATTTACAAAAACCTTTAGATTTAGGCGCAGATATTGTAATGCATTCTGCAACAAAATATTTAGGCGGACATTCTGATGTAATTGCCGGTGCTTTAATTGTAAAAGACGTAGCGCTTGGAGATCAATTGCATTTCCAGCAGTTTGCAACTGGAGCAACTCTTGGACCAATGGATAGCTTTTTGGTTTTAAGAGGAATTAAAACTTTAGCTTTAAGAGTTCAAAGACATTGTGAAAATGGAGAAAAAGTGGTTGAGTATTTAAGCAATCACCCTAAAATTAAAACGGTTTATTATCCAGGTTTAAAGAATCATCCTTTTCACGAAATTGCTAAAAAACAAATGAAAGCTTTTGGAGGAATGGTGTCATTCGATTTTAAATCGGGTAAAAAAGAAGATTCTATCGCGTTTTTAGAGAAACTAAAAGTATTTACTCTTGCTGAATCTTTAGGTGGAGTAGAATCATTGGCAAATCACCCAGCATTAATGACGCACGCATCGATTCCTGCAGATAAAAGAGCAGAAGTTGGTATTACTGATGATTTGGTTCGATTAAGCGTTGGTATTGAAGATGCAGAAGATTTAATCGCCGATTTGGAACAAGCACTTTCTTAAAAAAAGAAATTCCAATAAAAACTAAAATCCCAAATTCCAATTTTGATTACTTTGGAATTTGGGATTTTTATATTTTGGGATTTGATTTTTTTTAGAATTCCAAATAATAGATGTATCCAAAGTTAAACCAAACCTGCCAGTCGTTAGATTTGTTTTCTTTGTAAATATCTTTATTAGGGTTCAATCCGTCGATCCAGTCTGAGCTGTACATATGGAAACGAGTTTCAAACATCAAATCACTCATGTCAGTCAGTTTATAGTGGACTCCGGCAGCTGCTGTAGCAGCTAAAGCTACGCCAGTTTCAGTAGAAAAACCATGTGCACGTCCGTCAGATGGGGTTAAGTATTTTCCTGGAGTATTAGCAGGAAGTTTGATATCGCCTAAACGAGATCCAACTTTAGCTGAATAATAGCTCACTTGAACCCCAAAAGCTCCATACGGACTGAAGCTACCAACTGAGTTTTCGAAATCGTGAATTTTCATAAAAGGAGAAAATTCTAGCTGTGTGCCCAAACTTACTATGCTTGAACTTGCGTGCATGTTTCTTAATTGAGTTGCAAATAATCCGTTAGGTTTGTGTTCCACCCATTGTCCATGGTGTTTTAGGGTAGTTCTGCTGTAAGACAGATCAGATCTTACTTTGAAATGTTCTGTAAAATAATTTTCTCTATTGTTATTGGCAGAAAAGTTTATAAAGTGCATGACTCCAATGCCAAAACCTGTGTTTCCGACATTATTATCAAAGTTGTTTCTTTCTCCAAAATCGGACTGTAAAGTTACTGGTCCTGCATAGATTCCGATCTCTTGGGCTAATCCTTGTGCTGATACAGCAGTTGAAATGCCGAAGAAGGCAAATAATGTGATAAATAGGTGTTTAGGCATTTTTTAGGGGCTTACAAATCACGGCAAATATATAAAAAACCTAATCGATTCAAAATATTAAATTGCTGTATTGAAAAATAAGTAACAAAATACTTAATTTACTAACTTTTGAAAGGTGATTTGCATGTAAACACCTACATGAAAAATGTGTTTTTTTTGGAATGTTTGCAAAAAACACAAATCGATTCAAAAAAGTGAAAAATGTAACATCGAATCATTATTTGCTATATCTTTGTCAGTTAAAACGAAAACGTTTTCTTAAACATAGTTTCTTATTTTTATAAGAGTGAAAATTAAATCTAAATTATCTGAAAATTTATTTCAAAGATGGAACAAAAAATAAATGAGTTTATGGCTCTTATTGAGTCAAAAAATCCAAACGAGCCAGAATTTCTTCAAGCTGTTAGAGAATTTGCTGAAACAGTAATTCCGTTTATATCTGAGCGTAAAAAATATGATGGAAAGAATATCCTTTTAAGAATCGCTGAACCGGAAAGATCAATAATATTTAGAGTTCCATGGGTAGACGATAAAGGAGAAATTATTGTCAATAGAGGTTTCAGAATTCAAATGAACTCTGCAATTGGGCCTTATAAAGGAGGAATCAGATTTCACCATACAGTAAATTTATCAGTTTTAAAATTCCTTGCTTTCGAACAAGTTTTCAAGAACAGTTTGACAACTCTTCCAATGGGTGGAGGTAAAGGAGGTTCTGATTTTGATCCAGAAGGAAAATCTGATGGAGAAATTATGCGTTTCTGCCAGTCATTCATGACAGAGTTATGCCGTCATATTGGTCCAGATCTTGACGTTCCAGCTGGAGATATTGGTGTTGGAGCAAGAGAAATTGGTTATTTGTTCGGACAATATAAAAGAATTAGAAATGAATTTACAGGAGTTTTAACTGGAAAAGGTTTAGCTTACGGAGGTTCATTAATCAGACCAGAAGCTACAGGATATGGAGTAGTTTATTTTACAGATCAAATGCTTCGTACTATCGGACACGAGATTAAAGGTAAAAGAGTAGCTATTTCAGGATTCGGAAACGTAGCTTGGGGAGTAGCTTTAAAAGTAAATGAATTAGGAGGTAAAGTAGTTACGATTTCTGGACCTGACGGATACATTTATGATGAAGAAGGAATTTCTGGAGAAAAAATCGATCATATGCTTGAAATGAGAGCTACTGGCGATAATAAAGCAGAAAGATATTTAGAGAAATATCCAAATGCTGTTTTCCATAAAGGAAAAAGTCCTTGGGAAGTAAAAGTCGATATCGCAATTCCATGTGCTACTCAAAACGAATTGAATGGGGAAGATGCTCAAAAGTTAATCGACAATGGCGTTTTATGTGTAACTGAAGCTGCAAATATGCCTTCTACATTAGATGCTATTAAACTTTTCTTAGACAATAAAGTGTTGTTCGCTCCAGGAAAAGCTGCAAACGCTGGTGGTGTTGCCGCTTCTGGATTAGAAATGACTCAAAACTCAATTCGTCTAAACTGGACAAGTGAAGAAGTAGACTTGAGATTGAAAGAAATCATGATTGGAATTCATAACCAATGTAAAAAATACGGTGCTGAAGAAGACGGATATGTGAACTACGTAAAAGGAGCCAACATTGCCGGATTTGTAAAAGTTGCCGATGCGATGCTTGCACAAGGTGTTGTTTAAGATTTACTTACTACTATAAGAAATACCCTCGATTGTCTGGATAAGATATCGAGGGTATTTTATTTGTGCTAAAAATTAAATAAAATCTCGTTTGTAGTATATTTGCCTTAATTGAATACATTAAATGATGAAAAAAGTATTTTTCTGCAGTTTCTTTTTACTTCTCATTCAGTTTTGCGGAGCGCAGGGCAAACTGTCTTGGCAGGGATATTTTTCGTTTAATGAAATAAAAGATATTTCGGAGTCGGCTACAAGCGTATTTGCGGCCTCAGAAAATGCATTGTTTTCAAAAAATACAGCAACAAATATTCTTAAAACCACAACTACCGTTGATGGACTCTCAGGTCAGACCATTTCTGCGGTTTATTACAGCGAGATATTCAAAAAAACATTGATCGGCTACGAAAATGGTTTGATGATTTTGATTAATGATATTGACGGAAGTATTCTCAAAGTAGTTGATATCATTAACAAACAACTGCCCGCAAATACAAAAAAGATCAATCACTTTATGGAAGATAATGGATTGGTTTATGTTTCTTGTGATTTTGGGATTGTGCAATTCAATTTGAAAACTTCGCAATTTGGCGATACTTATTTTATTGGTGACAACGGAGCTGAAATAAGCGTAAAACAAACTACTTTGTTTAACGGATTTATTTTCGCAGCAACCTCAAGTGGCATTAGAAAAGCAGATAAGACAAGTGCTAATCTTATAGATTACAATCAGTGGTCGCTTGTAAATGGAGGCAACTGGTCTAGCGTAGAAACTTTGGATACTGAACTCATCGCAATAAATGATTCTGGATATATTCATAGATTCAATTCAAATACATTTGTCGGGTTTTTACAATTGCCTCAGCCAGCAGTCGATACGAGAGCAAAAAATCATAATTTATTTGTTACAACTGCCAATACGGTTTATGTGTACAATAATCAAATGGTGTTGAATAGACAAATTTCAAATTCTCAGGTCTTAGACAATACTTTAAATTTTAGCTGTGCAACGGCTGTTGGAAATCAGATTTTTATTGGAACAAAAGAAAAAGGTCTATTTGCTTCTTCTCTTAATAATGTAGCCGCTTTTGAGAATAATACGCCAGCTGGACCAGTTCGAAATAATATTTTTGCTATAGATGCAGGTTCTAGTGTTTTGTGGACAGTTTACGGCGACTATGATGTTTCGTATAATCCTTATCCTTTAGATAATTACGGAATTAGCAGGTATAATGCTTCTGGTTGGCTGAACATCCCGTATTCTGAAGTTTATGACGCAAAATCAATTACAAGAGTTCTTGTTAATCCAAATAATGAAAAACAAGTTTATGCGAGTTCATTCTTTTCTGGTCTGGTAAAAGTTGAAAACGATGTTCCTAATTTTTTATACAACGAAAAAAATAGCGGTTTAGAAACTATAACTACAGAAGGACCAAATTATATTGATGTTCGTATTAATGCAACAGCATTTGATAAATCTGCAAATCTTTGGGTAACAAACAGCCGAATTAAAAATGGACTGAAAGTTTTAAAAACAAATGGACAATGGGGAAGTTATGCCATGACTTCAATTATAGACAATGCCGAAGAAGAAAACTATTCGAGTATAGCCATAGACCGAAATAATGTAAAGTGGATTGGAACCCTAAAAAGTGGCGTCGTTGGGTTTAATGAAAGCACTAATACGTTCAAAAAAATGACTTTTGGTGTTGATGCTGGCAATCTACCTATAGCCGATGTGAGAACATTAGCATTAGACACAAAAAATCAACTTTGGATTGGAACAACAAAAGGGCTGAGAGTTTTGTCTAATGTCTCCAGTTTTCAGTCGGAAAATCAATTAAAAGCAAATCCTATCATTATTACCGAAGACGATTTGGCGCAGGAATTATTGTATGAACAGTTTATTACTTCAATAGCAGTTGACGGAGCAAACAATAAATGGATTGGAACTGCAGATTCTGGAGTTTTTATGGTTTCGCCAAATGGACAGGAAACCAAATATCATTTTACTATAAACAATTCTCCGCTGCCGAGCAATTATGTAAATGATATCAAGATAAATGCTAAAACCGGAGAAGTTTTTATAGCAACCAATAAAGGATTAGTCTCGTTTAACGGAATAGCAACAGATGCAAACGATGATTTGAGTAATGTATATGTTTATCCAAACCCAGTTCGTCCAAATTATAATGGAACAGTAAAAGTTGCTGGATTAATTGATAAAGCAAATATCAAAATTACTGATATTGCAGGCAATTTAGTTTACGAAACAACTTCGGAAGGCGGAACAATCGAGTGGGACACCACTGCTTTTGGCAAATATAAAGTTGCCTCTGGCGTTTATATGGTTTTTATTTCGGCAGAAGACGGAGGAGAAACGAAAGTCAAAAAAGTAATGATAATTCGTTAGTATTCAGTCGCAGTTTTCTGCAACAGTCACAGTTTTTAGTTTTGGATAGAAATCTAAAATCTAAAATCTACAATCTAAAATTAAAAATGCTCGTCAAAACCAAAGCCATAGTAATTTCATCTTTAAAATTTCAAGAAAAAAGCTTGATTGTAAAATGCTTTACGCTTTCCAGCGGACTAAAATCTTATTTTGTGCGCGATGCATTTTCGAGCCGAAAAGCCAGTCAGAAGATTGCGTATTTTCAGCCTTTTTCGATTTTAGAAATTGAAGCCGTTCATAAAAATAAAGGAACACTTGAAAATTTTAAAGAAATAAAAACTGCCGTTCCGTTTCAGAGCATTCATACCGATATTGTAAAAAGTACCATGGTAATGTTTCTTTCAGAAATGCTCCATTATTCTATTCAGGAAGAAGAAAAAAACGAACAGCTTTTCTTGTTTTTAGAAACGGCATTGACTTGGCTGGATCATCATGACGAAATTTCTAACTTTCACTTAATTCTTCTTTTAGAAATTACAAAATACCTCGGATTTTATCCTGATCTTTCAGATATTGACCTTCCTTTTTTTGAAATGAATGAGGGTGTTTTTACGGTTTTCCACAATTCTACCGCTCTTTCGGAGCACGAAACCACTTTGTTAAAAAAACTTATCGAACTAAAGTTTGATAATAGCCAAAAAATCTTCAATGTAATTGAGAGACAAATTTTGCTAAAGGTGTTAATTGATTTTTATTCTTCTCATTTAGAGGGTTTTAAGCGTCCAAAATCGCTAGATATTTTGAAAGAAATTTTTTCATAAATAGCATTCCTATTTTTATATATTTGCTCAGTTAATTTTTACTAAAAAAATCCCATTTTTTAGTAAAAGCAATTTCTCATAAATATCTAAAACCAATAATTTAAAAAAAATCTACCATGAAGAAAATTACATTTTCGATTATTTTGCTTCTGTCGGTAGCGGTTTCATCAATTGCCCAAAGAAAATATGATGAAATAGTTACAACAGAAAATGCTGTCCAAGATTTGGTGCAGAATGGAGTTACTGGAATTGTTGTCTTTAAAGAAGGCGCATCTATTAAAGGTCTTGATCCTGAAACTAAAAAAGTTGTATGGACTTTAACTAAAGAAGATTTTGGAGGTAGATCAGTATTGGATATCGCAGGCGATACCGATCTTACAAAACTTTTCGCGGATAAAAGTACTTTAACTAATGTGCCTGGAAGCCCATATGTAGAAGCTTATCTTGAAAGTAAATATCTTATTATCAATACTGATACAGGTAAAGTAGTTTATAATTCTGCAAAAGAGTCTTTCTGGGTTACACAGTCAGATTTTATTCCTGAAACAAATGAGTATCTGCTTACTTTGAAAAAAGATGGAGATATGGCAATTGCATTATTGGATATGACAACTGGCGAATTAAAATGGAATACAACTGTTGATAAGGCAAAGTCTTTGTTTAGTTTTTCATTTAAAGAATCAGTAAATACAAACGTAGCAAAAGTACATGGATCTGTAATTTACTATTTATTGTACGGAAAATTGTATTCTTTTGACAGAGCTACTGGAAAGTTAAACTGGAAAGGTGAAGAAGATTATTCTAAATTTTTCTTAACGCAAAATGATAAAAATATTGTTGTAGTAAATAATACAGGAACTTTTTCTACAAAACAATATTTAAATGTATTAAATACAGAAACTGGAAAAAGTATCTGGAAAGAATCTATCAAAACAAAGAGAGTTGTTTATCTTGAAGATTGGGGAACAAAAATATTAGTTGCGCACTACAGCGGATTTAACTTTTTTGACTTAAACACAGGAGAGAAAATTTGGAAAAAAGACGCTCGTGGAGATGGATTGAAAAGAGTAATTCCAATCGATCAAGATTTCTTGTACGTTGCAGAAAATGAAATGATGTTGATTAACAAAGACGGAGAAAAACTTTGGAAAAAATTCATCGAAATTTCTGATGATAAAGAAGATCCAATTTACTACCTAGGGAAAGTTGGCGAAAAAGTAATGTACCTTACAGGAACTTACGGAAACATGGTAGATTATAAAACCGGAGTTAAACTTTGGAAACGTAATATCAATTTTGATAAAAATCGTCCAGTTTTACCTACTTACGATGAAACTACAAATTCTTACTTAGTATATAATGACGAGAAATTGTACAAATTTGATCCTAGCATTAGCGACAAGCCAGAGCCTTTTGCTAAAGTAAATATCAAAAGAGAAAAAGAATTAAACAGTATCGAGCAGTTTCCTTGGGGTGTTGTGCTTTCAGGTCCACTTGAAGTTATGGGAGTTAATATGGATGGTACAGTTAAATATCACCTTACTTATTCACAGCCAGGAGAAGGAACAAGACGTCTTATAAAAAGTGCTGCTATTGTTGGAAGTATTGGTTTAGGAGTTGGAGCTGGTGTGAGTGAATTTAAAGGTTCTGAAGTAACAATGACATACCGTGATTCTGATGGAAATATGAGAACTTCAGTTTTAAAGAAAGAAGATAAAACGAATAAAGATCAAGCAAAAGCTTATGCGGCTGGGGCAGCGGCACTTGGCGTAGTAGCGGCTAAATTTAACTCTCGTTTTAATGCAATGAAACAAAACAGAGACTTCTCTTATATCTTTGCAAAAGCAGATTCTGGAGAAAAAATTCTTGTAAAAGTGAGTAAAGTTGATGGAGTTGAAGTTGATAAAATTATCTTCAACAACAACAAGCCAATTTACGAAGTAGATCCTGCGACTCAGAATATTTTTTATGTTTCTGATAAGTCAATTCAGATCTTCAATAGAAAAGAAAAATAAAAAAAGATACGGCCATCAGGATTTGATTTTGATGGCTTTTTTTTGCCTATGAAAAAAACACTACTCCTTATAGCTTTGCTTGTAATTGCTTCAATTCAGGCGCAAGAAAAAATAAGCTCTAAAAAAAAGAAATTCTACATACCAGTAATTAACTACCCAGAATTTCCTATTCTTGATAATGCATTAACTCAGACCACTTTCTATCAAATGGATAAGCAGTTAATACAGGAAGAACCGATATTGAAAAAAAACTATTTTAATATAGAAGGCTTCATAAAAGATCCTGCGAACGGAAAACTAAGAATTTATTTAACCATTGAACTTCCGCAATATAAAGCCACTAAAATTGACAGTATTTTTGATAAAAAGAAAAACGGATGGAAGTTTCAGGCATTTTCCAATTATAGTGTAAAAATAAAAATGGAGGCGAAATGCGCAGATAAGCTTCTGTTGACCAAAGATTTTAATACAGTGGAATCCTATTTAATCGCTGTAGGTAGTCAAAAAGACAATTTGAAGGCTGCCGTTGAGATGAATAATAAAAAAATTGCAGAAGCAGAAAGAGACGGTAATTACACTGTTGCGGAATTAGGATTAGACACAGTAATTTACAGTTCTGTTCAAGCAATACAAAACTACCTTAATTATAAATTAAGATACACTATCGGTGAAGAAAAAATAAAGTTTGAATTTGTAACTTCAAAATCGCATCCTGAGTACGAGAAGTTGCTGGCATTTGAAAATGAAATTACAGCTCAGATGCAAAAAGTAACACTTGAAAAAGGTTTAGACGAAAAAACTTTGGCGCCTCATTTGCAATATTTGGAAAGTCTATTGGTAAAATATCCACTTTCTCCTGCAAACGAAACTATTCGTTTCATAGTTACAAACAATTTAGCAGAAACTTATTATTTGCTTGAAAATAAAGAAAAAGCGTTACTGTATGCTAATTTGCTTATTGAGAATGATAAGCAGGATTCAAGAGGATCTTCGATAGTTAAAAAAGTGAATAATGGCTTTTTTGTCGATAAAAAAATAAGAAGCCACACTACACGTTTTGCAGATCTTCAAAAATTAGGTCTTAAAATAGCGGAAGAGAAAGAAGAAAAAAGATTAGCATTTTTTGAAAAGATTCAGCAGCAAGATGCAGAATGGGAAATCGAAAAATCTAATCGTGAAGCTTATCTGGAAAAGATTAAAACGCAAAGACTTAATTTGCTTGATTCTATACCATATCAATTAAATGCAAATATTTTAGCTAAAGTAGTTGATAATTTGGGAGGAAGCCAAGCATTGAAAAAAGTAGAAAAAGCATATCTATTTTCTAAGATTTCAATTGAAGGGACAAATATTCCGCAGACAGAAGAAAAATGGGCAACAACATCGCATTATCTTCTTAAGAAAAAAATGCCTGAAGCTTATTATGAAATCGTAAACGGACCAGAAGCTTGGAGTCATGACGATCGTGAAACTGGACTCAATGCCAAATGGGCAAAATTAACATCATACGATTACAGCAATTTGTCTAAAAATGTTGATTTGGTAAACTTTCTAACCGACTTAAGACTCGATTTATGGAATAATTTTGAAGTTCTGGGTGAAGAAATGTACGAGGGAAAAATGTGTTATCATTTAAATTATTTTGAAAAAACATTGAGTTCGGGAAACAGAACAATTCCCAAAACTGATTATCATGTTTTTATTGATAAAGAAAATTTTAATATAGTTTCAACAGAAAAAACAGAATTTGACAATGGCAATAAAAGTTTTTTCGAAAGAAAACTATTTGGAGATTATCGCCCTGTAGCAGCTTTAAATTCTGGAAAAATTCCTCATAAGATCAATTATGAAATCGAAGATTTTAATGGCGAAACTTTTTATCAGGAAACACGCGAAAAAGTAGAAATAAATCCCGTTTTTGGAAATAGAATTTTTATGAAAGAAGTTTATTTCGGAGGATTTAAATAAGACTTTAGCTTGTTGGAAGTTATTTTAAGAATTGGTTGTTTTTTGATTTATTATGCTCAGAAAAATGAGAATAATGTCAGAAAGTAACCAATTCTTATGTTTTTGTATCTATTATCTCAACAAAAGTTTGTGAAATTTAAGGAAATTGGCGGTCAATAGTTCAAAATTTCTTACTTTCGCACCTCGTTTAAGAAAATGATAAAATGAGTACAAAATTTACTGAATACAAAGGACTTGACTTGCCAACTGTAGCGTCTGAAGTTCTTGATTTTTGGAAGAAAGAAAATATATTTGAAAAGAGTGTAACCACTCGAGAAGGTGCTGAGCCTTTCGTATTTTTTGAAGGTCCGCCTTCAGCAAACGGATTACCTGGTATTCACCACGTAATGGCACGTGCGATTAAAGATATTTTTTGCAGATATAAAACTCAAAAAGGTTTTCAGGTAAAAAGAAAAGCTGGATGGGATACTCACGGTCTGCCTGTTGAATTAGGTACCGAAAAAGAATTAGGAATTACAAAAGAAGATATTGGTAAAACAATTTCGATCGAAGAATATAACGAAGCGTGTAAAAAAACCGTTATGCGTTATACTGACGTATGGAATGATTTGACCGAAAAAATGGGGTATTGGGTTGATATGGAAGATCCGTATGTGACTTATAAACCAAAATATATGGAGTCTGTTTGGTGGCTTTTGAAACAAATCTACGACAAAGGTTTGTTGTATAAAGGATACACGATTCAGCCGTACTCTCCAAAAGCAGGGACAGGTTTGTCTTCTCACGAAGTAAACCAGCCTGGAGCTTATCGAGATGTGACTGATACTACAATTGTAGCGCAGTTTAAAACGCTTCCGGAAACTTTGCCTTCATTCTTGCGAGGTTTTGGAGATATCCACATTTTAGCTTGGACGACAACGCCTTGGACACTTCCATCAAATACAGCTTTGACAGTTGGGCCAAAAATCGATTATGTTTTAGTTAAAACATTCAATCAATATACTTTTGAGCCAATCAATGTGATTTTGGCTAAAAACTTAGTTGGAAAACAATTCGGAAAAGGATATTTCTTAAGTGAAGACGATGCTGATTTTGACAATGTTAAAAACGGTGATAAAAAACTTCCATACAAAATCTTAACCGAAGCAAAAGGAGCAGATTTAGTAGAAATCCGTTACGAGCAATTATTGCCTTATGTGTTGCCATACCAAAATGCTGAAAATGCATTTAGAGTAATTTCTGGAGATTTCGTTACAACAGAAGACGGAACTGGAATTGTGCATACAGCACCAACTTTTGGAGCAGATGATGCTAAAGTAGCCAAAGATGCGAAACCAGAAGTTCCACCAATGTTGGTTTTAGACGAAAACGGAACTGCAGTGCCTTTAGTTGATTTACAAGGAAAATTCACTTCTCACGTAGGTGATTTGGCTGGTAAATATGTTAAAAACGAATATTACGATGCAGGACAAGCTCCAGAGAAATCTGTAGATGTTGAAATCGCTATTCGTCTTAAAGAAGAAAATAAAGCATTTAAAGTTGAAAAATACGTGCACAGTTATCCACACAGTTGGAGAACAGATGAGCCGTTATTGTATTATCCTCTAGATTCATGGTTCATCAAAGTAACCGATGTAAAAGATAGAATGTTCGACCTGAACGAAACTATCAATTGGAAACCTAAATCTACTGGTGAAGGACGTTTTGGAAACTGGCTTAAAAATGCCAACGACTGGAACTTATCTCGTTCTAGATATTGGGGCATTCCTTTGCCAATTTGGAGAACAGAAGATAAAACTGAAGAAGTTATTATCGGTTCTGTTGAAGAATTGTACAACGCAATCGAAAAATCGATAGAAGCAGGTTTCCAAAAGGAAAATCCGTTTAAAGGATTTGAAATCGGAAATATGTCTGAATCAAATTATGATTTAATCGATTTGCATAAAAATGTTGTTGATGCTATCACTTTGGTTTCTGCTTCTGGAAAACCAATGAAGCGCGAAAGTGATCTAATCGACGTTTGGTTCGATTCTGGAGCAATGCCTTATGCACAATGGCACTATCCTTTTGAAAACAAAGATAAAATTGACGGGAACAAAGATTTTCCAGCAAATTTCATTGCCGAAGGAGTAGATCAAACTCGTGGATGGTTTTATACCTTACACGCTATCGGAACTTTGGTTTTTGACAAAATTGCATACAAAAATGTAGTTTCAAACGGTCTTGTTTTGGATAAAAATGGAATTAAAATGTCTAAGAGTAAAGGAAATACTATAGATCCATTTAAAACCATTGCAGAAAACGGTCCAGATGCTACACGCTGGTATATGATTATGAATGCAAATCCGTGGGATAACTTGAAGTTTGACCTTGAGGGAATTGCTGAGGTTAAACGTAAATTCTTCGGAACTTTATACAACACTTATTCTTTCTTTTCGTTATATGCTAACATCGATGGATTTAAATATGCTGAAGCTGAAATTCCGTTAAACGAAAGACCAGAAATCGATCAATGGATTATTTCTGAATTGCATTCGTTAATCAAATTTGTTGACGAATGCTACGAAGATTATGAGCCAACAAAAGCGACAAGAGCAATTTCTGACTTCGTTCAGGAAAACTTAAGTAACTGGTACGTTCGTTTATGCCGTCGTCGTTTCTGGAAAGGGGAATATGCAAAAGATAAAATTGCAGCTTACCAAACGCTTTATACTTGCTTGCTTACAATCAGTAAATTGAGCGCTCCGGTTGCTCCATTTTTTATGGATAAATTGTATAGAGATTTGACAGCATCTACGGGAACCGAGGATTTTGCTAGTGTTCACTTGGCTGAATTTCCAAAATTTGTCGAAAACTTTGTTAATAAAACGTTGGAAAGCAAAATGCAGAAGGCGCAAACGATCTCTTCTTTAGTTTTATCACTACGTAAAAAAGAGATGATCAAAGTTCGTCAACCTCTGCAAAAGGTAATGATTCCAGTACTTGACGACAATCAGCGTGCTGAAATCGAAGCGATTTCTGACCTTGTAAAAGCTGAGGTAAACGTAAAAGAAATCGAACTTTTAGACGATGCTTCTGGTATTTTAGTAAAACAAATTAAGCCTAATTTTAAAGCTCTTGGGCCACGTTTTGGGAAAGACATGGGCTTGATTTCTAAGGAGATACAAGGTTTTTCGGCAGAACAGATCAACCAACTGGACAAGCAGGGAACGCTAGATATTGTTATTGCAGGAAATAGTGTAACTTTATCATTAGAAGATGTGGAAATTACATCACAAGATATCGAAGGATGGTTAGTTGCTAATTCAAACGGAATAACAGTCGCGCTTGACATTACACTTACCGAAGAATTAAAAAATGAAGGTATCGCTAGAGAATTAGTTAATAGAATACAAAACATCCGTAAAGATTCAGGATTTGAGGTTACGGATAAGATTAAAGTTCAAATAAAACGAGACGGCATTTTGGAAAATGCGGTTTCAAAAAATGAAGACTATATTAAGTCTGAAACATTAACAGACGAACTGGTTTTTGCTGACACGTTAGAAAACGGCACAGAAATTGAGTTTGATGACATTAGAACCATTATATTAATTTCAAAATAGTAGAAAATGATAGATGAAATTATTAGATACTCAGACGCAGATTTAGCAGAGTTCAAAGAAATAATCCAAGCAAAAATTAAAAAAGCACAAGAAGATCTTGACTTGATCAAAAGTGCCTATATGAACGATTTGAATAACGGAACTGACGATACTTCTCCAACTTTTAAAGCTTTTGAAGAAGGAAGTGAGACCATGTCAAAAGAGGCGAACTCTCAGTTGGCTATCAGACAAGAGAAATTCATTCGTGACTTAAAAAATGCTTTATTCCGTGTAGAAAATAAAACTTACGGTATCTGCAAAGTAACAGGTAAATTAATTAGCAAAGAAAGGCTTAAAATCGTTCCTCATGCAACAATGAGTATCGAAGCTAAAAACTTGCAGAGATAAATTTTAAGAAATATATCTTTAAATAGAAAAAACGCTCCTTTTTAGGAGCGTTTTTTTTGTATTGTTTAATGTTTGTTAAACCACTATTTTGCTAAAGGGATTATCTATTGAAGGAAATTATTTATAATTAATCAAAATAAATTAAATTTTAAAAACACTTTTTTTGTAAGAATAAAATAGGTAAAACTACTTAAGATTTTTTAGAAAGGGATCCAAAAAAAAACGCCTTGGTTAGAGGCGTTTTTTTTAAAGTAAAATTGTTATGCCAGATTTTTTTCAACATCAGCTTTATGCTTTCTTAAAATAGCTCTAGTCATACCTAAATTTGCTTTTGAAGCATCAGCTGCAAGATAGATCATGAATTTTTTGTTCGGAGAAATATCGATAATATGAATTTGATTAGATAATGTAATCAAAATGTCTTCAATATCTTGGTTTAAGCCTAAGGCTTTTACTGCATTCAGTTTTGCTTTTACAACTTCAAGGTTATAAGCTGCTGCAAGTTCCGGATCAAAACTAGGGTCGATTGTTAAATTTCCAAAGCTTAATCCAGATTCAATTTCTGTTACTGCTACAGCGATAAAGCCGTTTACGTTGCTTTTCATTTCGCTTAAAAATACGTTTAAAAAATCATTGTTCATAGTTAATTAGGGTTAATTTGTTAATAGAATTTATGGTTATTTCAATAGGGAATTTTTGCTTAATTCTGCAGAAACTTCTTCTGTAGAGCGCATTAATAGAGCTAAATTGCTTCCTTCTTTAGAAAAAGCTACAATAAAGTTAGAGCCGCTTATTTTATTTCCAACAATAACACCTTCAGCACTTTTTAGATATAATTGTTTTAAAGAGCCTTTTTCTAAATCTATTAAAAACTTTTCGCTCATAGATAAAATGGCAGCGCTCATTGCGGCAATGCTATCGCCATAATCAAGATTTAAGGAAGTGATAAGTTTTCCTTTTCCGTTTAAAATTAATGCTGCAGTAGATTTGGTGTTGACAAGAAAGTCGTTTAGAGTAGTTGTGATTTCATTCATGATTTTGTAGGATTTTGGGAAGAATGTTAAATTCAGTTCATTTGGTATTTGATTTATAAAATTAATTGCATGTTTTGATAAACAAGTGTTAATTTTTATTAACAAATATAAATTAAATTATGTATCATTGTAATACCAAATCAGTAATAATTTAAATTATTTACTACGAAAAACTTACATTATGGCTAAAGTATTGAAATTCAAAGAAGTAAACTCTGATGTAGAGCGCAGAATGAAAGAATTTGAAAAACTGCGTGTTAAATTTAAAGCAGATGTAAAAAAGGGTGAAGCTAAGAAGTTGGCTGCCGGAAAAGAAAGCAAAGGAATCTTCAAATCCATTTCAGATTTTTTCTCCGACAGTCCAAAAACGCCAGCAAAAGCTACTTTGAAAAAGTAAACTTTATCAGGTTTAGATTAGCATATAAACTTGTTTAGTTTGTTGCGAAAGAATTAACGCTCCATTAGGAGCGTTTTTTTTGATTTAATTGTTATTTTTGCCCATCAAAAAATCATAAAATGTCATTACGAAAAGCGTATTTCCTTATATTCCTAGTTTTAATTGTTGATCAGCTTTCTAAAATTTATGTCAAAACAAATTTCGTTCTTGGCGAAGAGGTTGTGATTGCCGACTGGTTTAGAATCCATTTTATTGAAAATGAAGGAATGGCCTGGGGAACAAAAATACCAGGTGAGTATGGAAAGTTAATTCTAACTGTATTCAGGATTTTTGCTGTTTTCGGAATTGGCTGGTGGCTTTCTGATTCGATAAAAAAACGCCATTCCACTTATTTAATAGTTGCTATTGCATTAATCTTCGCGGGAGCGGCAGGAAATATTATCGATTCTGTTTTTTACGGAGTTATTTTTGATGACAGTACCCATAATCTTGCGACAATTTTTTCTCCAGCTCCATACGGAACTTGGTTTCATGGATTAGTTGTAGATATGTTCTATTTTCCTATCTGGGAAGGGAATCTTCCGGAATGGCTTCCAATATTTGGCGGAAAACATTTTGCCTTCTTTAATGCTATTTTTAATGTAGCCGATATTGCAATTTCTACAGGTGTAGGAATACTTTTGGTTTTCAATAGAAGAGCTTTTCCAAAACACTAATAAATTTAAAAATTCCAAAATTTCAAAATTCCAAATCCCAATATTTATAGTATTCGCAACAAAAAGATATTGGAATTTGGAATTTTTCATTATTGAGGGTTGAATATTTTGTATTATTTTTACAATACAAAAAAATAAAACTATGCAAAGTCCGTCTTTTTCCATTTATGATGCTTCTGCGGGATCAGGAAAGACATACACTTTGGTAAAAGAATATTTGAAAATTATTCTTTCTTCTCCAAAAAACGATGCATATAGAAATATCTTAGCCATTACTTTTACCAACAAAGCGGTTCATGAAATGAAAAGCCGTATTGTTGGAAATCTATCTGAATTCGCAAAAGATGATCCGTCTCCAAAAGCGGCCGATCTAATGGAAGATTTGTCGCGTGATACTGGTCTTTCAATCATTAAGATTAAAACCAAATCGCAGCAAATCATTAAGCACTTGATTCACAATTATGCTGCTTTTGATATTTCTACCATTGATAAATTTACCCATAAAGTTATCCGTGCTTTTGCGCACGACCTGAATCTTCCGATGACTTTTGAAGTCACTTTGGATACAGAAAATTTATTGGTTGAAGCTGTTGATGCCATTATTGCGCAAGCGGGTGAAGACGAAACCTTGACCAAATTGCTCATCGATTTTACAATGGAAAAAACCGATGATGACAAAAGCTGGGATATCTCGCGTGAAATTCTCGACACGGGAAGATTGGTTTTAAACGAAAATAATCGAAATGAGATTCTGCATTTTCAAAACAAAACAATCGGGGAGTTTGTCGAGATTAAAAAGAAAATGCAAGGGCTTTGCAAAGGGTTGGAAGAAATCAATGAAGGTCTTGCTATTAAAGCGATTGAATTGATTGATAAAAACGGAATTGATCCGAAATCATTTTCAAGAGGAACTTTTCCAAACCATTTGCAAAGTATTAAGGAAGGAAAGTTTAATCCGAAAAATAAAACTTTTCATGAGTTTGATGATATTGCCATTAACAAAACGGCAAAAGACCGAGCGTTAATTGAAAATATTATTCCTGAATTACTTCAAATATTGAAAGAAGTTTATCAGAATTTCGAAAAAAGAGATTTTTTTAAAGCCTTTCTAAAAAATATTACCCCACTTTCTCTACTAAATACTGTAAGTAATGAACTTGCAAAAATTCAGTCAGAACAAAATATCTTGTCGATTTCAGAATTCAATGCGATTATTCATCGTGAAATTCAGAATCAGCCCGCGCCTTTTATTTACGAGCGTTTGGGTGAGCGTTACCGCAATTTCTTTATTGATGAATTTCAAGATACATCAGAAATGCAATGGCAGAATTTAATTCCACTGATAGATAATTCACTTTCTGGTTTGGATGATTTAGGAAATAAAGGGACTCTTATGATTGTTGGAGATCCGAAACAATCTATTTATCGCTGGCGCGGAGGAAAAGCAGAGCAGTTTATTGAGTTGAGTAAAGAAGATGTTGCTTTTTTTCATCATGAAAAACAAGTTAAGCACTTGGATACAAATTATAGAAGCTATAGTGAGGTCATTGAATTTAATAATGCTTTTTTTAAATTGATTTCTAGCGAATTTTCAAATGAAGATTATAAAAATCTTTATGAGAATCATAGTTTCCAAAACACCAATTCGAAAAAAGGCGGTTATGTAAACATATCGTTTCTTCCAATTATTGATAAAAATGATTTTGCTGATGAAGAAGATGTGGTTGAAAAATCAGATTTGTATGTTTTAGCCACTTTAAATACAATCAAAGAAGTAGTTAAGCAAGGTTTTGAATATAAAGATATTGTAATTCTGACCAGAAAAAGAGATCAAGGAATTGCAATTGCTAACTATTTGACAGAACAGGGAGTTCCTCTTTTGTCTTCAGAAACTTTGATGATTCAGAATGCTTCAGAAGTTCGTTTGATAATTCATCTTCTTAGATATTTAAATAATAGTTCGGATTTAGAATCAAAAGCTAACTTTCTACATTTTTTGGCTTCAACTACAGATTTGCTTATGCCTGTTCATGATTTTATTGCGATGGGAATGAGTTATAGATTTGAAAAAGAATTTGAAGAATGGCTTTTGGCGTTTGATGTTTCTTTTTCTTTTGAAGACGTTCGAAAAAAATCATTGTATGAAGCGGTAGAAATTATCATTTCTAAATTTATTCTTCCATCAGAAGGAAATGCTTATGTGCAGTTTTTTCTGGATATTGTTTTGGAAAGAGATATTAGAAACCAAGCCGGAGTAGCAGACTTTTTAGTTTTCTGGGATAAAAATTCGCATAAGTTTAGCATTCCGTCGCCGGAAGGGAATAATGCAGTTCGAATTATGACCATCCATAAATCAAAAGGATTAGAATTTCCGGTTGTAATCATGCCTTTTGCAGATGAAGATTATAATCGAAAACCAAAAGATAAATTGTGGCTCGATACAGAGGAAATAGATCTAGGGGTTCCAAAAGCATTGGTTGATAATAGCAGTGCGGTTGAAAGTTTTGGAGAAAGTGCTTCGGCAGTTTTTAATTTAAAAAAGCAAGAAGAGCTTTTGGATAATATAAATGTGCTCTATGTTGCTTTAACTCGTGCAGAAGAACAATTGTATGTGATTTCGCAATCGCTAAAAGCTAAAAGTGATGGTGAATATCCCAATAATATGGCTTCTTTTTTTATTAAATTTTTGATTCATGCAGGAGTTTATGATGAAGAAAAAATGAGTTACGAATTTGGAAATAAAGTAAGGTTGTCAAAAACCTCTTCAACGGTTGATACGGTTAAATCCATTCCGATTGTGAGAGATGTTTTAAATCCAAAAAATATCAAAATTGCCCAACGGGAAGCTCTAATGTGGGGTACGCATCAACAAGAAGCGATTTCCTATGGAAACATTGTGCATGAGATTTTGGCTTTTGTTAAAGATAAATCTGATATTGATTTAGCAGTTACAAAATCCCTTGAAAATGGTTTGATAACTTATGACCAAGTTGATCAGGTGCTGCAGACTTTGAAAGAAATTGTAAATCATCCAGAGCTAAATGTATGTTTTGATGGAAGTCATACTGTACTAAATGAGCAAACAATTGTTCAGAAAGAAGGAAGGATTTTAAAGCCTGATCGAATTGTATTTTTGGAAAACAAAGAGGCTTATTTGCTGGATTATAAAACTGGGGCGTCCAATGCTAAATATCAGCAGCAAATTAAGGAATATCAAGACGCAATTGAAGATTTAGGATACACAGTGTTAAAAAAAGCTCTAGTATATATTGGAGCAGAAATTGAGGTAGTAAATTTGTGAAAAAATTAATCAGATGTTAAAGAAAAAACGAAGCTTTATTTTGGTTAAGTTGTTAATTTTTAACGTTTTAAATAAATAAAAAATGTACGGTAAAATAAAAGAGCATTTGCAAAAAGAGTTGCAGACAATTGAGGAAAATGGAATTTTCAAAAAGGAGAGAATTATTACTTCTCCACAAGGTGCTGAGATCACAATTTCGACTGGAGAAACAGTATTGAATTTTTGTGCGAATAATTATTTAGGACTTTCTTCTCATCCAGAAGTAGTGCAAGCGGCTAAAGATGCAATGGATACCCACGGTTTCGGAATGTCTTCTGTGCGTTTCATTTGCGGAACACAGGATATTCATAAAACATTAGAAAAAAAGATCGCTGATTTTTATGGTACAGAAGATACTATATTATATGCGGCTGCTTTTGATGCTAATGGTGGTGTGTTTGAGCCTTTATTGGGAGAGGGCGATGCCATTATTTCAGACAGTTTAAATCACGCTTCCATTATTGACGGGGTTCGCTTGTGTAAAGCGGCTCGTTATCGTTATGAAAATAATAATATGGATGATTTAGAGCAGCAGCTAATCAAAGCAAATGAAGCAGGAGCACGTTTCAAGCTAATTGTAACTGACGGGGTTTTTTCTATGGATGGATTAGTGGCGCCATTGGATAAAATTTGCGACTTAGCTGATAAATATGACGCTATGGTAATGGTTGACGAATGTCATGCCGCTGGCTTTATAGGGGCGACAGGAAAAGGAACGCTTGAAGCAAAAGGAGTAATGGGAAGAGTTGATATTATTACAGGGACTCTTGGAAAAGCTTTAGGAGGAGCTATGGGAGGTTATACTACTGCCAAAAAAGAAATTATAGAATTATTGCGTCAGAGATCTAGACCTTACTTGTTTTCAAATTCATTGGCACCTGCAATTGTTGGAGCTTCAATTAAAGTGTTTGAATTATTAGAGAAAGATACAGCGCTTCGTGACAAACTGGAATGGAATACTAATTATTTTAAAGAGGGAATGAAAAAGGCAGGTTTCGATATTATTGATGGAGATTCTGCAATTGTTCCTGTTATGTTATATGATGCAAAATTATCTCAGACAATGGCAAACGAACTTTTGAAACAAGGTATTTACGTTATTGGATTTTTCTTTCCTGTAGTTCCAAAAGATAAGGCGAGAATACGTGTTCAATTGTCTGCAGCGCATGAAAAAGAACACTTGGATAAAGCTATAAATGCCTTTACAGTTGTCGGTAAAATGTTAAAAGTTATATAATTACCACTTTGGTTAAATTTTTGTAGGTTTTTTTTAACATTTCATTTTGTATTTAAAAAATTTGGTGTTACTTTTGCTTGTAATTAACTAAATTGTAATTAAAAAAATTAAGTATGAAACATCTTAACAAACTTTTAGTTGCTGTATTGATGGCGATGGGTTTAAGTTCTCACGCGCAAGACAGTAACAATCCATGGGCGATCTCTTTCGGGGTTAATGCTGTGGATACTAGAACAAGTTCAGGAGCTGGTCATGGGTTTTTTGATC
This sequence comes from Flavobacterium sp. F52, assembly GCF_000278705.1. Classification (NCBI taxonomy): domain Bacteria; kingdom Pseudomonadati; phylum Bacteroidota; class Flavobacteriia; order Flavobacteriales; family Flavobacteriaceae; genus Flavobacterium; species Flavobacterium sp. F52. The sequence continues at coordinate 207,216 of NZ_AKZQ01000025.1, read as the reverse complement.
AACACTTCTCTCAGCCTTTCGCTGTAAAAGACAACTGGAATATTCTTCCTTCTTTATCTTACATTGGTGTGTCTAGATATGTTGGTAGCGGTTTCTCAGTTGGTTTACAAGGATCTGTAAACAAAATTGATAAATATGTTACTTTCGCTCCAACAGCTCCAGGACATGATGGAAGAGGTAATGTTGTAACTAATCCTGGTGACTTAATGTACTACGGAATTGATGCTACTATTAAATACAGCTTCCAAGAATTGATCAAATCTAAAGTGATTGATCCTTCGTTATCTGTTGGTGGTGGTTATACTTTCTTCGGAGATAGCAGCTACGGAACTGTTAACCCAGGTGCTGGTTTAACTTTCTGGTTTACTGATGCTATTGGTCTTGAGCTTGCTACAAGATACAAATGGGCTGTAAGTGGTGATAGACAAGATGCAGCTGGTGTTCCAGATGCTCCATCTCACTTCCAACACACTGCAGGTTTAGTTTTCAAATTCGGAGGTAAAGATACTGACGGAGACGGAATCTATGACAAAGATGATGCTTGTCCAGATGTTGCAGGTTTAAAACAATTCAACGGATGTCCTGATACTGACGGTGACGGAATCGTTGATGCTTCTGACGCTTGTCCAGATGTATTTGGTTTAGCTGCATTAAACGGATGTCCTGACACTGACGGTGACGGAATCGCTGATAAAGATGACGCTTGTCCAGATGTTGCTGGTTTAGCTGCTTTAAAAGGTTGTCCTGATACTGACGGTGACGGAATCGCTGATAAAGACGATAAATGTCCTACAGTTGCTGGTCCTAAAGAAAACGGTGGTTGCCCATTCTTAGATGCTGATAAAGATGGTGTTGCTGATAAAGACGATGACTGTCCTACAGTTGCAGGTCCTGCTAGTAACAGAGGATGTCCAGAAGTAACTTCTGAGGCGTTAGAAGATCTTAAAGTTCAAGCTAGAGCGGTATACTTCAACTCAGGAAAAGCTACTTTCAAAACTGGAGATAAAGAAACTCAAGCTAGATTAGATGCTATTAAAGAAATCCTTAAAAACTATCCAAACGCGAAATTCTCTATCGAAGGACACACAGATAGTACAGGTTCTGCTAAAGTTAACCAAAAACTTTCTGAGGACAGAGCTAAAGCTGTAATGGACGCTTTAATCCAAAGAGGTGTTAATCCAGAAAACTTAGAGTCTAAAGGATTTGGTTCTAGCCAACCAGTTGCAAGTAACAAAACTGCTGCAGGTAAAGCACAAAACAGAAGAACTGAAATTAGACACGTTGGTTCTAAATACCAAGGTAAACTATAATTTTAGTTTCTAAATAAACATGAAAAGCCATTCTTAATTGAATGGCTTTTTTTATTTTTATACTATGATAAATGATTCTTTTCTTCAAAAAATTGCATCTGTTGTAATTCACGATTATGTTGGGAAACTTTCTGAGATAACAATAATTCTTCCAAATAAAAGAGCAAAGGTTTTCTTGATTGAAGCGCTTAAAAATGAAACGTCTAAGACTATAATTGCACCGCAGATTACTAGTATAGAAGATTTTGTTCAGGATGTTGCGTCAATTCGTTCTGTAGATTCGATTGAGCTTTTATTTGAATTTTATGAAGTTTATTTGTCAATTACAGAAAAGAAACATCAGCAATCGTTTGAGTTATTTGCAAATTGGGCCAAAACACTTTTGCAAGACTTTAATGAAATTGATAGATATCTTTTAGAACCTTCGCATGTATTGTCTTATCTAAAAGATATTGAAGATATAAAGAGATGGGGGCTTGAAGTTGATCAAAAAACAAAACTTTTAGAAAATTATATTGATTTCTGGAAATTGCTTCCCGTTTATTACGAATCATTATATAACCATTTGCTGTTTAAATCAATTGGATACCAAGGTTTGATTTATAGAGAAGCTGTAAATAATCTAAATCATTTTTCTAATACTATTGGAAATCGGACTTTTATTTTTGCGGGATTCAATGCTTTGAATGCTGCCGAAGAAAAGATCGTACAGCATTTATTAGCATTAGACCAAGCAAAAATTTATTGGGATGCAGATCAAGCTTTTCTAAATGATCCATACCATGATGCTGGCCTCTTTTTAAGACGATTTAAAGAAAGCTGGAAACATTATAAATCAAATGTTTTTGAATGGATTGTGGATGATTTTTCGCAGTCAAAAAACATTCAGATTATAGGAACTCCAAAAACAATTGGCCAAGCAAAATTAGCGGGTAGCATTATTGAGAATTTAATCGATCAAAATCCTGATGCTTCTTTAGATAAAGTTGCAGTTGTGCTTGGTGAAGAAAATTTATTGGTTCCCGTTTTGTATTCTCTTCCAGCATCTGTTGGCGCATTAAATATTACAATGGGATATTCAGGAAAGAATAATCCATCCCAGATTTTTGTCGCTAAATTATTTAAAATGCATACCAATGCGCTTTCTCGAAAAGGCGGGAGCTATGTTTTTTATTACAAAGATGTGCTCGATATTTTAACCCATCCTTTGGTTGAACCGTATGCTAATGCACAAAGGTTGGTAAGAATTATTAAAGAGAATAACTATACTTTTATAACTCATCATAAAATTTTAGAGCTTCATCCTGAACCATCAATTTTCTTTAATTATTTGTTTGAAAAATGGGAAAATGGTTCTGTAGCTGTTCTAAAGAATATTTCAGCTTTATTAATTGCAATTAAAGATCATTTTAGTAATGATAATGAAGAAGAAAAAATTGCAAAAGCATTTGTTTACGGTGTTTTTAAAGTGATTAATAAACTTATAAATTATTATTCGAAACACCATCATATTGATAATATAGATACTCTTCATTCTATTTACAAACAAATTATAGATCTGGCAGAAGTGTCTTTTGAAGGAGAACCGTTACGTGGCCTGCAGATTATGGGAGTTTTAGAGAGCCGTGTCTTAGATTTCGAGACCGTAATCATAACTTCTATGAATGAGGGAAAATTTCCTGCTGGAAAATCTCAAAATTCATTTATTCCATATGATGTCAAAAGAGAGTTAGGGCTGCCAACATTCAAAGAAAAAGACGCGATTTATACCTATCACTTCTATCATTTGTTGCAAAGGGCAAAAAATATTTATTTGATTTATAATACAGAAAACGACGGATTAGACGCTGGTGAAAGAAGCCGCTTTATTACGCAATTGGAAGTTGAAAAAAAATCAAAGCATAATATCACTTTTGATATTTATAATCCAGATTTGCCAAATACAGCTTACGAACCGATTTCTGTCCCTAAATCTGAATTGGTAATGGAGAGGTTGAAGGAAATTGCTGTTAACGGCTTTTCTCCTTCTGCATTGACAAGTTACATCCGAAATCCAATTGAGTTTTATTTTCAAAAAATATTAAGAATTCGCGAAGTAGAAGAGGTTGAAGAAAATATAGCTCTGAATACTTTAGGAACGATTATTCATGAAACATTGAAAGCGCTTTATGAACCATTTATTGGGAAATTTATTTCTGAGAATGACCTTCTCAATTGTTTCAAATTATTGGATGATGAAGTCCTTAAGCAATTTAAATTGGTTTACAAAGAAGGCGAAATCAAGAAAGGAAGAAACCTTTTGGCTTTTGAAGTGGCAAAACGAAATGTTTCCAATTTCCTGAAAATGGAATTAGAATCAGTTAAAAATAATGAAGCGATTCAGATTATTGCTTTAGAGCAGACTTTTGAGCGTCAGTTTGTTCATCCAAAACTGCCGTTTCCTGTTTTGATTAAAGGAAATGTCGATCGTATTGAACGCCGAGATGGAAAAATTAGAATTATCGATTATAAGACAGGAAAAGTAGAAAAGTCTAATGTAGTCCTCAAAACTTGGGAAGGATTGACACAAGAGCTTAAAAATGATAAAATCATTCAGGTTTTAGCTTATGCTTTCATGTATGAGAAAGAGGCGGGAGATCTTCCAATAGAAGTTGGAATTATTTCATTCAAAAATTTAAAATCTGGATTTTTGCCGTTTGGGTTTAAAGAAGAAAAAGATTTAAATGTTTTAATTACTTCACAGATATTGAATTCGTACTTAGAAGAAATTGCTAATTTGCTAGCAGAGATTTTTGACGTACATATTCCTTTTGAAGAGAAGATTTAGTATGGCAAATGTTTATATCTTAATAGCTCATTCTAAATAAATTATTCGTTAGAAGGAATGTTGTTTATTTATGGCTAAACAAAATTTGATTTGATAATCAATAAGAAAGCCGAACTTTTTAAGAAATACATCTTAGAAGTTCGGCAATTTTATAGATGCTTTTAGCTGAATATTTTTTTGAAAAAACCTTTTTTAGATTTTTCTTCAGAAGGTGTAGTATTAATATGTCCGTTTTCAATACGAAACCTTCTAAATCTTTCCAGTTTTACATTTAAGTCAAAGCGTAATTCGTCAACAGTTTTCATTTTATAAAATTTTTTTGCAAAGCTATAGAAAAACTTCTGCGAAATGCAATAAAGTGCAAATGTTAATTTTATAAATAAGTTTTATAGAGTAAAATGTTATGTTTTTGATGTTATTTACTTTTTATGTTAATTTTTTTTGCATTTTTTCTGAAAAAAAATAGGAATAATTAAGTGATAAATAAAAGTGACTCAATACGTTATACTGCATCTTTTTTTAACAAGTGTTTATCGGACAATTGCCAATATTAAAATATCTTTGACGCTTCCAAAAACATGACAATAAAAAAATATGATTGATTTACAAACACTAGTAGAAGAGACTGGTGCAGAATCTGGACTAAGTTTTAATATTGATGGAATTTTAAATGAGTCTGTTAATTTAGAATACGACGGTAACGTTGCTGCAATGATCGGAATGATTTTAAAGATGTGTCTTGAAATGTCGGAGGACGTTAACAATGGAGATCTTAAACAGGTTATGATCAAGAATAACGACGGAATTGTTGTAGCAAGCAAAAATCAGGATGATAATTGTATTGCATTGCTTTCTAAAGATTTAAGTAAAATGGGACTATTGCTAAGAAGAATGGATTCTATTTTTAACAACTAATTTAAAACCAAATATTTTAATAAACATGTCAGATTTTTTACAAAACTTTCAAAACGATTTAAAAGAAAATATTAACGGATTTATAGCTGTTTCGGTTACAGAAGTAGAAACAGGTATGTCTTATTGTTCGTTAACAGTAAAACCAGATTTCGATCCAGAATTAGCTTCGGCTTATAACTTAGAAGTTGTAAAAGCTAAATTAAATGCACTTAAAGCTTTAGGATTAAGTCAAAAAATTAATGATATTTTAATTACCCTTACAGATCAGATTCATATTATTGATGTTTCTGATGATGGAAGATATTTTATCTATTTAGCAGTAGATTCTACTAAAGCAAATCTTGGTTTAACAAGAGCGACTTTATCTAAATACAAAAAAGATATTACTTCAAAGTTATAAAGATATTTTGCCCCCAAGAATGAGAAAAAGGCTGTTTCAACCCTCGGTTAGAAATGGCCTTTTTCGACTTTAATGCTTAGTCTTCTATTCAAAGAAATGTGACAAAGCAATTTTCAGCTCTTCTTTGTTTTCTATTTGACTCATGTGTCCATCTTCAAAAGAGGCTAATTCTGCAGTTGTATCTTCAATTTGAGAAAGATTCTCTTCGTAATTTAAAACAGGATCTTTTTTTCCTAAAATCAATAAAACTGGAAAACGATTCTCTTTTAAAATCCATTCTCTGTCTTTTCTGATTTTCATACCTTCCTGAGAAGCTATAATTCCTTGTAAAGGTGTTTTTAAAGCTTCTGTTTTTACTTTTTCAATTTCTTCGGCCAATCGTGTTCTGTTATTTTCGCTAAATAAATTTGCAATTGCTAAGCTTACAAAACTTGCATAATTTTGTTTTACGGCTTTTATTGCTCGAGTTCTATTTAGCTTTCTCTCTTCGCTGTCTTCTTTAGAAGTTGAATTTAATAAAACCAATTTCTGGATTTTATCTGGATACAATTCGGCGAAAGCCAAAGCAACATAACCACCCATTGAATGTCCAACAATTATAGCTTTTTCGATTTTTATGTTTTTTAAAACTTCATTTACCACATTGGCATTATCTTCCATTTCGTGAACATAACCTAGCGGTTCAGATTCGCCATGACCTAATAAATCTATTGTTATGACACGATATTTTTCTGAGAAAAAGTCAACATATTCTTTCCACATTTTTTTGTTCTCCAAAAAGCCGTGCAGTAAAACAATTGCATTTCCTTTTCCTGAATCTGAGTAGGAAATCGTAGTATTTTTATATAAAAGCGTTTTCAAAATGAAGTTTTTTTATTGTGAAGCACAAAGTTAAGAAAGCCAAAACAAAATACCGAAATGTCTTGATTTAATTGGGAAATCTTTAAAACAGCAATAAATTTATTTATGATAAAGTACTGTTTGTGAACTAATAAAAAATGGCTTCCATTTCTGAAAGCCATCTAATTAAAATCGGTTATCACCATCCAAAAGATTTCCAAGTCCGCCAAGAAGACTTCCTTCATCACGACTGTTTCCGCCAGATCTAGGAGCCGAAGCAATAATTCGGTCAGCCAATCTTGAGAAGGGCAACGACTGAATGTAAACTGTTCCTGGACCTTTTAAAGTAGCATAGAATAATCCTTCACCACCAAAAATAGAATTCTTGATTCCGCCAATAAATTCAATATCATAATCTACATCTTTGGTAAAACCAATAATGCATCCTGTATCTACTTTTAGAACTTCGCCGTGAGCCAGTTCTTTTTTGGCCATTGTTCCTCCAGAATGAACAAATGCCATACCGTCGCCTTCTATTTTTTGCATGATAAAACCTTCACCGCCAAATAAGCCGCGTCCTAGTTTTTGCGAAAATTCAATTCCGACAGAAACACCTTTGGCGGCGCATAAAAAAGAACTTTTTTGGCAAATAAATTTACCTTGAAATTCAGTTAAATCAATTGGAAGAATTTTTCCAGGATATGGAGATGCAAATGATACTTTACTTTTAGTGTGGCCTTGATTTAAAAATGCTGTCATAAACAAACTTTCGCCAGTAAGAACTCTTTTGCCAGCACTTAAAAGTTTGCCAAACAAACCTGAACCTTGCTGTTGGGAGCCGTCTCCAAATATAGTTTCCATTTGGATATTGTTTTCCATCATCATAAAGCTGCCTGCTTCGGCAATTACAATTTCCTGCGGATCTAATTCTATTTCCACATATTGCATTTCTTCCCCAAAAATCTGGTAATCTATTTCGTGTGCTTGCATAATTTCTAAGTGATTTGTTTTTGAAATTAGTCGAATGATGCTCTAGAATGTTACATTTTTTTATGTAGTAAGGTGGTTTTTAAAAACATAAAACAATTTGTTATTTTAAATTAGTCTTAATTATGCGTTTAATTGCTTGAAATTCTATATTTTTGCATCGTTATTATATTTATCAGAATGGCATTAGTTAGTGATTTGACCACCAAAGTATTATTTGAAACCGAAAAAGGATATAGTTATCAATGTGATTTGACCAATAGTATAATTATCAATTTTATTGATACCGTGTCAAGTTATAAAATCCATGATTTTTTGATTTTTCAAAGAAAGGTCAATAGTGTTGATATTCTTAATATGCTTTATGACTTATCTGATCAGTCGGATGCTCAGCTAATTGAAACTACCAAAAGAAACTTTTCCAGAAACCTTACCATTTGCGAAATAGTGCAATTAAGAGATTTGTTAAACGGAACTAAATTTACTCTCACATTACATTCTATGCTTTGTAGCGTAGCAAATGTTGAACTTATTTAGATTCTTACTTAGATTAAATCCAAATTTTCAAGCAGTTACAATTGCCTCCTTTAATTTTTGTAAATTTACACGTATAAAAATTTAAGGTTATGAAAGATTTACTAAGAACACGTACTTCATTAGTTGAAGGTGTAGAAAATATATTGAATTTACAGGCAAAAATAGAAAGTGACGCTTCTAACAAATATCTAGCTATGGCTGCATGGTTGGATAGAAATGGTTTTGCCAATACAGCATCGTATTTATACAAACAAGCCGAAGAAGAAAGAGAACACTTTCTGAAAATTTTCAAATATATTACAGATATGGGAGGGATTGCCATTACGCCATCTGTTCCAGAAGTGCAGCAGGAATTTGCTTCTTTTAGAGAAGTATTTGAAATTGCTTTGCAAAACGAAATCGCAGTTACTCAGGCAATCAATAAAGTGATAGCAAAATGTAGAGCTGAAAACGATTATGCTACAGAAGATTTTATGATGTGGTATGTAGCTGAGCAAAGAGAAGAAGAGAAAAACGCGAGAAGAGCTTTAGAGCTTTTTGATCTAATTAACGGAAATGAAGCTGACGGAAAATTCCAATTGGATCTTCAGATTTCAAAAATCGGATAATAAACGTTTATAAAATTAAAAAGCCCTTAATAAATTTATTAAGGGCTTTTTTTATTTATGAATTCATCAGGCTTTCAATCTCGTCAACTTCAATAGGAATATTTCTCATTAAGTTGAATGGTTCTCCTTTTTCCTGAACGACAACGTTATCTTCTAAACGGATTCCGAATTTTTCTGCTGGAATATAAATTCCTGGTTCAACCGTGAAAACCATATTTGCTTTCATTGGTTCGTGAAGCAATCCGTAATCGTGCGTGTCAAGTCCCAAATGGTGAGAAGTTCCGTGCATGAAATATTTTTTGTAAGCTGGCCATTCTGGATTTTCGTTCTGAACATCGGCTTTGTCAATTAAGCCTAAACCAAGTAATTCAGAAGTCATAATTTTACCTACTTCAACATGATATTGTTTCCAAAGCGTTCCTGGTGTAAGCATTTTTGTAGCTTCGTTTTTTACTCTCAAAACAGCATTATAAACTGCTTTCTGACGATCTGTAAAACGTCCAGAAACTGGAATTGTTCTGGTCATATCGCTTGAATAATTGGCATATTCTGCAGCAACGTCCAACAAAATCAAATCTCCGTCTTTACATTGCTGATTGTTTTCAATATAGTGTAAAACATTTGCATTGTTTCCAGAAGCGATAATTGGGGTGTAAGCAAAACCTTTAGAACGGTTACGAATGAATTCGTGAGCTAATTCGGCTTCAATTTCATATTCGGTAACATTTGGTTTTACGAATCCTAATAATCTGCGGAAACCTTTTTCGGTAATATCGCAAGCGTGTTGAATCAAATCGATTTCTTCGCTTTCTTTCACAGAACGCAATCTTTGTAAAATTGGGTTGCTTTTTGCAACATTGTGAGCTGGATAACGCTCTTTCCACCATTTTACAAAACGAGCTTCGCGAGTTTCAGTTTCAACTGTAGCGCGGTAATGTTCGTTTGTATTGATGTACATCGTATCGGCGTAGGTCATCATTTCGTTCAAAATTTTATGAAAATCTTGCAACCAATAAACGGTTCTAATTCCAGAAACCTGAAAAGCACGTTCTTTTGTCAATTTTTCGCCTTCCCAAACAGCAATATGCTCGTTAGTTTCTCTCAAGAAAAGCATTTCTCTTTGGTGCTCGTAAGGCGCATCTGGAAACAAAAGCAAGACGCTTTCTTCCTGATCTACACCGCTCAGGTAAAAAATATCTCTGTGTTGTGCAAACGGCAAAGTACTGTCGGCGCTAACTGGATAAATGTCGTTTGAGTTGAATACTGCAACAGAATTAGGTTTCATTTCAGCCATGAACTTTCTGCGGTTTTTTACAAAAAGAGCGCTGTTTATTTGATGATATTTCATAATTATTTCGTTTTTGAACTTCGAATTTCAAAATTACTAATTTTTGAATTAGTGGCGTATAGCAGATTATTAAAGTTTTCTTATTTGTTGATTTTGCCGCGAAGGCGCTAAGGCACGAAGTTTTTTAACGGCACATAAAAAGGATTAATACATAACTATTCTCATTTGAAGGAAAATTAAGTTTTTTTTGCAAGTGAATAACTTGTTAGTAAAAAAACTATTTTAGCTATTGTTAAATAGTTTAAAATCTAATTTTGGAACAAATATGCAAACAGGTTTTTGGGATTACTTTAGTTTTCCTAGTCAATTAACAGAGCACGATTTTTATGAAACCTCAATTAAAATCGTCATCGGAGAAAATGGAAGCGGTAAAAGTACACTTTTAGCAAACTTAGCAAGAAGATATTCGGCATCAAATAGAAAGGTAATAGCAATTGCAAATACAATACATGATAAATTTAATTTTACTAATAAGAATTTTAATGTTTTAAAAGCATCTTCGGGAAAATATTTGGCAAAAAAAACAATTATAAATTCATTTAAAAATTTAGCAAAAAAGGATCAGCAGACATTAAGATCAACAATGCTGGCTTTGGGGTATGTTGGTTTTGATGAACGTATAGGTTTTAAGATCGTTAATTTAAATCCAAATTTTGAGAAACTTTTATTTCAGATTGGAAATCTCACGGATGATGATAGAAAGAAAATAATCTCAATTTTGCTTCGTATTCAGAATGAAAAAAGTAAGAGAGATATATTCTGGATAAGTGATCTTAGGCATTCATTTGAAGAATTATATTATTCGGATTTAATTCAACTTTTTAGTTTTGAATATCTATTGAGACAAGTTAGAATTATTGGTCGTTTAGATGTTTTTCTTAGCAGACAAAGATCCATAATTCCAATGCTTCATGCAAGTTCTGGAGAACTAGCTTTAATAAGTTCTATAGTCTATATTTCTACAAGTATTACAAATAATTGTGTAATCATGATAGATGAACCTGAAAACAGCTTGCATCCTAAATGGCAAACAGAGTACGTTGAAAGACTTCTTGATTTGTTTCATTATTACACTCCTCAAATAATAATAGCAACACATTCACCATTAATAATTAGCGGTGCTGAACAAATGGAATCCAAATTAGAAATATTTAAAGCAGATAATGGCTCTTTGAAAATTCAGAATAATGATCATGTTAATTTGGAAGAGATTTATTCAAAATATTTTGATTTAACAACACCTCAAAATCGATATATTTCGGAGTTTGTGATTGAAAAAATGAATGAACTTACATCAAAAGAGATTAGTTATGAAAAGTTTGTGGAGTTAATTTTAGAGTTACAGAGTAATTCTTATGATGATAAACAAAAGAAAGTTTTGGAAGATGTTATTAATTTTGGAGGAGAAATATTAAATGATATTGATTAATGGAATTAGTATTTGATGAATTAGATTTGGTTGATATTGAAACGGCAATAAATGAAGGTGGTAAGATATGGTATAATCCTGTTTTAAATAGATTAAAGGATAAAATTAAAGATTTTTACACCTCAGGTGATACGTCAAAATGTTGTTATTGCGGAAAATTGTTTCAAGGAGAATTTAGAATGGTAATTGATATAGAACATGTTTTACCTCAAGCTCATTTTGCATCGGAAAGATTTGAAATTCAAAATTTGAATGTTGCTTGTAAAAGATGTAATATGTTAATTAAAAAAGATGATTTAACTTTTTTGATCAATCCTGCAATTGCAAATAATTATTATGATTCAAATCATTATAAGATAATTCATCCGAATTTAGATATTTATTCTGATCATTTAATTTTGAAAACTTTTCGAGATGGTGATTCAATATTTAATAAATATGTAGTTAAAACGAAAGATAAAGGATTATTTACATATGGATATTTTCATTTAGAGAAAACGGAAGTTGATACAATAAATAATTCCCAAGGGATAAAAGGAAATAAAGGACTGACTGATAAAATTAGAGGAGCTATTAGAGTAAGATTGTATCAATTGTTAGTTAAGATATAAGTATAAAAAAGATTTAAAAAACATCTTCTAATAATGTGCAATAATGAACTCTTTGAAGCTACAGCATTGATAGAAATGAATAAATTGTTTAAAAGAGCTGAAAAAGAAAATGTATTCGAAAAATTAAATTTGAAAAAACCTTTTTATTTAGCTGTTGCTGAACATGATACTGGTGCTCCTAAATTAATTTATGTTATTAAATAAATTAGTGATTCTGGTTTGTCTTTGATAAGGAGAAACTGTAATTAAGAATTTCACTGCGAAAAAAAACCGAAGCTTTCAATTTGAAAACTTCGGTTTTTTCTTTTTATAAAAATAAATTTCTATTTCTTATCAAGTAACTTTTCTAAAAGCGCCACTTTCTCTTTTTCAGCTTGAATTAACTGTTGGTAAAGTTTTTTATTCTCCTCGTACGATTCAATAAGCTTATCAATCGGATTAAAAGTGCAACCATGACTTATTACTGAAGAACCAGTATTGTTTTCTATTTCGAAAGTATTCCCAATAATATTAAAAACAGCATCTTCAGAAAAGTTTTTTATTGCTTCAGGTGTAACTCCCAAAGCTTCTGCAACTCTGTTTAATTTTTCATCATCAACGTTTTCACTTCCTTCGAGATTAGAAATAGATTGCTGACTAACACCAAGTGCAATAGCAAGCGCTTCCTGCTTCATATCTCTCAGTTCTCTAATTCGGCTAATGTTTCGACCGATGTGTCTTGGTTTTGTTGCTGTGCTCATGATTCAAAGATATTTAAAATTCTTTTAGGTTTTTAGTTTCGGTACAAAACAAGGTTCTGTAGTATATTTCTAAAAACATTTCAAAAAGTAAAAATACAATTTTTCTGACTATCGAATTGGTTTTGAATTTAGAATTGTGTAATCTTGATATTCAAAAAACCAACTTCGATTAATACCAATAAAATGCAGACTTCCAATTTCAAATTAATTACTATAGCCGAGATCAAGAACAAATATCCTTTTTTAACTGAAGATGAAAAGTTTGATTATTTTGACGAATGGGAAGACGAAGATTTTTTTCTAACGGCAGAAGAAAATGTCAATTTTGAAGGAAGTTTTTATTTAGACCTTTATGAGGATAAAGAGAAAAAATGGCTGGCCAATTTGTTAAACTTTTCGACTAAAAATATTGAAGAAATAAGAATTGAAGGCATTTTTATAAACGGAGATTTCTCTGTAAGTGGTTCAATTATTAATGCCGAAGGCGATTATGGTCTGTATGTTTTCATTAGCGGAAGCGTAAATTGTCAAAGTCTTTTGCTTGGCGGAGCGAATGTTGAAGTAAAAGGAAATGTTACAGCAAAAGAAGTCGTGATGACGTATTATAATCACGGAAGTTTCAATTGTTCGGGTTCTATAAATTCTCCAGTTTTTATCGTAACTGATCATAATACAGTATTTAGAGAAAAGAAAATAGACTTGTTTTATTATAATGATAGAGATGAAATTGATCCTAAAAATGAATGCGAATATGACGATGAAACCGACGAAGAAATTATCTCAAACGAACTCCGAAAATTACTCGATAATCCGTTAATTGAAACTTTTGAAGAATTAGAACGAGATTTGGCAAGAGGGGAATTGGTTTTAAAACAAAGCAATCCGCCAACTAAAACTTACGAATATTGGCGCGATCGCGTTTTGGAAAATTACAGAGATCTTAAACTCGTTCCGAAGCAGTTTAAAAACGAAGAACTTTGCAATCTGGCATTAAATATCACTTTTCATGCTTTGCCTTTTATTGATCAGGATTTCATAACTTCTGAACTTTGTGAAAAATTAGTCACTAAAGATGGTTTTGCGATTCAGGTAATTCCTGATGAATTTATTACAAAAGAACTTTGTTTTAGAGCAGCAGAAAGTGGTACAATGTTAAGATTAATTCCGTCAGAATATTATTCGGAGGAATTGATTTTGTTAGTTTTTAAAAACGGAAGACATGAACCCGATATTAACGATGTTCTTTCTCCATTTATAACAGAAAATCTTCTTGTAGAATATGTGAAAATTGGAAAAGGATTGTGGCTCGATAAAGCCTGCAAAGCAACTGGAATTAATAAACTACAGGTTTTAAAACAAGTAATCGATTCAGGAATAGAATATCTGGATAATATTTTTGGGAATCATTTCAGCAAAGAAACAGTTGATTATGCTTTTTCTGTTTATAAAAATCATAAGGAATGGAATAAGTATATTCAAAAGTATAAACAGAAATTTGAACGTCTAGGATTTAATGAATATTTATAAATCTTTATAGTATGATTGAAAGAGAAAGAATAATACAAAATTATATAGAAGCTTATAATCAATTTAATATTGATAAAATGATTGCTGATTTTGACGAATCTATTGTTTTTGAAAATATTCAAAACGGTGAAATCAACTTGACTTTGAGCGGAATAAAAGAATTTACAGCTCAAGCCGAAAAAGCCAAAGAATATTTCTCGACCAGAAAGCAAATTGTTACATCATTCATTCATGATGAAATTACAGCAATAATTGACATTGATTATTATGCCGTGCTAGCAATAGATTTTCCAAACGGATTAAAAGCCGGTCAGGAATTAAAAATGAGAGGAAAATCGATTTTTCAGTTTTTGGATGGTAAGATTGTCAAGTTGACTGATATGAGTTAAAGTTATGAGTCTAAAAGTAAACATTAGAAAAGTAGAAAATCAAGACTTAGACTTCGTTTACAAAGCAATCTGCGAACTCGAAAACGAAGTTTTAGATTTTGAAGTTTTCAAAATGATATTCAATGAAAATATTTCAAACCCACGAAACCTATATCTCATTGCCGAAAACGAAACAGAAGGTTTAGGATTTATTAGTTTTCACACACAAAATCTTTTGCATCATTGCGGATTGGTTGGTGAAATTCAGGAGTTTTTTATTCGTCAAAAATATCGTGGTCAAGGTTTTGGAAGATTATTAATAAATGAGATTTTAAGTTTTGCTGAACAGAATAATTTAAAAAGCATTGAAGTAACCACAAATAAAAAACGAGTAGAAAACGTGGCGATTTATGAGAATTTGGGTTTTACTTTGAGTCATAATAAGTTTACGATTTATAAATAAGATAAAGAATTATCAGTCTAGTTTGTCATTTCGACGAAGGAGAAATCTTCGCAAGTAACTCGACAAAGATTGGAGCTAATCTTAACGGAGCTTCTCGTGAAGATTTCTCCTTCGTCGAAATGACAAACTATGTGTAAATAAAACAAAAAAACCGAAGCTTATGCTTCGGTTTTTTTGTTTGGAATTTAAAAATTTAATCCACCCATTTGTAATATCTCGCCCCAATTAAAACAGGAATTTCTTTTTCAATTCGGTCTAAAACCCATTCATTTTTTGGAGTTCTCACGCTTTGTTTCTGTTCTTTTTTATGAAGACTTTCGTAAGTGTTGAAATCAATTTCTACGCTTTCAGCTAAATTTTCAAAAAGTTTTACATTTACTAAAGCCGATTTCCATTCTGATTGAATTGTTCCTTCAAAAACTTTCGATTTCGATCCGCTTCCGTAAGCTAAGAAACCGAATTTAGCTCCAGCAACTTCTTTATTTGTGTCATAGAAATGAGCCAAAGTCGATAACAATCCCATGAAAATAGAACCGGTGTAAAGATTACCAATTAAAGAAGAAGCCAATTCAGCAGGTTGTAATTTCTCTGTTACAAAATTTTTGTAATCGTCAGATTTTGCCACTTCTTTAATTTTTGTCTGATAATCTGCAGGCGCAATATCATCAGCAATAATTTTTTCGGCACTGTCTAAAGCGTAAATTTCAGAAAGCATTCGTCGCCCTTGGAAAGAATACGGTAAATGCATCACAATACTATGCCAAGTATTGTATAAAGTTTCGGTTGCATTTTTTAATTTTTTGAATGAAAAGTAAGCATTTCGCGTACGATCCATATAACATTGGTTCGAATATTGTCCGTCAAAAACCGGCTGATCTTTATGGATTTCAATTTCAGCTTCTAAATTGTCAAACCAAGAATCGTTATTGGTGTTTTTTGTAATTTCTTCTTTAGAAATGGTTCTGTATGGTTTAAAGAAATCGAAAACACCTTTTGTACTTGTTGCCCAATTGTCGTCAAAAGCAATGATTTTTGGGTTTGCAGTAATTAACATGGCAACAGCTCCAGCACCTTGAGTATATTCTCCGCCAGAATTTAAATCGTATTTTGCAAAATCAGAAGTGACTACAATTGCTTTTTTATTTGGATTTAATTTAACGAAATCTAGACAGTTCTGCATCGCGTCAACACCGCCGATACAAGCGAAAGTGAAGTCAACTACATCGCATTCTGCTAATGAATCTTCTCCAAATTTCTGCTCCATTAAACTAATTAAATAAGAAGCAATTGGTTTAGAACTGTCAACACCGCTTTCGGTACCAACATAGATTCGGCTTATTTCGTTTAGATTGATTTTATTATCAATGATAAGTTTGGTTAACGCATTAGCTCCAAAAACAACCGCGTCCTGATGAACGTCTGGAAAAGTCATTTTTAGTAATCCAAGACCTTTTTCTAATTTTTCTGGTTCAATATTTCTGGCAATTGCCAAAGTTTTTATGGGTAAATGTATGTTTGCTACATCAAACGAAATAGCATCAATTCCTGTTTTCATTATTAATTTTTTGAGGCGCTAAAGGTAAAACTATGTTGCGGAATGACAATTTTTTACTTAGACAAAATTTCAGACAAAGAACACTTTTAAAGAAAATAAATCAAAACTTTGAATAAAATAACAATATGATAAATTTTTGGTGATCTACTTAGTCTGTAAATTTTTCTCCTAAGGCTTAAAAAGCAATGTTTTGAAGTTTTCTATAGTGAATTATTTTTTAGAAGCTTTGGTTTTGTACGTAAAAGTACGTAGAATTGAGCTATTTTAAAATCATTATAAATAACAGCGAAATGGTTGTAGTTCTTTTGTAATTGAATTATTTTTGTCTAATTTTTTAAAACAAACTACTTAACACTTATGGCACAATCTGCACTATTGAATGCTTCCATTTTAAAGAAAGTAGCTATGGCTCTTTCGGGAATATTCTTAATCACGTTTTTAGCGCTGCATGTTTCCTTAAATTTTATCTCTATTATTAGTGAAGACGTTTTTAACGAAGCTTCTCACTTTATGGGATACAATCCGCTGATTCAGTATGTAATGCAGCCAATTTTGGCATTTGGGGTAATTTTCCACTTTGTAATGGGATTTATTCTTACGGCTCAAAACAGCGCGGCACGACCAATCGCATACGCTAAATACAACGGAGCTGCAAACGCTTCTTGGAGTTCTAGAAATATGATTATTTCTGGATTGGTTATTTTGGCTTTCTTAGGATTGCACTTTTATGATTTCTGGTTTCCTGAAGTTACCTACAAATATATTGCAGGTACAGCGCCAGATGCTACAAGGTATTATGGTGAGTTAGTTCACAAATTTCATGACCCAATCCGTACGGCATTGTACTGTGTGTCATTTATCCTTTTAGGATTCCACTTATGGCACGGGTTTGCATCTTCTCTTCAATCAGTGGGGATGTACAATAAATACTCTAGATTTTTAGCGAAAGTAGGTTACTGGTTTGCAGTTGTAGTTCCAGCTCTTTTCGTAATTATCGCTTTATTTCATCATTTCAATAATTAATATAAAATTATAATGGCATTAGATTCAAAAATTCCAAATGGTCCTATAGCGGACAAATGGACAAATTATAAAGATCATATTAATTTAGTAAACCCTGCCAACAAACGTAATCTTGATATTATCGTAGTAGGTACAGGTTTGGCTGGAGGTTCGGCTGCGGCTACTCTAGCAGAGTTAGGATATAACGTAAAAGCATTCTGCTTCCAAGATTCTCCACGTCGTGCGCACTCTATTGCTGCACAAGGAGGTATCAACGCAGCAAAAAACTATAAAGGTGACGGTGACTCAGTTTACAGATTGTTCTATGATACTGTAAAGGGAGGTGACTACCGTGCACGTGAAGCAAACGTTTATCGTTTAGCTGAAGTTTCTGCTAATATTATCGATCAATGTGTGGCTCAAGGAGTTCCGTTGGCTCGTGAATATGGCGGACTTTTAGATAACCGTTCTTTTGGAGGAACTTTGGTTTCTCGTACATTTTATGCACAAGGACAAACTGGACAACAATTATTGTTAGGAGCTTATTCTGCAATGAACCGTCAGATTGGTCGTGGAAAAATTAAAATGTACAACCGTCACGAAATGCTTGATTTGGTTGTTGTTGACGGAAAAGCGAGAGGTATTATTGCTCGTAACTTAATCACTGGAGAAATAGAAAGACATTCTGCTCACGCGGTAGTAATTGGTTCAGGAGGATACGGAAACGTATTTTTCCTTTCTACAAATGCTATGGGAAGTAACGCAACAGCAGCTTGGAAAATTCATAAAAAAGGAGCGTTTTTCGCAAATCCTTGTTACACACAAATTCACCCGACATGTATTCCGGTTTCAGGAGATCATCAGTCTAAATTGACTTTGATGTCTGAATCTTTACGTAATGATGGTCGTATTTGGGTGCCTAAAAAATTGGAAGATGCTCAGGCTATCCGTGAAGGTAGAAAAAAAGCAAATGATTTATCTGAAGACGAAAGAGATTACTTCTTAGAAAGAAGATACCCTGCTTTTGGTAACTTAGTACCTCGTGACGTTGCATCTCGTGCAGCTAAAGAAAGATGCGATGCTGGTTTTGGAGTTAACAAAACGGGAGAAGCAGTTTACTTAGATTTCGCAGCAGCGATCAAACGTTACGGAACTGAAGAAGCTTACGTAAAAGGTTTAGATGCTAATGATGCTGCTTTAGTTACTAAATTAGGAACTGCAATCGTAAAAAGTAAATACGGAAACTTATTCCAAATGTACTTGAAAATTGTTGACGAAGATCCTTATGTAACACCTATGATGATTTACCCAGCGGTTCACTACACAATGGGTGGAACTTGGGTTGATTATAACTTAATGACTACAATTCCTGGATGTTTCTCAATTGGAGAATCTAACTTCTCTGATCACGGAGCAAACAGACTTGGAGCTTCTGCTTTAATGCAAGGTCTAGCTGATGGATATTTCGTATTGCCATATACTATTGGAGATTATTTAGCTCCAGATATTAAAATGGGACCAATTTCTACAGACCTGCCAGAATTCGTTGAAGCTGAAAAAGCAGTTGTAGATCAAATCAATAAATTCATCAACAATAACGGTAAACATTCTGTAGATTATTTCCACAAAAAATTAGGAAAAATTATGTGGAATAAAGTAGGTATGGCTCGTAACGCTAAAGGTTTGACTGAAGCTATCGAAGAAATTGCTGCTTTACGTGAAGAGTTTTATAGAGATGTAAAAGTTCCAGGCGGCGCTTATGAATTCAATCAGGAATTAGAAAAAGCGACTCGTGTTGCCGATTTCTTAGAATTAGGAGAATTGTTCGCGAAAGATGCTTTACACCGTAACGAATCTTGTGGAGGTCACTTCCGTGAGGAGTATCAGACAGAAGAAGGGGAAGCGCTTCGTGACGACGAAAACTTTGCATACGTTGCAGCTTGGGAATACAAAGGAAAACCAAGTGATGCAGTGTTACACAAAGAACCTCTTAATTACGAAAACATTAAATTAGTTCAAAGAAGTTATAAATAAGAATTTGGTCGAAAGCCCAAAGTCTTAAAGTCAAAAGGCAAAATGTGCCAAGCGACTTTCGACTTTCGACTTTATGACTTTCAAACGAAAAAGGTATGAAACTTACATTAAAAATATGGCGTCAAAAAAACGCTCAAGATAAAGGAGGGATTGTAGAATATCCTATCGATGGAATCGAACCTGACATGTCTTTCCTTGAAATGTTAGACGTTCTTAACGAAGGTTTAATCAATAAAGGAGAAGAGCCTGTAGCATTTGACCACGATTGCCGCGAGGGAATCTGCGGAATGTGTTCTTTATTCATCAACGGTGAAGCACACGGACCAGATAGAGGTGTTACAACTTGCCAGTTGCATATGCGTATGTTTAAAGATGGTGATACAATTTTTATCGAGCCATTTAGAGCAAAAGCTTTCCCAGTAATTAAAGATTTAGTGGTTGATAGAAGTTCTTTTGACAGAATTCAGCACGCTGGAGGATTTATTTCTGTAAACACTTCAGGAAACACAATTGATGCGAATACTATTCCAGTTCCAAAAGCAGATGCAGATAAGTCATTTGATGCTGCAGCTTGTATTGGTTGTGGAGCTTGTGTTGCAACTTGTAAAAACTCTTCAGCAATGTTATTCGTTTCTGCAAAAGTTTCTCAATATGCATTATTGCCACAAGGTAAAGTTGAAGCAACAGACCGTGTGTTAAACATGGTTCACCAAATGGATTTAGAAGGTTTCGGTAACTGTACGAATACGGGAGCTTGTGAAATCGAATGTCCAAAAGGAATTTCACTTGAAAATATCGCACGTATGAACCGTGAGTATTTAGCAGCAAGCTTGAAAGGTTAATTAAACCGATTACTATATTAAAAACGCTTCCGATATCGGAAGCGTTTTTTTGTTTGTTTGAGTTATGAAGAGCTATTTTACTGTTTTATCATTAATTCTCTCTAAGCCATCAAAAACGAGCTTGTGAAGTACTTTTTTCGAATTTAACTGCTTCGTGAGCTACATTAAATTCTTACTTTTGTAAGTACAAAAAATACAATCGGCATGAGCACTGAAAATGAAGTTTTAAATTACAGTAAAGAAGAACGTAAAAATCATATTCTAAAAGAGATTAACCTGCATACGCGTGTGAGTTTTGAAACTCTTTCGGCTAAACTAGGTGTTTCTGAAGATACTGTTCGTCGCGATATAAACGAACTTGACGCCGACTCACTCATAATCAAAGTAAAGGGCGGTGCAATGACCAAAGGGTATCACTATTCTTCGTTGAATCAGACTTATGCTGTGGAAGCTAAACAAGTTATTGCGCAAAAAGCAGTCGATCTTCTTCATGACGGAATGGTTTTAATTGTTGATGGAGGAACCACTATTCGTGAATTCATCCGATTAATTCCAAACGATCTTAATCTAACTGTTTTTACAATTACTGCTTTAACGGCTGTTCAACTTCTGGATAAACCAAATATCAAAACCATCATGATTGGCGGTAGTATTTCTTCTTACAGCCAAATGTGTGTTAGTGGTGAAGCTTTTCATCAATTAGCTAGCATAAAGGCTGATCTTTTGGTCTTAGGAACAAATGCTCTTGATGTAGATGGCGGTTATTCTGATTCTGATTGGGAAACGGTTCAGGTAAAAAAAGCTATGATTAATGCTTCTAGAAAAACAGCAGTTTTAACTATTACGGAGAAATTAAACACCGTTCTTAAAATGAAAATTGCCAATTTATCTGAAATAAATTATGTAATTACGGAAGTAGAACCAACTCACGAAAAATTACAACCTTATAAAAGTGCTGTTCCAAGTCTTATTGTGATCTAATTTCAAAGTGCTTTTGACTTTCATACAGTTATAAAAATGAAAATAGCTTTAATCCAAACCGATCTTTTTTGGCAGAATGCCAGTAAAAACCGTGAAAATTTCGATTCAAAAATTAATGAAATTGATTCGGAAGTAAATTTGATTGTACTTCCTGAAATGTTTTCGACCGGATTTACCATGAATGCTTCTGAGGTTGCTGAAACCATGCAAGGTGAAACGATTGGATGGATGAAGTTTAAAGCAAAACAAAAAAATACAGCAATTACAGGAAGTGTAGTTATTGCCGAAAATGGAAAGTATTATAATCGTATGATTTTTGTTTTTCCGTCAGGCGAAATTCAATATTACGATAAAAGGCATTCCTTTTCTCTTGCAGGCGAAGACAAAGTGTATACGCGTGGAAACCGAAAAGTAATTGTAGAGTATTTAGACTGGAAAATATGCCTTCAGGTTTGTTATGATTTGAGATTTCCTGTTTTTGTGCGAAATGCAGAAAACTACGACCTGATTCTGTATGTGGCCAATTGGCCAAAAGTGCGCACTAATGCTTGGGATGCTTTGATAAAGGCCCGGGCAATAGAAAATCTTTCCTATGTAATTGGGGTAAACAGGATAGGGAAGGATGCTCATAATTTTGAACACATTGGTCATTCACAAGCGATAGATTTCTTAGGGAATTATATTTTAGAGCCACAAGAAAAAAATGGTGTCTTTGTCGTAGAATTAGACAAAAACACCATGTATGAAACGCGTAAAAAGTTAGATTTTTTAAGCGATAGAGATCAGTTTGATATCAAGCTTTAAAAAGCTTTCCGTTTCTTTTCTGCGTCTTTTCTCTTTTTATCGTCCTGTTTTTTCTCAACTTCTGGATTAAACGGAATGCTCAGGTCAATAGTTTCGTTCCGATCCCAATTGGCGCGGACATCAAATTCTTCCTGATTGTAAAAAACTTCTTCGGGATACCTTTTTTCTAAGAAGCTACCGGTATCGTATTGTTTGTTTTTATTGTCATCATAAATAATACGAACCGTGAAAACATCTGGTTGCAATAAATTGAATTCTAATGTAGTTGCGCCTTCAGAATATCCTTCGGCCAAAACAACGTCTCCTTTTTTATTGGTCAGTTCAACAATAATAGGAAAACGTTTTACATTTTTCAGGTTCAATATAATATTTCCGTAATCAGCATATTCTTTAGTAGCGAGTTTATACGATAAAGTATCGTTTGTTTTTTCGTAGAAATCGGTCAAAGCACCTGGAAGGAAAGTGAAATTATACTTATCCAAAGGTTCTTTTTTGAAATCAATATACAGTTTCTGGTCAAACTCGTCGTATTCTGTGGTATAAGGTACAGCAGCAGAATCTTTATTAACCAATGTGATTTTAGATTTATCAAATTTTACCAAAGGAGTTTCACTTTCCAATGTAAAACGCTCTCTAAAATTAAGCTGGCCATTTTGTATCGCTTTAATATTTAAAGTGTCTTTTTTTAAAGCTTTAATTTTAAAAGAAAATCTTTTCTTATAGTCTCCTTTTTCAACTTCCATAGATAACGAATCGGCTTTAACAGGTTTGTACCAGACTTGAAGCGAATCTTTTTTAGGAAATTGTGTGACAATAGTTTCCAAAACCTCGTTACCATTTTTTAGGGTAATTTTTGGTTTTAAATTCTTGAAATTCTGTTTCCCTTCATACGGAAGATACAAGCGGTTTCCAGAAGCTTGAATAGGTTTGAAAGCTTTTAGAGGAAGCGTTTCTTTAAACAATTCTAACTCATAAACAGTATCCGTCGGAACTGTGATGTAGTTTTTTAAAAAACCGATTTTGTCATCTTTCGGATTAAATTTATTGTTTGATCCTTTATCTTTTAAAGCAACCAGAAGATATTTTCCCTCTTTCAAATTTTCAAATTGAAAAGTACGCATACTATCCAAAGTGTTGGTAATATAGCGTGGAAATTCTTTGTAAATCGTAGAATCTTTAAATTTGTCATTTACTTCGTATAGCATTACAGAAACAAAATTGTCAACATATTTTCCGTAAGCATCTTTAATTCTTCCGTTCAATTTAAGCGAATCAATATGTGATCCTGTTGAGAAAATGTATTTAAACTGATTTAAAGCATTCCCCTCGTTATTATCCTGAATTGCCTGTCCAAAATTTAAGCTATAAGTGGTATTGGGCAACAAAGTATCTCGAAGTTCTATTTTTATAAATTTGCTGACGTTGGTAGGCGTAATTAACGGCTCATTTTTTAAAGGGGGAGAAATGATCAGCTGTTTATTGGTGTTTTTAAGTTTGACATATTCGTCAAAATTTAAAGTGATCGTATTTCCTTTAAAATCAGTTGTGAAATTTTTTGGAAAGCTAGATGTTAAAACAGGGGGTAACGTATCTTTTAAACCGCCGGTAATGCTGCCTCTTTTGGCGCAGCTTATCATTGATATTAAAATTATAAAAGCAATGTATTTAAGAGTGTTTTTCAACATAACGGTTTTTCAATTTGATTGCACAAAATAACGATTATATTTGCTTTAATTGAAATTTTTTAGCCATTTATTAGGATTTGGAATTTTGCGAATCTTTTAAAAATATGGTCTTTCGAACATTTTAAAATGATATAATTTCTTACTTTTGAACTAAAATGTAATTTTCTAAGTTTTGTTCAAGCGATTTTTTCCAGTTTTGTTTCTCTTTTTAATGTTTTCATGCACTAAAAATGAAAAACCTGTAATCTCTTTTTATTACTGGAAAACGATGTTCAAATTTTCAAATACAGAAAAAGAAGTTTTGAATGAAAATAATGTTCAAAAACTGTATGTGAGGTATTTTGACATCGGACTCCATCCAGAAACCAATTTTCCTATTCCCATTAGCCCAATCCGATTTGAAGAAAATCCAAAAGAATATGCAATTGTTCCAGTAGTTTTTATTCAAAATAAAGTCATGCTGCAAACCAGTCTCGATGTAGAAAATCTGGCTCAAAAAACTTTTGATTTTATAGAACAAATCAATTCCAAAAACAAAATTGATTGTCGGGAAATTCAAATTGACTGCGATTGGACACTGAATAGCAAAGAGAAGTATTTGAAGTTTATCGAGGTTTTTAAAAAACTTTCAAAAAAGAAACTTTCAGCGACCATTCGACTGCATCAGGTGAAATACTTCAAAAAAACAAAAATCCCAAATGTAGATTCTGGAGTTCTGATGTATTACAATATGGGTTCGATTGCGCCAGATTCGCTAAATTCTATTTACGATCAGAAAGTGGCAGAGCGATATCTGAAAAGTTTGAAGAAATATCCGCTGCATCTTGATTTTGCATTCCCGATTTATTCTTGGGGAGTTCATATTAGAGACAATAAAGTGATTGGACTTCGTTCTAAAATGAGCATTTCAACATTAGAGAAAGATTCCAATTTTGAAAAAACAAGTCCGATTTTTTTTAGGGTAAAACATTCCAATTATAAAAATGGTATTTTTTATGAAGAAAATGATCTTTTGAAAATAGAAGAAATTAAAGCAGAAGATTTAAAAGAAATGGCAGAAGATTTGCAAGACAATCTTATCGAAAAGCCAAACGAAATTATATTTTACGATTTAGACGAATTCAATTTAAATAATTATGAAAAGAATATTTTTAAGCAAGTTGTTTCTTGGTTTTAGTGCCGCATTCCTTTTTGCCTGTGGAATAATTTATGCCTGTGCAGATGGAGATTGGGATTATTTTGGTGCTTATAATTCAAACTTTACTCCAGAAACTTTTGCCGACAAATCATACTCGCCTCTGTTTTTATCAGGTGGAATTTTCTACGGAATTGGTTTTGATACCCAGCATAATTCGCGTTTCAATAAAAATATAAAATCAGATTGGGCAGATTATCTTAAAGGAAAAGTCGATACAACAACAGTCAATTATTTTTTAATTGGAGATGAAAAGCCGAGATATTATTCTGATGAAAAAAATACGATTAAAAACAAAGAAGAAATAACGGATCTGCACGTTTTTTATAAAACAAAAAAAGAAAACAAAAGCTCTCAAAAATGGGGCAAAAAGCTGAATTTGAAAGATGAGAAAGTAAAAAACTTTGTTGAATTTTTGTATTTGGCTCAAAAAATAGAAACCGTTTCAATTGGCGAAGATTATTGGAGTTATGATCCTGTTGTGGCAAAAACTTTCAATGATGCCAAAATGATTCAATCAATCGAAAATGTATACAATACTTTGTCTGATCCGTTTTTAAAAAACAGATATTGGTTCCTCACTATGAAGGCGCGTTTTTATAGTAATGACAAACAAAAAGCAATTGACTTTTTTAACAAAACCGAAAGTTCTGTTGCCAAGAATACTTTATATTATCGTGCTTTGGCGTATGTTGCCGGAATAAATTATAAGCAGAAAAAATACGCGACTTCAAATTATTTATATGCTCAGGTTTTTGACAAATGTCCAGAATTAAGAGTGGTTACGGCCTATAGTTTCAAACCAAAAAATGAATCTGATTGGACTAAGGCTTTAGCCATGGCAAAAAACAATAAAGAAAAAGCAGCGCTTTGGGCAATTCACGGATATTATAAAGATGAAAAACAGGCGATTGAAAAAATCTACGAGTTAGATCCGAAAAGTGAACATTTAAATTATCTAGGAACGAGATTGGTAAATTCGCTAGAGCAAAAAATAAACAATTCATTTCAGGTGAGCAGCGGAGATTATAGCAAGCCGCCAACACCGCAGACTGTTGCAGAGAATAAAAATGAAAACAAAGCAAAAGTTGACAATAGTGCAGTTGATTTAATTGCAAAAATTTCTGCTGCTGGAAATACCGAAAAACCATATTTATGGGATCTTGCGATTGGATATCTTCAAACGTTAAAAGGCGATTATGCCAATGCGGATAAGAGTTATAATAAAGCAGAAAAAACACTTCCAAAAACAGAATTGGCTAAATATCAAATTCGATTATTGCGTTTTGTAAATAATTTGAGCAAAATAGATAAGCTGACTGATAAAAACGAAAAAACAATTCTAGCTGATTTGAATTGGCTGTATTATGAACTTCCTAAAAATTATAAAGGACAAGAATTTCGTTATCAGAATGCTTCATCATGGAGCAGAAGTTATTTGTCAAATCTTTATAAAGAAAGCGGCAATTTGGTTATGGCTGAAATTTTTGGTGAATCTCGTTATGGTTATTGGAATGATGGAAATTCGTTTTATGATGATGAGAAGAAATTATTGGGAATTAAAACATTTTTGGCAAAACCAAATAAAACTGAAATAGAAAATATTGGAGCAGGAATTTATAGTTTGAAACTAAAAGATATAAATAATTTTCAAGCAGTTCAGGCGACATTCAAAAACAAAATTCCAGAAGCAATCGAGTTTATGAAACAAACCGATTCGGTTCAATATTATAAATTCTTAGGAAATCCGTTTAACGGAAGTATAAAAGACTGTCATGATTGCGATCACGCGGCGTATCAGAAAAGAAAATATACTTTCATGGATTTCTTGACTACAATAAAAGAAATGCAGGATAAATTGGAGCAGAAAGAAGATGTTTACACGAATAGTCTTTTGCTAGGAAATGCGTTTTATAATATTTCTCATTTTGGAAACGGAAGAACTTTTTATGAAAACAAAATTGTAGGTTATGGTTCTAGTCCATATTCATTTAGAAATACAATGAAAGAAATGATTACGAATAATTCGGTTTCAAAAATGTATTATCAAAAAGCTTTTGAAGCAGCATCAAACAAAGAACAAAAAGCAAAATGTTTGTATCTGATTTCAAAATGTGAAAGAAATGAATATTACAATAAAAAATACAATAACGTAAACAGCTATTGGGAAATTCAAGATGATAAAGTTAATTTTATTGCCTGGAACTCATTCAAAGCTTTAAGAAAAGACTATTCTGATACCAAATATTATCAGGATGTAATTGCAGAATGTGGTTATTTTAATACTTATATAAATCAATCAAGATAAGAGAAATGGTAAATAAAATAGAGCATATCGGGATTGCAGTTAAGAATATGGACGATGCCAATATTTTGTTCGAAAAAATGCTTGGTGTTCCGTCTTATAAAATGGAAGCAGTAGAAAGCGAAGGCGTATTAACTTCTTTTTTTCAAACTGGAAATAATAAGATTGAACTTTTGGTGGCAACAAATCCTGAAAGTCCGATTGCTAAATTTCTGGAGAAAAAAGGAGAAGGAATTCATCACATTGCTTTTGATGTTGATGATATAGAAGCGGAAATTACTCGTTTAAAAAATGAAGGTTTTGTCTTGATTAACGAAGTTCCGAAGAAAGGAGCCGATAATAAATTGGTTGTTTTTTTGCATCCAAAGAATACAAATGGAGTTTTGGTGGAGCTTTGCCAAGAAATTAAATAAAAAAATGTCATTTTAATTTTTAAATAAGATGTTGAAAATCAATTTCGTTTTTGAGATTCAAAAAAAGATTTAAAATAAAATTCAAATGATGTCTTAAAATATTTGGAGTGAATGAAAAATAGTAGTAATATTGCATCCTCTAAACCGGTCCTATAGCTCAGCTGGTTAGAGCACCTGACTCATAATCAGGTGGTCCCTGGTTCGAGCCCAGGTGGGACCACTAGCAAAATCAAGCCTTTACAGAAATGTAAAGGTTTTTTTGTTTTCTTCTGACGAGCATTTGACGAGCATTAGTTGTTTTATAATCAATTAGTTTTGTTTACTTTTATATAAGTTAATGATTTATAATATGACCATTTATATCTACATCTTGTCATTTATCATAATTTTTGCAAAAATTATCGTTCCTATTTATCTGCTTTGCAGATTATTTTTCATTGTTAAACCTCTGCTGGTAAATTTATACTCCGAAGAAGAATTTTGTTACTACGCTGGAACTAATAGGAGTAGGCTGGTAATTTTATCATTGATTTGTGCTGTATCATTTTTTATAGGAATATTTCTAGGAAAAGAATCTGTAATTGCAGAACAAACCTATAGGGTTATATTGGTTCTCTTTTTGCTTCTTTTTAGTCAAGCTGCATTACTTTATATGTTTGAGATAAAAACTCCAAGAAGTATTTTTGAAATATTAAAAGATTGTTTTCAGAACCCTACAGAAATATTTAAACAAAGAGAAGTTGTTTTTGAAAAAAATAAAATCGTTTCTGCAATTATCCTCAATGGTGTGAATTTTAAAGATGCAGTAAATCTAACGTATGGAGATATTATTAGACAGATTCATCGAAGAGAGTTTGATGTGATAATAGAGAAGCACGTTAATGTTTTTAGGGATGACTCTTCAATTGAAAATCTTTATAAGTTATGCAATGGGATTGGTATAAAAGAGAAATCTATTTTAATAAAAACAGATAATAAAAGAAATTCTAAACAGAACATAATTGAAATATTGACATCACTTTTCAATATTCAAAAAAATTGGAATTCTCAGATTAAAGATAAAACAAATACCAAAATCATTGATTTCTTAAATAATTATATTGCAATAAATGAGGGAGATAAAATTTTACACATTAACGATTTTACAAGATTTTTTGAAAAATTGCCTTGATCGCTATGTAAAATTTGATTACTCAAATATATTTTTTAAAGATATAATAAGCTAAAGTGATTTGTTCCGTTTGAGAATTTATTATTATTAGTTATTTTAAATATGTAAATTGTTTTTACACGATTTTTTACATAACCAAACCTGCGTAAACTTGTTTCATAATTTAAAAATTAGATACATGGATGCAAGTAATTTTACTTCCAAAATTGATCGATTGGAATTGATCGTAATGGAACTAGCAAAGAAACAAGATGCCTTTATTAAAAAGGCATTAATGAAACTATCTTTAAATAGTAAAGATGTTTATTCTTCTGAAGAAGCTGCCGAGTTTTTATCTATAGAGGTCAAATACATTTATCAGCTTACCCACCAACGAAAGATTAGATATTCCAAGAAAAAAGGTCAAAAGAAAATCTATTTTAGAAAAGCAGATCTTCTTGATTATTTAAACGGAGAGATCATTAGCACTACTGAAGATCTTGAGAACACCAATGCTACTTTTTGGAAAAAATAAATCGTTCAACTTCCATAAAATTAGCGCATAAAAATCTTTTATTTTTTAATCAAATTCTTATGACAAAATTGTAAGGATTATAATTTGAATCTTATGGACTTAGATATTCCTTATATCAGAGTAGGAACTGCCTATTTCAAAATTATTGATAAACCTTTAATATCTGGCGATAAAGTAAAAGTAATGGTTCGGTGGAATCGTGAAACAATCATTTCAGATCATGGAAAATCATTTTTGAATAGCATACTTAAATTAGATGGATTTTGCTGTATTCCTAATCATTTTGGTTACGAGCAAATTGTAGATGATTTCTATAATACCTATCATGAACTACCTAACCAACCCATCGTCAAGGATTTTCCGATAGATGAACTAGAAAAATTGATTCCTAATTCATTGCAATTTATTCAACATATTTTTGGCGACCAAGCGCAATTAGGCTTAGACTACATAAAACTTTTATATGAAAAACCTACGCAAACATTACCGATTCTTTGCTTAGTAAGCAAAGAACGATCGACAGGAAAAAGCTCCTTCATAAAGTGGCTGAAAGCAATTTTTGGAATGAATATGACTTACATAAAAGGAGATTCATTTGGCTCGCAGTTTAATTCTGATTGGGCGAGTATGCTTCTTGTGGCTATTGATGAAGTCTTTTTTGATAGAAAGGAGATTACAGAAAGATTAAAGTATCTTTCTACAACTGACAAAGATAAAATGGAAGCAAAAGGCAAGGATCGACAAGAAATTGAATTCTTTGCGAAATTTATTCTTTGTTCTAATAATGAAGATAATTTTATCCAAATAGACGAAGAAGAAATCCGTTTTTGGATTCGTAAAATTCGTACTATAAATACAGAAGATGTTTTCTTTCTTAAAAAACTGAACAAAGAAATTCCGTATTTCTTAAAGTTCCTCCAAATGAGAAATTATTTTTCTCATCAAAAAACGAGAATGTGGTTTAAACCGGAACAGATTATGACTGCCTCTTTGTTAAAACTTGTAAATCGAAATAAAGAAGAAATTCTGATGCTTGAATTGATTCATGAATGTTTTGAGAAAATGGAAGAGGATGAGTTGAAATTAGCTCCTAATGATCTTTTTATTCTACTGAGAAAGCAAAATAACAGAATGGATATTTCTGCTAATGAAATAAGAAATATTCTGAAACGATGGGGTTTTACACCCGAAGATAATACGAAGTCTTATTGTGGAATTGAATTATTGTCGCATGGTGAATATGTAAAAGTAGATCGAAGAGGACGTTTCTATACCATCAAAAAGATTTTGTTTTATAAAATATTTGATGCTTTGATGCAAGACTAAGATAAAGTGTTGTAATTGAGTCAAATATATCTGCATCAAACCTTGCATCAAGCTAATAAAGACTCTTTTTGATGCAAAACTGATGCAGGGGAAAAATAAAGTGATGCAATGATGCATCCATTGATTCAGAGTAATCTTACTATAATCAATGCATTAGACAGTATTTGCATCAAAGTTTCGTGAAAAAGCAAAATAAAAATTCTTTTTTCAATAGCAAATGAACAGAATTGTGCCAATCAAATAGAAGATTTACTTAAAAAAATAATTATGGAAAAGTTCAATTGTAAAATTGCAAATCAAATTGATTTAGTCAATTATCTTGAAACAGTGGGACATGAGCCATCACAAATAAAAAATCAGGATTATTGGTATCTATCGCCGCTCCGAAATGAAAAGACACCCTCTTTTAAAGTGAATCAAAAATTAAATTTATGGTATGACCATGGATTAGGGAAGGGAGGAAATGTAGTTGATTTTGGGATCGAATATTTTAGATGTACAGTTTCTGAATTTTTACAGCTTTTAAATGGCAGTAGTACATTCTCTGAGGCAAGTTTATCACTTAATAATGAGAATCGACAGTCTTCAAATCAAAGAATTGCAAATGAGAAGAAAGATAATCTCCGTGATAAAATTGTTATTGTTGATGTTCGCACATTAGAAAATAAATTCCTGATGGCTTATTTACACAACCGAAGCATTTCGCAAGAGATCGCAAGACAACATTGTAAAGAGGTTGATTTTTGGTTAAATAATCGAAAGCATACTGCTATTGGATTTCAGAATATTTCAGGAGGATATGAATTGCGTAATGAAAATTTTAAAGGCAGCAGCTCACCAAAAGATATTACTTTCATAAATGCCCAAGCAAAATCAGTAGTCGTTTTTGAAGGCTTTTTTGACTACCTCTCTTATAAAATGATGAATCAAAAATCGGTTAAACTACAAACAAATTTCCTGATACTAAATTCTCTATCCTTTTTTAACAAGTCTCTACAGTTGATGGAAAAACATGAGAGAGTCGATCTCTATTTAGACAGAGATACGGGAGGTATAAAATTTACTAGCGAAGCACTGCAAAGAGATTCTGCAAAATATACCGATCAAAGTTTTTTATATGAGCAAAAGAAAGATTTAAACGAATGGTTAAACCGGGAACAGCAAGTTAAACGAGGTCATAGTTTTAGGAGATCTATATGACGTCCGAGTGGTAGCCAGCTATGTTTTGGTAAAACCAAAACGCTGGCTCCCCTTATGCTGTCGCATTCGTTGAGAGGAATTTTTTTCATGCATCCGCATTCAAAAAATAAATGATAAGAGACTATGGAAGAACAGAATGAAACTAAAAAAAATGGAGGTGGAAGACCCAAAAAGGAAGTAAAAAGAGACCAATTGATGGCAATTAAATGTACGCTCTACGAGCGTAAAATAATTGAATCCAAAGCTAAAAAAGTAAATCTTACCGTTTCCGAATACCTTCGGGAAATTGGACTTACTGCAAAGATTGATTACAGGAATAAAGCCCTTCCAAAAGAAATTCTAAGCTTTACAGGAGTGCTCAATCACATGGCAGCCAACTTAAACCAGATAGCTAAAAAGAGAAATAGCAATGATGAATTAAGTCCGCTTGAACGGGCAGAATTAAAAGTACAGTCAGGTCAGGTTAAAGATCTTGCAGTACAAATTAAAAATTTTATGTCATGATAGGTCATGTAAGCATAGGCAGCTCTTTTTACCATTGCATTAGCTACTGTCTGGAAGATAAAAGAGAATTGTCCGACGAGAAAAAGCTTGCACTTGCAATGCAAGACAATTTGCAGCATAAAGAGCGTGCAGAAGTATTGGAATACAATAAATGCTTCGGTAACAAGTACGAGCTTACACAGCAGTTTAAGGATGTCAGAAAATTAAGCAGTCGTGTTGAAAAACCAATGTTGCACCTCACTTTACGTCTAGCTCCAGAAGAGATATTGACCAAAGAACAATTACGAGAGATTGGGAGAGAATGCGCTAATGAGTTCGGTATAGCAGACAACCAATACATTTGTGTGTTACATAAGGATACGAAAGAGCAACATATTCATATTGCATCCAATCGCGTTGGCTTTGATGGTAAGGTTGCCAATGATAGTAATAGCTATAAACGGATGGCTGAACTTTGTCGACGGCTTGAAAAGAAATACGGTCTTCAAGAAGTATTAAGTCCAAGAGCATTCCTTTCTCCTAAAGACAGGTTATTGCCTCGCCATGACATTAGAAAAGAAAAACTTAAAGAAGATATTCAACAGACATTAAAGTATGCCAGTTCCTATTTAGCATTTGAAAGACATATGTGGGAGTTGGGTTATAAAGTTCTTAAGGGAAGGGGGATTTCTTTTATAGATGATAAAAAAGTAAAAATAAAAGGAAGCGAAGTTGGTTTTTCATTGATGGAAATTGAAAAGATATTGCATCAGAAACAACAGTATGCCATGAAAAATGCTGGTGAAGATAAAAATTATGATAGAGATAGTCAGTCAATATCTAATTCTTTTAACACTGAAAAACAAAACAAAGGAAAGCAAAGCTATAGTTTAGACAGACCAGGAGAAACAGTTGTTAAAGAGGTTTTAGGAGCTATAGGACAATTAATGGGTTCTGAATATGAGCCGCATTATATCGATCCTGAATTACGGAGAATTTCTCAAAAGAAAAAGAAGAAATCAGCATTAAGGAGATGATGTTAAAAGATAAAAAATATGGAAACAAATTCAAATACAGACAAAAAAGGTTATGTAGAAAGAGAGACATTACAATTAGTACTGGAGGAATTTACACTGGAACAGAAAGCAAACAATCAGCATATTGAGGCGCTTATTACTGAAGTTAAGAATGTAGAGAATAAAATCGATATGTTTAAAAAGGAACATATAATAGAAAAAAATGTTTCAGAACAATTGGATATTAAGCAAATTGAGGCTGTCCTTCAGAAAGGTTTTCTAGACATAAAATATATGATCGGCAGACAGCCAAAAAGTACCGTCAGGAAATTCCAGATTTTGTTATTTCCGGAACAGGATGCAAAACTGTTTTATAAAATTGTTTTTGGGCGGTGGTTTTTGTGGCTTTCGATTATGGTTGTAATAAGCAACCTTTATAAATGGGCAATACATTATAACGATAATAACAAAGAAATTGAAATCAAACAAATTCAAAATGATAGGATAAAAAAATCTTGGGAGTATATGTATAATAGTAGTGATAAAGAAACCAAAATGCTAATGGAAAAAGCATATATAAATTCTGTGAAAAATATAGCTAATGGTGATTAGACAAATCTTTACATTTAAGAAAAAAAGGAAGTTTTTTGTAAGATTAAAGAATTGAAATTCAATATTTAATGATTACAGATGATGATTTCTAAGTTTATTTATTTCGCCTTAAGTAACTTTAATTTTACATAATTAGCTCCAATAAATAGAGTAGTTTTTACAATTTATTTTATAGCATATAAGAATTGTACATTGCTATTGTAAAATTTCTGTAATCTCATCGATGTATTTTTTATTCCGTAGCCCCATTAAGACATGATCAATTCCGTTTTTAAGATAAAAATTGCACGCTAAAACTGGAAACTCTCTTTTATCATTGGAATCTAAAATTCCTTTGTGAACTAATTCTTGCTGTAAACTTTCAAGCCTTTTATTGTTAAATTCTTTGGAAAAAAGTACCCAATAATTGCGCAATTCTCGTAACATATTTATTGTTTCATAATTGTTTAATTCAATCTGAGAAAGAAACGGTATTAAATAGTTATTTATGGCTTTATCAATTGCTTCAGAATTTGCAATAATTTTTCTATTGTCAATAAAAAATTTTATCGGTAAAAATACATCCAATGGAGAATTTTCTCCTAAAATTTTTAGTTTTTCTGTAATTTTTATTAAGAAAGAATTGAAGAGATCTTCTTCCTTTTCATGTTCAATTAAACTTAAATCAGATTTATTATATACAAGCCTTAATACTTTTCCATCTAGGCTTGAATTAAGGGGTCTGTTAGACATTGTAATAATGTTTTTTTCTTTGGATAAGCTTATTAATGAATTTTTATTTATTAAAATGTTTGAGGCCTCTCTTTCTACAATGTTATATGGAAATTGTAAAATTTTAAAAGAAGGATAATTACTTTTTAATTCAAGTATTTTATGAATATCAATTCCTTTAGAATTAATAGTGGCTATGTTATTGGAGCTAATTCCATAATATCTTAATTTACCTTCTGTTACCAAACTTTCTAAAAATTCAAAAATTTCGAGTATGTCATTAATAATGTCTTTCTGATAATTATTTTCGATAGCAAAATAATGTTCTGGATTATGTATTAAAAAACAATCAATATAATCTGTGTTCAAATTTTTTAATGATTCGTAAAATTTAAATTTGATGAATTTTTTATCAAGTGAATAAAAAAAATGATTAGTAATTTTTATTAGTTTTTTAATATTTAGACCCTTTATTTTTTCTATATCATCACCTTGTATATACCCAGCTTTAGTTACAACAAAGACATTTTTTCTTTCAGAATCTTTAATGAAGTTTCCTATTAATTTTTCAGAATCTCCATTTTGATAGTTAGAAGCTGTGTCAATTAAATTTATACCTTTTTCTATTGCATAATTTAATGAATTTCTATGCTCTAAATCTTGAATAGACATTCTATAGGTGCCAATTCCAATTTTTGATAAATTTTTTAAGTTAACCATATTTTTGTATATATTTACTTCCAAAAATATTAAAATGTTTCTAATTAAAGAACGAAAATTCCCTTTTTATCGGCAATATGACAGAACCGATTGTGGTCCAACTTGTTTACGAATTCTGGCTAAATTTTATGGTAAGATTTATTCGTCTGATTATCTGAGAGATATATGCGGAATTACAACTGAAGGAGTGTCGGTGTTGGGAATAACAGATGCTGCTGAAATTCTTGGATTTAAAACTTTAGTTGCCACAGTTAATTTTGACACGCTTGAAAAGCAAGCACCTTTACCATGCATTGTACATTGGAGGCAGAGACATTTTGTTATAGTATATAAAATTAAGAATAACAAGGTATATGTATCCGATCCTGACCACGGCTTATTAATTTATGATAAAGAGAAATTTATAGAGGGTTGGCAAAATACTAGATATCTAAATAATTCAGATGAAGGTTTAATAATTTTGTTAGAAACTACTCCTGCGTTTTATGAGGGAAAAGAAGATGTAAAGAAAAAAGAAGGTTTCAAATCACTGATGCCTTACATCAAACCTTACAGGAAATATATTATTCAACTTTTTATAGGTTTGTTTATAGGCAGTATAATTCAAATAATATTTCCATTTCTTACCCAAGCAATAATTGATAAAGGAGTAAATTACAAAAATATCAATTTTGTTGTTTTAGTCTTAATTGCGCAATTAACACTTTTTCTCTCACAGTCCGTAATTAGCATTATAAGAAGTTGGCTTTTATTATACATCGGTGCAAGGATAAATTTAACAATAGCTTCTGAATTCATTATTAGATTAATGAAACTTCCCGTATCATTTTTTGATTCTAAAATTACAGGAGATATACTTCAAAGGGTTCAGGACTCTGAAAGATTGGAAAGATTTCTTACAACTTCCCCAAATACCTTTTTCTCGATGCTCAACATGATTATTTTCATGATTATTTTGTTAGGATATAATGTTACAATTTTTTTGGTTTTTTTAACTGGAGCAATTTTATACGTAGCCTGGATTAATTTTTTCATGAGGAAAAGAGCTGAACTTGATTATAGGAGGTTCGATGAATCCGCTGGAAATTCTAGCAGTTTGATTCAAATAGTAAATGGAATAAGGGAAATTAAAATTAATGGGTCAGAGAAGAAAAGAAGATGGGGTTGGGAAGAAATGAGAATTAAACTCTATAAAATATCTATTGAGTCTTTAAAATTATCTCAAATTCAATCGATTGGTGCAAATTCAATAAACGAAGTGAAAAATATATTTATTTCTTTTGTTGCAGCTTATTCTGTTATAAAAGGTGATATGACTTTGGGAATGATGGTCGCAGTTCAATATATAATAGGACAGCTTAATGCTCCCTTAATGACTTTATTTCAATTTTTCATTGATGCTCAAGATGCTAAAATAAGTCTTCAGAGGATGAACGAAATAAATGATATAAAAGATGAATATTCAGATTCAGAATTCCATAATGAGGTGCCTACGAATCATGATATCTACTTAAAAAATATATATTTTCAATACGGCGGGAAAAAATCAAAAATGATCTTGGAAAATATCAATTTGCATATTCCTCAAGGTAAAACAACAGCTATAGTTGGAGAAAGTGGTAGCGGAAAGACCACTTTGTTAAAAGTATTGTTGAAATTGTATCCTCCAACGGAAGGAGATATAACTGTAGGTAGAATAAATCTTAAAAATATAGATACAAAGAAATGGAGAGGCTCATGTGGTGTAGTGATGCAGGATGGTTATATTTTTACAGATACGATAGCAAGAAACATTACAGAATCTAATGCTGAAGGGGTGATTAACAAAAATGATTTAATGAATTCTGTCAAAATGGCAAACCTCGAAGAAATGATAGAATCTTTACCTTCTGGTTATAATACAAGAATAGGGCCTTCTGGAACAAGTGGTGTAAATTTGAGTGGTGGTCAAATGCAAAGAATGTTAATTGCTAGAGCAGTTTACAAAAATCCCAATTTTCTATTTTTTGACGAGGCAACAAGTGCTTTAGATGCAAATAATGAAAAAATAATAATGAATAATCTTAATACTTTTTTTGAAGGTAAAACTGCGCTGGTAATTGCTCATAGATTAAGCACTGTTAAAAATGCGGATAATATAATAGTCATGGAGAAAGGTAGGATAATAGAAGAAGGGAACCACCAAGAATTGGTTGAGAAACAGGGAGCCTATTTTAGACTGGTAAAAAATCAATTAGAGTTATCAAATTAAAAAAATGAAAAAGAAAATTGATTTATTAAGCGAGCAAAGCGAGTATTCAAAAGAGATATTGGAAAAAACGCCCTCTTGGATCATTTCATGGGGGAATTCTGTTTTTTTTATTATAATATTCATATTACTGTTATTGACATGGGTAATTAAATATCCCGATATTGTTGTTTCTGAAGTAGAAATTACATCGCAAAATCCTCCGATCAATATTGTTAGTAGAACTAGTGGAAAGCTAAAGGAATTATATTTTACCGATGGTCAGTTTATTAAAAAAGGTCAGTGGATTGCTGTTATAGAAAACTCTGCAAACACAGAGGATATGAAGGAAATTGATTCGCTACTTAATCTTCCATTTGAAGAATTGATAGTGAAAATTCCCGAGAAATTAGAGCTTGGAGAAAGCCAATTATATTTTAATAATTTAATTAAGTTCATAAGTCAATATAAATTTTATAAAACATATAACCCACAACTAGTCGGTATTAGTTCAAATAAAGAGAGAATTAATAAAGTAAATAACATTCAGTCAGATTATAATTATCAAAAAGAAATAGCTAAAAAAGAATATGAATTTAAAAAAAGGGATTATTTAAGATATTCGGAATTGTTTGAAAAGGGAGTGATTTCTAAAAGTGATTTTGAAAAAATGCAAATTGAGTTACTTCAGACAGAAAATAGGTATAAAAGTTTTAGTACGAATATATCTAATCTTGAAAGCGATAAGAGTTTAATTAAGAAAGATAATGCGGAGTTAATTTTAGAAAAGGAAAATCAAAATATTGATTATGTAACGAATATTAGTACTGCAGTTCAAGAATTAAAATCCCAAATTTTAAATTGGAAAAATAAATATTTATTTGAAGCGCCAGCTGATGGTAACATAAACTTTTTTGAGGTCTGGAAAATTAATCAGTTTGTAAAAAATGAACAAGTCCTCTTTACTTTAGTCCAGTCAGAAAAAGGAAGCTATTTTGCTCGAGGTAAAATGGCTACTGTTGGCTCCGGTAAAGTAAAGAAAGGTCAAAAAGTAATAATCAAATTAGCAAATTATCCATCCGAAGAATATGGTTATTTGCAAGGAAAAATTAATAAAATTACAACTGTAACAAATTCTAATTACTACTTTATAAACATTTCGTTAGACAATGGATTAATAACTAATCAGAATAAAAAAATTAAGCCAAACAATTTAGTAGGTCAAGCAGAAATAATAACAGCGGATTTAAAATTAATTGAGCGATTTGTATACATTTTGACTAAAGATTTAAAACAGTAATTATGGATTTTTTTTATGATGATTTTGATGCATGCCTGGATAAAACTATTGACTCACTCAAGCTTTTACTTTACAGAAGGCATAATGATATTTTTGAAAGATTAGATTTCGACAATCAAGAAATTTATCAGGACCCTCTTCTTTTTGCTTACGTAACTCAAAAGGATAATAAGTGGTTAGATTGCCTTATCTATGGTTATGAGAAAATTGCTAAGGAAAAAATAGCTGTATTTACAAATAAAGAGGGAATAATTTATATTTCTAAAATAGGGTATTTTAAAACCGATGTTTTGGACAGTGAATTAACATTAGTAAATATAGAGGATAAATTCACGCTAATAGATAGTGACAATAATAAGATCAATTACGATTTCGAGCCAATTTTTTATTTGGAAGAACAAATTGAATTAGTAAAAACGATTCATCCACTTCAGGAATGTATGTTTGTAAATAATGAGGGAAAAATTGTAAATGTTGAAACAAACAATCTTTTTACCAAACATATTGATCATTTTAATAATGCTCTGGATATAATAAAAAAATATTATTTTGATTATTTTAAATTATTAAAAAAGAATGTGAAAAAAGTTATGATGTATTGTGGGGAGCCATATTCTTTTGCTTCCATTCAATGTCATAATATGATTTTTTTAAACGTCAATAATGAAGATGATGAAATATTTTTTTTGGATCACATTTTACACGAAGGCTCTCATGTTGTTTTTAATACTTTGACGTATGATACAAAATTAGATTTATTCACTATTCCATTTAAAAGCCCTATTTCAGATTTTACAAAAAATCCACAAGATCATGGAGAAGTCTACGGTCGATTCCATGGAATGTTCACGCAGTCAAATATTAATATTTGTTTTGAAAACTGTATAAAAAATAATGTCTTTAATGAAAGGCAACTTCATGAATTACTAGGACGATTTTCTAGCAACATGAAAAGGTTTAATGCCTCGGTTGAGAAATTCAATTTGCCACATCTTTATAAGTCAGAAGGACTAAAATGGTATACTTTTTTTTCTTCAAGATGTGACGAATTGACAGAAAGAAACCGCAAGACAATTTATTCTTTAGATGTATCAAATCAGCCGTATGTTTTTTCTTATAAAATATTTAATAAAACAAACTTAATGAAATTGAGCATTTTAATTTTTTTTCTGTTGTCATTGAACATTAATGCTCAAGAAATAAAAGAATCATATCCTCAACGGGTGGGTGATATTAATTTTGATCCTTTAATTGATGATCAAAGTTTTAAAATATGTGATGAAAAGCAAACAGCGCAATATTATAATTTTTCTAAAGGATTTCAATATAAAGGAGAAAAATACGAAATTATTAAAATATTCAAAGAAAAATATCACCCCGGGATGATTGGAGATAAAGAAGGAGGCACAGGATATATAACAATACGGTTTTTAGTGAACTGCGAAGGGAAAACCGGTTTGTTTAGAGTTCAAGAAATGAACTTAAATTATTTGCCTGCAAAGTTTGATGAGAGTATTAAAAGTCAATTATTAGAAATAACTAAATCTCTTGATGGCTGGTTAGTTGGAGAATATGATGGGAAAAATTTCGATTATTATCAGTACTTGACTTTTAAATTGGATAATTATAAACTCCTTGAAATTTTACCATGAGAATCTTAAAAGTAATTTTAATACTATTTCCGACCATAATTTTTTGCCAGCCAAATTGCAATGCATTTAAAGATTCCATTTGTAAAAAAGCGTGCGAAATTGCAGTAAATGCCGAACAGTATCAAGGCCATAAATTCTCTCAGATGGATTTTGATAAAGCAATTGAAATGTGTCCAAACTTTGATTATGCTTATAGAGAAAAGTCTGTTCCTTATTTAAAAAGGGGAGATTTTATTACGTGGAAAAAAATAATTGATAAAGCTGTTGATGTTAATCCTAGTGATAATTTAGGTTATAGAGGGTGGTGTAAGTATCAGTTTCTGCGAGATTACCAAGGAGCGTTGACAGACCTAGAAGCTCTTGAGAAAATTAACAAAGACAATATTGGATATTCACAGAACGGGGATTATCATTTGAAAATAGTTATTGCACTATGCTATAAATCACTTGGAAAAAAAGAGAAAGCGATTAATTTAATTAAAGAACAGTTGTCTGTTAAAGATTACACACCTCAAAATTATGATTATCTGCATTTAGGAATTCTGTATTATGAAACTGGTAATATTAAAGAAGCTATTAAAAGTTTAAAAAAAGAAATTACATTAAATGATTATTTAGCTGAGACATACTATTATTTAGCACTAGCCTATAAAAAGGAAAAAAAAACAAGCTTAAGTAAAGAGAATCTTCTAAAGGCTAAAGATTTTTACAACAAAGGGTTTAGTATGAAAGATAATTATACCAATCCTCTTGATAAAATATACCTTAAACAAATAGAAAATTTATTAAAATGAATAATTATAAAATAGTACAAAGCTTTTGGACTAAGCCTTTCTTGCACTCAATAGAAAAAAAGAAAGCAAAAGGCGGATCTTGGCTAAATAATGAAATGTTTTTAATTTCAAATTGCTTAAGTGTCTTGAAACTTAAAGAGTTTTATTCAAATGTTGAACTTGTAACAGATGATCTGGGCGCTAAAATTTTAATTGACGATTTAGAATTACCTTATGATAAAGTTAATACCAGTTTAAACGAGATTGATAATTATAGACCCGAGCTATGGGCGGTCGGTAAGATAAAAGCGTATGAAATTCAAGACGAACCTTTTTTACATATTGACAACGATATTTTTATATGGAAAGAATTTGAAAAAGACTTGCTATCTAAATCTTTAATTTGTCAGAACTTCGAGAATAATGTAGAATATTATGCATTAGTTACTGAGGAGATTGAAAAAAATAATTTCACGTTACCATTAGAGATGAAAAATTATGTAAAATCTAAAGCAACCTTAAATAATTTTGAAGGTATTAATGCTGGAATAATTGGAGGGTGCGACATTGATTTTTTTAAAATGTATACAAAAAAAGCTTTTGAGATTATTGATAAAAATTATGATAAATTAGATTTACTTCCTCACTTAACACCATTTAATGTTTTTTTTGAGCAAGCGTTATTTTATAGTTTGTCAATAGAAAAAAACATGCCTATCGAGCCGTATATGTCAATGCCTATTAGTAAAAGCTTCGCCGAACTAGTAAAAATACACGATGTTCCAAGAACTAGTTATATACATCCTGTCTCAACATGGAAAAAATCATTAAACATGAACGAGTTTATATATATGACATTTAAAGAAAATTATCCTGAATATTACGAAAAAGTAAAAAGAACACTTAGAGATAACCATTATGAATTATTTTAAAGAAACGAAAGCAGTTTTAGAAAGAGATTACAAGATTGATGCGGAAAATTTTGACAGAACAGAATTATTGAAAGCTATATCGGAAATTAACGCTGAGGTTTTATTTACGAAGTTTGAAATGGATGATTATATATACAACTATCATTTAAATATCGATTACGATAATTTATATAATAACAGGCTTAAAAATTATCTTATTATACAACAGCATAATAAAGAAAATAGAGTGCAAATTCTTGATTGTGAGTTTAAAATTAATGATCAGGGCCTGCTTTTTTATATTGATACGGTAGATAAAAAAGTAATATATGATACTTTCCAGACTACTCATGATATGGATAAGTTGGTAGTATCTTATATTAGTTATTCATTTAAAAAAGAATGGGGATACTTTAATTTTATTTTAAGTAATTACGATTTGATATTGGTTGATTTGGTGAAAAATAAATCGAATTTTTATGGATATCAGTTACGAGATTCTTTAAAGGAAATAGTTCCTCATGAAAATGATGATGAAATTAATGATTTTACCATTGATTTATTGGTTAACTACACATTAAGAAGTAATGCATTAAATATTTGTTAATTAAAAAAATAAGTATTTACTTTATCAAATTATTAATTTAATACGAAATAGTGTATGTTAGATTTGAAAAATTTTCAAGCAGCAGTTAAAGAAGGACAGAAGTTGTCTTTGGAGCAATTTAAAAGTATTGCACTTCAAGAACAAGATCAAGTTGATTTGGAGAAATTAACTGGGGGGATTTTAGGTGCTTGTCACTGGGAAAGAATTCCTGGAGGTTATCAATATAGCTGGTAATATTCCAGCTGATAACTAAATTGTATTAATAGGGAAGTTGATTCAAACTTTCCTATTTTTTATTTAACTAATAAAAAAAAATAATTCAATAGAGATGATGAATGCTGATTGGAATTTTTCAGGTGAAATTGTTGAAAAATTCGACAACCATATTTTAAAATCTGTTCCTATGTATAAGGAGGGACATGATTTGGTTTGTCGCCTTTCCGATTTTTTTCTTTCAAATGATTCGGTGTGTTATGAGATAGGGTGCAGTACAGGTTCGCTTACATTGCAATTAGCTGAACACAACAGAAAAAAGAATATAAAGTTTATAGGAGTAGAAATCGAACAAGACATGGTTGATTTTGCTAATAAAAAGGTTTTAGAATACAATGAAATCGATATCATATGTGATAATATTCTAAGTATGAATCTTGACAAAGCTGATATGATAGTTTCATACTATACAATTCAATTTATTAAACCTAGAGAGAGGCAACTGATTTTTGATAAAATATATGAGTCACTTAATTGGGGAGGAGCATTTGTTCTATTTGAAAAAGTTCGTGGACCGGATGCTAGGTTTCAAGATATTTTTACAGCTTTATATAATGACTACAAATTAGAACAAGGTTTTTCTAAGGAAGATATTTTTGATAAGACACGGAGTTTAAAAGGAGTTTTGGAACCTTTTTCTACTCAAGGCAATTTGGATTTACTCCAGAGAGCTGGATTTAAAGATGTTGTCAGCATTATGAAATATGTTTGTTTCGAAGGTTTTTTAGCAATTAAGTAAATTTTTTATGGTATTTAATACAGATTTTGTAATAATTGGTGGTGTTAAAATTTACATTAAAGATGTAGATTCGTATTTAGCTGAATCATTTTTACTCCTTTATAACAGTAATAAAAGTAATGAAAATAAACTTTTAAATTTAAGCAGATATAATGGTGAAAGACAGCAATATGTTGATAAACTTCTTGAAGCATATTTAGAGAATTTTAATAATATTAATGAAATTCTAGCAGTATTAAAAGATACAGTTAGTGTTGATAATATCTTAAAGTTAAATTTGAATAGAAATGATAATTATCAAATAACATTAAAAGATTTTTGGTACCTAAAGAGAGATTGGTGTTATTTAAAAGAAGGGGAAGAGCAGATTGAAATCATTGTTAATTCTATAAAAGAAGAGCTTAGTAATTATAAATTTCAAAATTCTTTGTTTTTAGGTTGTGGAGCAGGTAGATTAGTTGTCGAATTTTGTGATATTTTTGATAAAATATATTCTACAGATAAATC
This sequence comes from Flavobacterium sp. F52, assembly GCF_000278705.1. Classification (NCBI taxonomy): domain Bacteria; kingdom Pseudomonadati; phylum Bacteroidota; class Flavobacteriia; order Flavobacteriales; family Flavobacteriaceae; genus Flavobacterium; species Flavobacterium sp. F52. The sequence continues at coordinate 162,748 of NZ_AKZQ01000025.1, read as the reverse complement.
TTTTTCCATGATATGGCATATAAATAAGTTGCTAAATAATGTTAGCTATGACTTTTATAATCCTAATCCAAAGAATGTCTTTAAAATAGAAGATGTTGCAAGAAAATATACTGCTGCAATAGACATTGAAAATAGAAAAAAAATAGCTGATAAAATTGATTTTTTTGTTTCTGATGTATTAGACTTGCCATTTAATAATTATTCTTTAAATACTATATTTTCAATCTACTTTACCGATGTAATTGCTCTCAAGCTTTGGTTTCCTAAGATTAATAGTATTTTAAAATCAAAAGGATTATTTATTCATTTTGGACCTTTAGATTACTTCTTTTCTGATGAGACGGAAATGTTAACGGCTGAAGAATTTAGATCGTTTTTTGAAACGAATAATTATAAAACAATAGTTGATAAAATAATTGAAACTCCACATTTAAAAGATGATAGTTCGATTTCATATCAAATTTATAAAAATTGGTTTTTCATTGCAGAGAAACAACTTTGAAAATATGAGGAGGAGTAAATATAAAAATTATATGAAAATACTTGCGATTATGGATTCTATTTGTAGTTTTGTACCTATTAATAACTTAAAAAATATAACTATGTTAGATTTGAAAAATTTAAAAAATGTTGTTAAAGACAACCAAAAAATGTCTCTTGAGCAATTTAAAAGCATTGCAATTAACGAACAAGATCAAATGGATTTAGAAAAATTAACAGGGGGAATTCTAGGAGCTTGTCATTATACAACTTCACCTTACACTCCAGATTATATTAGATTCCGTGTGAATTAGTATTATCTTAAAAAGAAGGATAGCACAAAATTTTTTTCTAAAATTGAAAAATTATTTTTGTGCTATTTTTTTTGGTTTATTTTTTAACTAAACATAGCCAAAATATGACATTTCCAAATATGATATTTATTAAAGACCGTTGAAAAAAAGTTTCTATCCCTATTTGATTAATGAATTAAACCCGTAGGATCTAACTAGATTGAATGGTTTAAAAGTAATGAAGTGTTGTGTTTTTTAATTAAAAAATAATGTCATCAATCATTTTGTCTAAAGTATTGCTTGGAAGTGTATTTAAATAGGACATCGTAGATTTAATATCTTTGTGGCCTAAGGCTTCCTTGATAATATCTATTGAGATATTGTTGAATTTTAAGATAGTTGCAAAAGAATGCCTTGCACAGTAATAAGTGATTTTCTTTTGAATACGTAAATCAGTAATAATTCTTTTAAGAGGTGTATTTATGTAAATTTTCAAATATTTTTCTTTCCTATTATTTATATAAATTTCGGAGTTTTGATTATTATGAATAATATTGAACAGATAAAGTGAGTTTCCTGGCGAAGTATACTCCTCGATTTTACGTTTCCAATATTCGTTTATTTTAAAATTTACAATTACCCCAGTTTTACTCCTTTTATATGTAATTGTTTCTTTATATAGATCTGTTTTTTTTAATTGTATTAGGTCAATGAAATTGATTCCTCGGCCATAAAAACTTAGTAAAAACATATCTCGAGCTACGATGTCTTTTTTTTCTAACAGTTTTACTTTTTTCAATGACTCAAGTTCTTCTTCAGTTAAATATTCCTTCTTACCACTTTCCTTAATTTTTGACACTTTAAATTTATTAAACGGATACATTGTTACAGGGATAATTTCACGTTTAATAGCCTTATTAAAAACAGCCCTTAAAGTGCGGATTCTTATACCAATGGTACTTTGGCTATTATTATTGCCATTTAAAAAAGATTGATATTTATAAATCGCATCAACGGATAAATCTCTAAAAGTGATTTCGGTTTTTCCAAAAAAACGTTGAATCGATTTTAGGGTTTCCTTTTCAATATTTGAGGTTGATAATTTTCCTGCATTTTTAATTTCTTCGATTAAACTTTCGTGAAAAGTAGTATAGCTTAATGATTTCTGTTTTCCAGAATCTTTTTTGAATTTGGTTATAATATCTTGCAAGGTGAATGGTGTTTCATCAGCTTCAAATTCATAAATAATAGTATTAATCCGACCCGAATATTTTTCAATCAGGTCATTAATTTGCTTGTATTCTTTGTGTGATTTTTTGAGACGTTCTGTTTCAAATGACCAATCTTCATATTTGCATTTCTTCCTGATCGATAAACTTGTATTTATCCTGTCCTTAATTAATACAAGATTAATAAAGTACTCGCCTTTTGCATTTGGTGTTGCTTTTAATGTAAATTTGTATGATACCATAATTGAAAAGAGTTGTAATTTTTGACGAGCATTTGACGAACAAATGTACAATTAAAATAAGAAATAATGATTTATTAGTGTTTTTAAAAATCTTAATTGGTTGATTTACAGTTATAATAATCAAAACATAAATTATAATAAAAGAAAAGGAATCTGACTCATAATCAGGTGGTCCCTGGTTCGAGCCCAGGTGGGACCACTTATTTAGAAAATAGAAAGCCTTTACAGAAATGTAGAGGCTTTTTTTGTTTTTTGGCGCTTTTGAGATGTGAAAATTGAAATTTTTGACACTTAATAATTAAATTCCTGTTTCTGTAAAATCCCTTAACTTTATCCATCCAAAACAAATTTAATCTTCTGATGGATAGATTAACTCCCGAACAGAGGAGGAAAACTATGCAGGCTATAAAGAGTACTGCTACAAAGAGCGAAGTAAGGCTTGCAAAAGCATTATGGAAATTGGGCTACAGATATCGAAAGAACAATAAAAAGATATTTGGAAGGCCTGATCTTACTTTTGCCAAATATAAAATCGCCATTTTTGTGGATAGTGAATTTTTTCACGGAAAAGATTGGAAAACTGAACAGTTAAGAATTAAAACGAATAGAGAGTATTGGATTCCGAAAATTGAAAGAAATATACAGCGAGATGAAGAAGTCAATTCTTCTCTAATTGATAAAAATTGGACTGTTCTTAGGTTTTGGAGTAAGGATATTGAGAAAAATCTCGAAGTCTGTGTGGCAAAAATTGAAGGAACGATTATGCTTTTGAGTATTTAAACCTTTTCTGCTTTGAGTTTCTTGGCTTCGATTTTTTCAATGCATTTGAATATTTCTGAAGCTAGTCTTTCTATAACGGGCATACTTACCGAATTTCCTGCTTGTTTGTAAAGGCTCGAATTAGAAATTTTGGGTAATTTATAGCTGTCAGGAAAACCTTGAAAACGAAAACACTCTCTTGGAGTTAATTTTCTAAAACCGAATTCTGTTGTAATAATGGGAACGTTGTGTCCTCCAGTTCCCATATTAGCAGTTAGAGTAGGGCAGACTTCTTTTTTGTTTTCTCGTACGTAATGTCTTCTGAACTGATAAATTCTATCTTCTCTTACAACCGCTTCTTTGAGCGTGTTATACATGTATTTGTCTTCTGTATAATAGAATTTTTTATCAACTTTTTCTTTTATGATTAAATCGGTAACTTTTTGGGTTAATTCTTCTTTTTCAGGAAAATTAAATTTAAAACCTTTTTTAACGAAATCCTTATCAAACGCGATCATGAAAATTCGTTCGCGGTTATGCGGAATGTTTCCAAAATCTTTAGTATTTAAGATGGCGCTGTCAAAAGTGTAATTGCGTTTTTTGATTTCGCGCTGAATTACTTTCATGGTATTTCCTTTGTCGTGTCCTTTAAGATTTTTGACATTTTCGAGAAATACTACTTTAGGTCTCATTTCATCAATAAAATCTAATATTTTGAAAAAATGATTTCCTCTGCTGTCTTTAAAGCCTTTTCTGTGACCCGCAAGAGAAAAAGGCTGGCAAGGAAAGCCGGCAGTAAGAATATCTATTTTGTTGAGTTTTTTTACATCAAGCTGCATTACGTCGCCTTCAATAAGTTTATGCTCGAAATTGTTTCGATAAGTGACACAGGCTTTCTTGTCAAATTCATTTGCCCATTCTAATTTGAAACCTGCATTTTCAAAGCCCAAACAAATACCGCCCACGCCTGCATATAAACTTCCGACTGTATATTTGTTTTTCATTTTGATTACGATTGAGATGCGTCTGAATTGGATTGTACAAATATATTAATTTGACAATATTCTTATTCTAGAAGGAATGAACTTGAACTGTTTTTTTAGACGTGAGTTTGATTTAGAAATTTTTTCGAAGAGAAGTCTTTTTTTTGAAATCAGTAAATTCTTATAAGCCTGTGGTTCTTGTGAATAGTAATAAAAAGAATTGATTGTCTTCTAGAACGTTTTCTGAAAAGGATTAGCGGAATTGGAAAAAGTAAATGTTAAAATTTGTTTCTCCTTTTTTAATTTAAAAGTTGCTTTTCTACAAAAAACTTATACTTTTGTTCAAGATTTTAGAGATAGAATTTTACTTGTAAGCAATTTCTGTCAAAAAATATTTGTGAATAATTATTAGACTTGCTGTTTGTAATAGCCTGAAAGTATGAAAAATCTAAAAGCCCCATTTTTAGTAATTGCCTTATTGTTGTTGTTAAACGTTTCAGTAGTCTTAGCAAACAATAATCCTCTTCCAGCACCAACACAGAGAACGCAATCTGTAAACGCAGATGCGGAAGATGATTGTGATGGAGCTCCTTGTAATCCTTCAGATTTTCCAATTGATCAGAATATTACTTTTCTGCTCGTAGGTGGCTTAGCTCTAGGAGCTGTAGTGGTATATAAAAACCAAATAAAAAAAGCTTCAATTTAATTGAAGCTTTTTTATGAAAAATAATTAGGTTTTATTTGTTAATCGAATAAAGTCTAGAAATATATTTTCCGACTACATCAAATTCAAGGTTGATTTTTGTTCCAACTTTGAAATCTTTAAAATTAGTGTTTTCATATGTGTACGGAATAATTGAAACGCTAAATTCATTTGTTTTAGAATTTACAACTGTAAGGCTAACACCATTTACTGTAATCGAACCTTTTTCGATTGTGATATTGTTTTGAGTTTTGTCGTACTCAAAAGTATAATTCCAGCTTCCGTTTGCTTCTTCAATTTTAATGCAAGTTCCAGTTTGGTCTACGTGTCCTTGTACAATATGCCCGTCAAGACGATCCCCGAGTTTCATTCCTCTTTCTAAATTAACGATATCGCCAACCTGCCAATCGCCGATATTGGTTTTTAAAATAGTTTCGTCAATCGCAGTTACTGTATATAGAGAATCTTTAATGGCTACAACTGTAAGGCATATTCCGTTGTGCGAAACGCTCTGATCTATTTTTAATTCGTGAGTTATGGATGAATCAACTGTTATATGAAGATTGCTTTGGTCTTTTTTGATTTCGTGAACTTTGCCGAGTGTTTCTATAATTCCTGTGAACATTGTGGTTTTATTTTACTAAATTTGCACATCAAAATTAGTAATAAATAAACTGAGCTCATGAATAAAAAAGCAGAAAATATAATTGTTGGAATTTCAGTTGGAGATTTAAACGGTATTGGAAGCGAAGTTATACTGAAAACATTCGAAGATTCTCGTATGTTAGAATTGTGTACGCCGGTTATTTTTGCAAATGCTAAAATTCTTTCTTTCGTTAGAAAAAGCTTTACATCTACAGTTCAGTTTCACGGAGTTGATAAATTGGATCAGATTATACCAGGAAAGGTAAATGTTTTGAATCTTTGGAGAGAAGGGGTTGATATTAACTTTGGAGTCAATGATCCAAAAATAGGAGAATATGCTATAAAATCTTTTACAGCTGGGACAAAAGCGTTGAAAGAAGGTGAGATAGATGTTTTGGTAACAGCTCCGATTAATAAATACAATATACAGTCTGAAGATTTTAAATTTCCTGGACATACGGATTATCTAAATCAAGAATTAGAAGGAGATGCTTTAATGATGATGGTGCAGGATAATTTAAGGGTAGGTTTAATTACAGATCACGTGCCTTTAAACGAAGTGGCTTCTCATTTGACTGAGGAGCTAATTACTAAAAAAATTGAAACTATTAGAAAATCTCTAGTTCAGGATTTTAGTGTAGTGAAGCCAAAAATTGCAGTTTTAGGATTGAATCCGCATGCTGGTGATGGTGGTGTAATTGGGAAAGAAGATGATTTGATTTTAAAACCAGTTCTGAAAAAAATATTCGATTCAGGGACAATGGTTTTTGGTCCATTTCCTGCAGATGGTTTTTTTGGAAGCTCTCAATATGAAAAATACGATGCTATTGTGGCAATGTATCACGATCAAGGATTAATTCCGTTTAAGACGCTTTCTTTTGGGAAAGGAGTGAATTATACAGCAGGTTTAAATAAAGTAAGAACCTCTCCAGATCACGGCACAGCTTATGATATAGCGGGGAAAGACATGGCAGATTACAATTCGTTTAAAGAAGCAGTCTATCTTGCAATCGATATTTTTCGCTCGCGTAATCAGTATGAGGAGATTAGCCAAAAACCTCTTAAAATAAAAGAAAAACAGTTATAAACAAAAAAAGGTCAATAAGATTATTAGATTTATAATAATTTTATATCTTTGCACCCCAATTCAGATATCTAGTTTTAGAATTGAATTGATCAAATTGATGTTGAAATGAGCAAAACAAAAGAATTTTTAATTCCTTTCGTAGGATTAAAACTAGGAAAACACCATTTTGAGTATCAAATAAATAACACGTTCTTTAAGGACTTTGAGTACGATGAGTTTCAAAGTTCAGATATTAAAGTCAATTTACTTTTCGAAAAGAAAAGTAATATGTTAGAGTTAGAATTCAAACATAAAGGGACCGTAAATGTCCCTTGTGATCTGACAGGCGAAGATTTTGATTTACCTATAAAGGGAAAAATGAAACTGATTGTTCGCTTTGGAGAAGAATTTAATGATGATAATGAAGAGTTGTTGATTTTACCACATGGTGAACATGAAATAGATATAGCACAATATATTTATGAAATGATCGCGCTTTCTGTTCCGCAGAAAAGAGTTCATCCAGGTGTTAAAGATGGGAGTCTGCAAACAGAAGCTTTAACAAAACTGAATGAATTAAGTGTAAAAGAACAAAAGGAAGAGAGTAACAAAGAAGAAGATATTGACCCGCGTTGGGAAAAATTAAAGAAACTATTAACGGATAAATAATATAGTAAAATGGCACATCCTAAGAGAAAAACCTCGAAAACAAGAAGAGATAAGAGAAGAACACATTACAAAGCTACTGTAGCTCAAATCGCTACATGTCCTATTACAGGTGAGGCACATTTATACCACAGAGCTTACTGGCATGAAGGTAAAATGTACTACAGAGGGCAAGTTGTTATCGATAAATCTGAAGCGGTTGCTTAATACGTTTTTGTAAATTATACTAGAACTCTCACATAGTGAGAGTTTTTTTTGTTGGTTATAATTTTCGTTTTTTAGGAAAATATAGACAAATTCGTTACGTTTTTTTTTGTAATTTTCAAGCCTTTTAAAAATTTTTCAAATTAATGATAATTTGAAAGGAAAATAATAGAATATAATGAATACAATCACAGCCGCAATTACCGCTGTTGGAGCTTATGTTCCTGACTTCGTTCTTTCGAACCAAGTGCTAGAAACAATGGTTGATACCAATGATGAGTGGATTACCGCTCGAACAGGAATTAAAGAAAGAAGAATTCTTAAAGATGCTGATAAAGGTACATCTTATCTTGCCATTCAAGCAGCAAAGGATTTAATTGCAAAAGCAAATATAGATCCGCTTGAGATTGATATGATTATAATGGCAACTGCAACACCAGATATGATGGTGGCTTCTACAGGAGTTTATGTTGCGACAGAAATTGGAGCTACAAATGCGTTTTCATACGATTTGCAGGCTGCATGTTCAAGCTTTTTATACGGAATGTCGACAGCTGCAGCTTATGTTCAGTCTGGACGTTACAAAAAAGTGCTTTTAATTGGTGCCGATAAAATGTCATCAATTGTAGACTATACAGACAGAGCAACTTGTATTATTTTTGGAGATGGAGCTGGTGCAGTTCTTTTCGAACCAAATTATGAAGGTTTAGGTTTGCAGGATGAGTATTTAAGAAGTGATGGTGTTGGAAGAGATTTCCTTAAAATCCCAGCAGGAGGTTCTTTGATTCCGCCTTCAGAAGAAACTATAAAAAATAGACAGCACAATATTATGCAAGACGGTAAAACTGTTTTCAAATATGCTGTGACTAATATGGCCGATGCCAGCGAATTGATTTTACAAAGAAATAATTTGACAAATCAAGACGTTGATTGGTTGGTGCCACACCAAGCAAACAAACGTATTATCGATGCTACAGCAGGAAGATTAGAATTAGACGAGTCTAAAGTGCTGGTAAACATCGAGAGATATGGTAATACTACTTCTGGAACTTTACCATTAGTATTAGCTGACTTTGAAGATAAGCTTAAAAAAGGAGATAATGTTATCTTTGCCGCTTTTGGTGGTGGATTCACTTGGGGATCTATCTATTTGAAATGGGCTTACGATAAAAAATAAATTAAAACTAAAAACGAATCATTATGGATTTAAAAGAAATTCAAAACCTAATTAAATTTGTTGCAAATTCGGGCGTTGCAGAAGTGAAGTTAGAAATGGATGATGTAAAAATCACGATCAGAACAACTTTAGAAACAAATGTAACTGAAGCAACTTACGTACAGCAATTACCTGCTCAAGCAGCTTTACCTCAAGCGGCAGTTCCGCAAGTTACAGCTCCAACAGTTGTAAGTGTAACTCCAGAGAAACCTGCTTCTGACGATTCTAAATATGTTACTATAAAATCTCCAATCATTGGAACATTCTATAGAAAACCATCTCCAGACAAACCAGTTTTCACAGAAGTTGGAAGCACTGTATCTAAAGGTGATGTTCTTTGCGTAATTGAAGCAATGAAATTATTCAACGAAATTGAATCTGAAGTTTCTGGTAAAATTGTAAAAATTCTTGTAGACGATATGTCTCCAGTTGAATTTGACCAACCTTTATTCTTAGTAGATCCATCATAAATAAATTTAGATTTTAGATTTTAGATTTTAGATTGATCTGGCAGAATTAATACAGACATCTAAAATTATCTAATTATCAAATTGTCTAATTATCTAATTAAAATAAGATGTTTAAAAAAATATTAATTGCGAATAGAGGAGAAATTGCACTTCGTGTAATTCGTACATGTAAGGAAATGGGAATCAAAACTGTTGCAGTTTACTCTACAGCCGATGCAGAAAGTTTGCATGTTAAATTTGCAGACGAAGCGGTTTGTATAGGCCCTCCTCCGAGTAACTTATCGTATTTGAAAATGTCAAATATTATTGCAGCTGCAGAAATTACAAACGCAGATGCAATTCATCCAGGTTATGGATTTCTTTCTGAGAATGCTAAATTCTCTAAAATCTGTCAAGAGCACGGAATTAAGTTTATCGGTGCTGCTCCAGAAATGATCGACCGAATGGGAGATAAAGCTACTGCAAAAGAGACAATGAAAGCTGCAGGAGTTCCTTGTGTACCAGGTTCAGATGGTTTATTAGAATCATACGAACATGCAAAAAAAGTAGCTAAAGAAATTGGCTACCCAGTAATGATGAAAGCTACTGCTGGTGGTGGTGGAAAAGGTATGCGTGCCATCTGGAAAGAAGAAGACCTTCAGAAAGCATGGGAAAGCGCACGTCAAGAAGCTGCTGCAGCGTTTGGAAATGACGGAATGTACATGGAAAAACTTATTGAAGAGCCACGTCATATCGAAATTCAAGTTGTTGGAGATGCATACGGAAAAGCATGTCATCTTTCTGAAAGAGACTGTTCTGTACAGCGTCGTCACCAAAAACTTACTGAAGAAACCCCTTCACCTTTCATGACAGACGAACTTCGTACAAGAATGGGAGAAGCTGCTGTAAAAGCTGCTGAATTCATTAAATATGAAGGAGCTGGAACTGTAGAATTTTTAGTGGATAAACACAGAAACTTCTACTTTATGGAAATGAATACTCGTATTCAGGTGGAGCATCCAATCACAGAACAAGTTATTGATTATGATTTGATCCGTGAGCAGATTATGGTTGCTGCTGGAATTCCGATTTCTGGTAAAAACTACCTTCCACAATTACACGCTATTGAAGTTCGTATTAATGCTGAAGATCCTTATAACGATTTTCGTCCTTCACCAGGAAAAATTACTACGCTTCATATGCCAGGAGGACACGGAGTGCGTTTAGATACTCACGTATACTCAGGATATAGCATTCCGCCAAACTATGATTCTATGATTGCTAAGTTAATTACAACTGCACAATCTCGTGAAGAAGCTATTAGCAAAATGCGAAGAGCTTTGGATGAGTTCGTAATCGAAGGCGTGAAAACTACAATCCCTTTCCACAGACAATTAATGGATGATCCAAAATATATTGCAGGAGATTATACAACTGCATTTATGGATACATTTAAAATGAATAGTCCAGAATAATTATAAAGGCTTCCAAATTTGGAAGCCTTTTTCTTTATAAGCCATTATATAATCCAATATTCAAATTCCAAATTCCAATATTGGAACCTAAACTTTAAATTAAGAGCATAAAACTTCATCATAAACTTTGGAATTTGGAATTTACAAAAATTGGAATTTCTTTCAAGGTTACACTTTAAGTGTTTACTTATTACACACCTTTTTCTCTTTTACACACCTTTTTAATTTTCTCATTTTTTGCTATATTTGATCTAAAGCCTTTAAACACAGGTTTTTATGGTATTTGGCACGGCTCTTTTCTTTTACGGCATAATAATTTCATTACTTAAAGCGTAAACAACTATTAATTTAAATATATACGTTATGAAAAAATTATTTTTATCAGCCGCAATTGTTTTAGGAAGTTTAACGTCATTCGCTTCAACTACACAAGCACCCAATACAATCGTAAAAACGATTTCTATTGAAGACGAATACACAGAAATCAAATTAGAAGAATTACCAGCTGCTATTACAGAAGCTTTGAAAAAAGCATATCCAGAAGCAGTAATTACTAAAGCATACAAAAACGAAAAAGCACAGTATAAACTTGATGTGACTGTTGGCGACAAAGTTGGAAATCTTTTCGCAAATGCAGACGGAACTTGGATTAAACAATAATCTTAAAATGAGGTCTTGTGAAAATCCGGATCAAGAATACTAAGATCAAATTAACTATATTAAAAAACAACTATCATGAAAAATTTATTTTTATCAGCCGCAATCGTTTTGGGAGGTTTAACATCATTTGCTTCAACTTCGCCAATTTCAAATTCAATCGTAAAAACAATCTCTATCCAAGATGATTATACAGAAATCAAATTGGAAGAAGTTCCAACCGCTGTAACAGACGCTTTGAAAAAAGCATATCCAGACGCTGTGCTTTCTAAAGCATTTAAAAACACAAAATCTGAATACAAACTTGAAGTAACTGTTGGAGATAAAACAGGAAATCTTTTTGCTAATGCAGACGGAACTTGGATTAAAAAATAATAAAGTCTAACCCTTAAACTATAACTATGAAAAAGTTAATCTTATCGGCAGCAATTGTCTTAGGCAGTTTGTCGATGCATGCAGAAACCACTGCTGTAACTAACCCAATAGTACAGACAGTTAATGATCAGGATGGATATAAAGAAGTAGACGGAGTTCCGGCAGCTGTTAAGAAAGGCTTAGATGAAGCTTATCCTGGTGTAGTGCTTGAAAAAGCTTGGGTAAATGATAAAAAGGAGTACAAAATTGAGATAACCGTTCGAGGTGAAAAATCGATCGTTTATACAGATGCTTCTGGTAACATTCTTAAAAAATAATTTAAACCACAAATATTATGAAAAAGTTAGTTTTATCAGCAGCGATTGTTTTAGGAAGTCTTTCAGTAAATGCTGCAGTTCTTCCAGCAATCTCAATTACTCAATCAGTAATTTTTCAAGATGCATATACTGAGGTGGCTGCAGACCAAGTGCCGGCAGCAGTAAAATCTACAGTTGAAAAATCGTTTCCAAACACTAAGCTGGAAAAAGCTTATAAAAACGATAAGAACGAGTACAAACTTGAAATTTCAAGTGGAGATAAGAAGTATACTATTTTTACAGATGCTTCTGGTAATATCATCAAGAAATAATTAAAAATCAGCATCATGAAAAAATTAATCTTATCCGCAATAGTTGTTTTAGGAATAATGTCAATTCATGCAAATGTATTGCCTGCTTCTAAAGTTACTAAAGCAACTGTAACCATTCAGTCAGAATATACAGAAGTTACAGTAGATGCTGTGCCTGCAGCTGTAAAAACAGCCTTGCAGACCGCTTATCCGGGTGCAAAACTGGAAAAAGCATTTGTAAACGAAAAAAAAGAGTACAAGCTCGAAATATCAGTTGGAGACCAGAAGGCTACTGTTTATTCAGATGTCAATGGTAACTGGTTGAAAATATAATTAGGTGAATTTAGATTTATGTTTTTGGTGAAAAAGAGATTGCGTCGTGCAATCTCTTTTTTTTTTACATATTTTACATAATTTTATGAAATAACAAGTATAATAATATTATTTTAGCAAAAAGTCCCTAAAAGCAGATGCCGAAGATATTAATAATAGAAGATGATATTGCGTTTTGTAAATTATTAGAAAAATTTCTAATCAAAAAAGCGTACGATGTAACGATAGCGTTCTCTGCCTCAGAAGCACGTGAAGCAGTTAAAAATGAATCCTTTGATTTGATTTTGACAGACCTTCGCTTGCCTGATTCTGATGGTATTGGATTGATGTCTGAATTTAAAAATTCGCATCCTCATATTCCGGTTATTTTGATGACAGGTTATTCTGATGTAAACACTGCAGTTAAAGCCATTAAAAATGGAGCGGCAGATTATATTTCTAAGCCGTTTAATCCAGATGAAGTTCTTTTGGTTATTACCAATGCATTGCAAGCTCCAAAAGCTGAAGAAGAACAATCTGAAATTCCAGAGAAAAAGAAAAAAGGATCTAAAAAGCCAGTTTCAACAGAAAATGAATTTGTTAGAGGAATTTCTGTTGCTTCAAAAAAACTTCTGGATCATATTCAATTGGTTAGTCCAACCGATATGTCTGTTTTGATTATTGGTGAAAGTGGAACAGGAAAGGAAATCATAGCAAAAAGCATTCACCAGCAAAGCAGAAGAAAAGACAATAATTTTATTGCGGTAGACTGTGGAGCTATTCCAAAAGAATTGGCAGCGAGCGAATTTTTCGGTCACTTGAAAGGTTCTTTTACAGGAGCAATCAATGATAAAAAAGGATATTTTGAAGCGGCTAATGGCGGAACTTTGTTCTTGGACGAAATTGGAAATCTTTCATACGAGAATCAAATTCAATTGTTGAGGGCGCTTCAGGAAAGAAAAATTAAACCCGTTGGCAGCAATAAAGAAATAAACGTCGATATACGCATTATTACGGCGACCAATGAAGATTTGCGTGAAGCAGTAAAAAACGGCGATTTTAGAGAAGATTTATACCATAGAATCAATGAATTTTCTATTCAGTCACCATCTTTAAAAGACCGTGGAGAAGATTTAATGGTTTTTGCCGATTATTTCCTTGAAAAAGCCAATCAGCAGTTAGATAAAGATGTTATCGGATTTTCTCCAGAAGTAGTTTCTATTTTTCAAAATTACAACTGGCCAGGAAATTTACGAGAATTGCAAAATTGCGTAAAACGTGCCACTCTTTTAACCCGTGGAGATTTTATAGAAAGCGATGTGCTTCCGGCAGAGTTTTTTCAGATTCAAAAACAACCTTCATCAAATGAGGTTTTTTCATTATCTGAAAACGAAAAAGAAACTATTATTCATGCGTTATCAAAAACACAAAATAATAAATCGGAAGCGGCGAAATTGCTTAAAATTACCAGAAAGACACTTTACAATAAATTGAAACAGTACAATATTGAGTAAAAAATTACTTTAAAAAGAGTTTTTTAAATCTCGTGTTTTAATTCTTCAAAAAGAACTTTTATTTTCTCATGTAAATCTGAGTAAGTTGCTTTTATATCAATCGTATCTAAATCTTCTTTTTCGAGATCTTTTAAAAGCTCACCAATTTCATTCGCCTGAATTTGTTTGAACATCGGAGCAATACGATGCGTGATAGATTTTATTTCATCATAATTTTTTTCTTGAACCGCGATTTTCAAAAAGCCTAAATTTTCTACTGTCGTGTCAATAAAAGATTTTAAAACTTCTTTTAACGCCAATTCGTCTTGTCCCAAAAAATCTTTCAAAGTTTCGAGAGAATAGATTTGAGAAGCATTAGTTGTGCTCTCAATATATTCATTCACAGGAATTTCTTCATGATCCAAAATATGCTGAATCGTTTCCAATAAAATTTTTGGCGAATAAGGTTTCTTTATAACCGTAGTAAAACCAGCATTTTTATATACCGAAAGATCCAAATCTGTACGTCCTGTAAGTGCAATGACAGGCTGATTTTTAAATACAGTTTCGGGAAGCTCGCGAAGTTTCTCTAAAAACAAAAATCCGTCGATTTCTGGCATTTGAATATCAGTAATGACAAAATCAAAATGCGTATTTCGAAGCGCTTCTAGAGCTTTAGCAGGATTGGTAAACGATAAAACCTGATGCTGTTCCTGTTTTAAAACACCGCTGGTCAAATTCAAGAGATTTATATCGTCATCTACCACAATAAAAGTTTGTTTTTTGATTTTTTTTGAAAGTTTGCTTTTGGTTTCGTTTAAAATAATATTCCCCTGGCTACTATCAAATAATAATGGCAACTGAATAGTAAATGTGCTTCCTTTCCCAAAAATACTTTCTAAACTTAAGCTTCCGCCCAAAATAGAAATGATCTTCTGGCAAATTGATAATCCTAAACCGGTTCCGCCATATTTCTTTTCAATGTTCTCATTAGCTTGCGCAAATTCTTCAAAAACCAATTTCTGATTCGCTTTTTCAATTCCAATTCCAGTATCTTGAATCGAAATTGTAAAAAACTGATCGTCATTCGCGTAAGCGGCAATTCGAATATGACCTTCTTCGGTAAATTTATAAGCATTTCCAATAATGTTGGTCAGAATCTGTTTTAAACGAAAAGGATCGCCAACAATGCGTTTCTGAAACTGCTCATCTACGTTGATGATCAGATCGATGTCTTTCTGTTTGTAAACCGTCTGAATGTTTCTAGCAACATCTTCAATAATTTCGGGTAATGAAAACGGAACTTTTTCTATAGAAATTTTTCCTGCTTCAATCTGCGAAAAATCCAATAAATCCTGAACAAGCTGAGTTATATATTCAGACGAATTTTTAATGTTTTTAATGAAATAAGATTGCTTGGTATTGACATCTGAATTGCCTAAAAGTTCAGAATAACCGACAATGGTACTCAAAGGAGTTTTTAGATCGTGGCTTACAGTTGAAATTAATTGCTCGCGGCTTTTCAACAGATTTTTGGTTTTAAAATTCGCGATTTCAAGCTGTTTTTTGTACAACTGAGATTTCGAATAATCGCTGACAATCAAAATTGAGAAAAAGACTGTCAGCAACAAACCAATAACAGCAGAAGCCGTAACAATTTCGTTGACTCTTTTTAATGATTTTTCTTTTAATGAATTGTTCTTTATCGAATTGATGATAATCTCTCGCTCAATAATTCGAAGTATTTTTCTTAGCTGATCTGAAATGGCGATTTCATTTTGAAGCAATTTGTTTTCTTCAAAATTCAAAGATTCTTTCTTTTTTTCGGCTTTTATTTTTACAGAACTCAAAAGCTTTTTAGAATTGGCCAAAATAGAATCTGAAGCTTTTTTGCTCAGCGTGTTAGTGCTGTCATCAGGAATGTTCGAATTTAAATAATCGACATAACGCTGCAGAACACTTCGCTGGTAACTTCCTAATTGATTCGGGTTTTTGGTGAAATCCTGAAGTTCGAGTTTTCTAAGATTAAACTCCATTTTAGTGATTTCGTCAATCGCATTATTTACAGAAGTTTCATCGTCTGCTTTATTCTTGATTTCTCTTAATTGCTTGATGTTTTCTGTCTTTTCTGCCAAGAAATAAGTGACACTATCCAAAAGTGTTTTCTGGTATTCTGTCGTAACAATCTGTTTTAAAGTATCGATACGTTTGCGAAGCGAATCGGTTTCGATCAGATAATTTTTAAAATCTTTTTCAGAATTATTCTGAATTGTCTGTCTGGCTAAGCTCTCAGTTTTATAGACATTCGAATAAAGTCGGCTGACTCTAAGGATTTTGGTTTTTTCTAGAGCAATTTTATCTTCAAGTTTGTTATAAACCACATTTTCAGAATACAGAAACCACCCAACTGTAACAACCAAAGCCAATAATGCAACATAGCTGAATAAAACTTTGATTGCGGTGTAACTTCTTTTGGTCTCCATATTTTGCTTGAAAGATTTAGGATTCGGTTCGATTTTCGGGGATTAAAAACATTGCAATTTATCTAAAAAAATCTGTTTACGGAATAGTAAATTGGTCAATATCTTACATAATTCTAATGTCTAAAAACAGAAACAGCCGTAGATTATGTAAATCTACGGCTGTCAAATTATGTTTTTTGCTAATTATAAAGTCTCATCCAACCATTTGAAGAATTCACCTTGCCAAACTTGAGCATTTTGCGGTTTTAAAACCCAGTGGTTTTCATCTGGGAAATACACAAATCGGCTTTTAATTCCTCTTAATTGAGCTGCTTGAAAAGCTTCTTGTCCTTGCCCGATTGGCACACGGAAATCTTTACCTCCTTGGAAAATTAAAATTGGCTTATTCCAATTCTGAACCAAAGTTGCAGGGTTGAAAGTAGTATACGCTTTTTGTGCTACAGCGTTATCTTTTTCCCAATATGGTCCTCCAAAATCCCAGTTATTGAAGAAAACTTCCTCAGTTGTTCCTAACATTGAAACGGTATTGAAAACACCATCGTGAGCGATGAAAGTTTTGAAACGGTTTTTGTGGATTCCAGCTAAATAAAATACAGAATATCCTCCGTAACTAGCTCCAACGCAACCCAAACGGCTTTTGTCAACATAGCTTTCTTTTGCCACATCATCAATGGCAGAAAGGTAATCGTCCATAACTTGTCCGCCCCAATCTTTACTGATTTGTTCATTCCACTCAACACCATGTCCTGGCATTCCGCGGCGGTTTGGCGCTACGACTACATAGCCTTTTGCAGCCATTAAAGAGAAATTCCAACGGAAAGAGTAAGATTGTGTCAATGGACTTTGTGGTCCTCCTTGACAGAATAATAAAGTTGGATATTTTTTAGCAGCATCAAAATTTGGAGGTAAGATTACCCAAACAAGCATTTTTTTGCCGTCGGTTGTAGTAACATAACGTCTTTCGGTTTTGCTTAAAGCTAAAGTTTTATACGTTTCTGTATTGATGTTTGATAATTGTTTCCAAGTATTTTTTTTCAAATTGAAAGAATATATTTCTCCAGCGTGATTCATGTCTGTTCTAGTAACAATAATATCATCTCCAGAGAAACCAATTAAATCATTCACATCAAAATCTCCGTTTGTCAATTGGCGAACATTGATTGCGATTTTAGTCAAACCAGGAAAATTAACTGAGAAAAGTTGTTTTGTACCATCAATTGGCGCCACAAAAAATACTGTTTTCCCGTCTTTACTCCAGATAAAATTATCTACAGTTCCGTCCCAGTTTGCTGTCAAGTTAGTTTTGATGCCTTTAAATTCAACAATAATATCGTTTTTATCAGACTCGTAACCGTCACGTTTCATTTGCAGCCAAGATAAATTTCCTGTTGGAGAAAATTGCGGTGCAGTATCATAACCTAAATTACCTTCGGTTTTATTAATTGTTTTTTGAGTTTCTAAATTGTACTCATAAATGTCTGTGTTGGTAGAAATAGCATATGCAGTTCCCGCTTTTTTCTTGCAAACATAGAAAATGCTTTTGCTGTCTGGCGACCAGATATAATCTTCGTCACCGCCAAAAGGTTTTTGTGGAGAATCGAAATTTTCACCTTTCATGATGTCGGTTCCTTTTGCTCCGTCTTTGTTTTCTTTATAAAAAACGTGATTAAACTTTCCTTCGTTCCAAGTATCCCAGTGACGATAATCTAATCCGTCATAAATTTGAGCATCAGATTTTGTTAGACTTGGATAAAAATCTTTACCTAAAACACTTTCAAGTTTTACTTCTTCATTGTAAACGACAAATTTTCCGTCAGGCGAAATATTTTTATCAGCTAAAATTTCTTTAGTGTCTTTAATCTCAGTTGCAGTTCCTCCGTTTACAGGGATCGTGTAGATTTTAGAAGTCGATTTGTTATCGGCCACAGAAGGCGTTGAAACTTTAAAAACGACATTTTTTGCATCTTTAGAAATGCCAAGAGGCGTCACTCTCCCTAATTTCCATAACAATTCTGGTGACATTACATTCTGTCCGATAGCATTTAAACTCATCATTATTAAGGTTGTTAATACTACTTTTTTCATAATTAATTATTCTATTTTTTGTGCGCTAAAAATACAACATTTAAATTCCAAGTTGTTAAATTCCAAATCCCAATTATTGTTAAAATTCTGAGATAAATTTTTTCGCCACGAATTCACGAATTTTTATTCTCAAAGATTATCAAAAAATAATTCGTGAATTTGTAGCTATCAAAAAATCAGTATTTTTATAAAAAACTCTGAAAATGGAACTAAGCTATTGGGAACTTAAAAATTGGTTCACGAATGTAGATTACACAATTGTGGGTAGCGGAATTGTAGGTCTTCATACTGCATTACGCTTGCGCGAAAGATTTCCTGCTGCTAAAATTCTGGTTCTCGAACGCGGAATGTTGCCACAAGGCGCCAGTACAAAAAATGCCGGTTTTGCCTGTTTCGGAAGTCTTTCTGAAATTATGGATGACTTAAAAACGCATTCAGAAGAAGATGTTGTGGCACTTATTGAGAAACGCTGGAAAGGACTTCAGTTGCTTCGAAAAAGGTTAGGTGATAAGGCCATTGATTTTAAACCTCATGGCGGATATGAATTGTTTTTGAAAGAAGATGAATTTGGATTTAATGAATGCATTTCTAAAATTCCGTTTATCAATGAAGTTTTAAAACCACTTTTCAAGACCGATGTTTTTTCGAAAGAAGTAGACCGATTCGGATTTCAAAATATTCAGGATTATTTAATTTTTAATCCGTTTGAAGCTCAGATTGATACTGGAAATATGATGCAGGAATTGCTAAGGCAAGCTGTTTCTTCAACTATTTTAATTCTAAATCAGCAGACAGTTACTTCCTATCTTGATGCAGGGAATCATGTCGAAGTGGTTTTAAATGATTTTAGCTTTAAAACACAAAAACTGCTTTTTGCAACCAATGGTTTTGCAAGCTCTTTGACAAACGGAGCAGTAAAGCCAGCCAGAGCGCAAGTGCTTATTACAGAACCAATTCACAATTTAGACATCAAAGGTACGTTTCATTTAGACCGCGGTTATTATTATTTCAGAAATATTGGCGATCGAATTTTATTAGGCGGAGGAAGAAACCTTGATTTTGAGGGAGAAACAACTACCGAATTTGGACAGACGAAAATTATTCAAAATAAATTGGAAGATTTGCTGAAAAATGTAATTTTACCAAATCAGGATTTTCAGATTTCGCATCGTTGGAGCGGTATTATGGGAGTCGGAAATAGTAAGAATCCTGTCGTGACCCAGCTTTCTGAAAATGTGTTCTGCGGAGTGCGTCTAGGCGGAATGGGAGTGGCAATAGGAAGTTTAATAGGAACAGAATTAGCAGATTTAATATAATGGCAGCAACCAAAAAACCAGCACCAAAAAAAACAACAGCAAGCAAACCAAAACCTAAAACGTCTTCCAAAAAATCGAATCGTTCTTTTGGCGAAAAAGTAAAATGGTTTTTTATTAAAGCGGCTTTATGGTTTTTTGGATTATCAATTGGGTCGGTTATATTTTTTAAATACGTTCCAGTGCCATTTACGCCATTAATGCTCATTCGTGCCATCGAAAATAAAATGGCTGGTAAAGAAGTTTATTTTGACCACGATTGGGAACCGATTGATAAAATATCAATGAATTTGCAAAAAGCTGTAATTGCAAGTGAAGACGGAACTTTTTTAACCCACAATGGTTTCGATTTTAAAGCACTTCAAAAAGCGTATAAAAGTAACGAACGCGGACGCCGAATTAGAGGCGGAAGCACCATTTCGCAACAGACGGCCAAAAATGTCTTTTTATGGCAAGGAAAAAGTTATTTCCGTAAAGGTCTCGAAGCTTATTTTACGATTCTAATAGAATTGATCTGGGGCAAAGAACGCATTATGGAAGTGTATTTGAACAGTATTGAAATGGGTGATGGTGTTTACGGCGCCTATGCAGCTACAGAACATTGGTACCGAAGAGACGCTTCGAGTTTGACTCCAATGCAAGCAGCTGGAATTGCGGCGATATTGCCAAACCCAAGAAAATTTAAAGCTACAGGTTCTTCAAGCTACATTAATAGAAGAAAGGAAAGAATTGTGCGAGAGATGCGTTATGTTGGAAAAATCAATTACAATGGAAAAGAAGAAAAGAAAAAGTAAAAAAGCGCTTTTTGCTTTTCTGATTTTGACTGTAACGTTAACTTTTGGGCAAGGAAAAACAACAGAAATAGGCTTTATATCGGATAACGATTTGTACACATCGTCTAAATACGATATGTATTATACCAATGGCTTGGAACTCTTTTATCGATTTTTATCTAAAAACAACAGAGAGAAAATCAATAAAGAAATTACCGAATTTAGAATTGGGCAATATCTTTATAATCCACGTTTTCTAAACAAAGAGGCCGTTACGATAAACGATCGTCCTTTTGCGGGTTATCTTTTTGCAGAAGTTGGAAAAAGCTTTTTTTATCAGAGCGAATCAGTTTTAAAGACCGATTTTCAAATTGGCTTTCTTGGGCCAAATGCATTTGGAGAGGAATTGCAAGAGGGTTTTCATAAATTGATCGGCTACAAAAAAGTATATGGTTGGGAAAACCAGATTCATAATGCTTTAGGATTGCAAGCGCATATTATTTATTCAAAAAAAATGTTTCCTTCAAAACATAATGATTTTGTAGATCTTCATTGGCAGTCAGAAGGCAATCTGGGAACTATTTTCTCAGGAGTTTCTACAGGATTTATGGCGAGATTTGGATTTAAAAAACTCCTTCCAATTTATGATTCTAATATGTATAATGCTTCGGTAAGTGCAAATGAACAGCTAAATATTAGAGAGTTTTATTTCTACGCAGCGCCAAGCGTCAATTACCAGTTTTATGATGCTACAATTGAAGGAAGCATGTTTAACGATACAAGTCCAATCACTTTCGATTTGGAACCGCTTCGTTTCAATGCCGAAGCTGGTTTGAAATACCGACACAACAACTTCAACATATCTTATTCTTTCCTCTATCGCGGAAGAGAATTGAATGATCCTGGAATTGATACTAATTCTGGATATTTTTATGGGTCAATAAGGATGGGGTTTTTGTTGAGATGATAATTATTGATTTGATTTTATTGAAGATTAAATTTGTAATCTTTAAAGATTAATTATATTAAGAGATTTTTTTTTAATTTATGTTTTCGAAAAAAAAAGATATAAGGAGAAGGAACTATTAGAAATAAATTTTAAATATTAAAAAGATGAAAAAACAAAAAGTAGTAGCAGTAAATGTTTTATCAAGAACAACTGGAGGTGAAAATACGGGTTTTAAAGAGCTTGAATTTAGTGTTATAAATAAATATTTAGATGAAGGATATAAAGTAGTTCAAGTTTACCAAATTGCTCCAAGCCCTCAATTATATGTTGTGACAATAACATTTATTCTTGAAAAGGATGACAACTAATATTGAAAGTTTTAGTGAATATTTTAGATTATTGCTTCCAATAATTCTTGCATTTGCATCTGTTTCATTTCTTTCAAATTTTCTATTAAAAACAAAATTTGAAAGAATAAAAAATGAGAATGATATGACTCAAGAAACGGAATCAAATTATTATACAACTCCCGATATTGGATTGTCGACAAATGAAAGACAATTTGAATTACTTAAAAGATATCACTCTCAAGGTTTATTTCAATCAAGAATTAGTTTTTGGTTTAGTTTAATTTTTGCGACGTTAGGTTTTGCTATAATAGCCTTTGCAATTCTTTCAACAGATAATAGTAAAACATTTTGGTCTCAAAGTAATTCTATAATTTCATTGATTTCAGGTACTATAATTGATAGTGTTTCCGCTTTATTCTTTGTACAATCTAATAAAAGTAGGGAATTGATGGCAAATTTCTTTGATAAATTAAGAACGGATAGAAAAATAGAAGAATCTTTAAAATTATGCGATGAAATTCCAGATGAATATTTGAGAAGTAAATTAAAGTTGATTTTATCGCTTCATTTTGCAGAGATAACGCCGAGCGATGCAATTATTTCTATGGTATTTAAAGAATTACAAGAAAGAAAAGACGGCGAATTTGTATAAGTAAAAAAAGCCACTCTTTTTAAGAATGGCTTTTTACTATAATTAAATCGAAAGACCTATTTATCCTTCATTAATTTCTCCAAATATTCAACTTTATCTTTTTCGGCTTGAACCAAACGTTCATAAAGTTCAACGACTTTATCAAGAGGATTGAAACTGCAATGATTACTATTGAAGTTTCCTTGACTATCATTAAAAGTATTAAAATAATTAAACACATTTTCTTCCGAAAAACTTTTTATAGCTTCTGGAGTTACACCAAGTGCTTTTGCTATTTCGGCAAGTTTATCTTCGTCTATAGTTTCGCTGTTTTCAATATTAGATATTGTTTGCTGACTTATTCCTAAAGCTTGTGCCAAAGCTTCCTGTTTCATATCACGAAGTTCACGAATACGGCTTATTTTTCGCCCTATATGATTTGGTTTTGTTGCTGTGCTCATAACATCAAAGGTATTTAAAAATCATTTACAAAATTTTTTTTGAGTAAAAAACAGATTCGTTTCTGTAAAATACGTTTTAAGTTTAAAAAAAATATTTTTTTTGTTTAGTAATTATCCCGAATGATCAACATACAAATACCAAACACCATTTATCTTTCGCATTATTCCCGAAAACTGCCCCGAACTGTTTTTCCCATTTGGAGCTTCAACACTAAACTTTGCGCTTACAAAAGCATCTTTTTTAGAAAGTGGTTCAACAACAAAATCCGTCATAGTCAATTTTCCCATTCTTTCTTTTGGCCAATATTTTTTGAAAAAATCGGCAATATTGTTTTTTCCGTAAACCACACCAGCGCTGTAAATCATACGAACCGAATCTACAGGAGCATAAAAATCAAGGTAACCTTCAAGATCACCATTGTTCCAACAAGCTTGCTGAGCTTTTAGACGGTCGAGTACTTGTTGTGAAATTTTATCTTGACAAATGCCTTTAAAAGAAAGCATTAGTAAAGAAGCAAAAAATAGTAGTTTTAAGTGACGCATATCGATAGTTTTAAGTTAATTCTAAATTTAATTGCTTTTTATTGCGGCAATATTTCCTGTCTTTTTATCGAAAGTAATGGTTTTGTTTGGTCCGCCATAAAAGAGGGTCAAAGTCAGCGTGCTATCGGTTTCATTTTTAAATAGAATATCTTTTGCTGTTCTGATTTTGATATCCAAATTATCATTCATAATCTCAGAATAGGTGCATTTGATAATTCTTTTTTCAAATAATCCCTTTTTCTCAATTACTTCCAACCACGGTTGGACCATCACGCCGTAGCCAACAATTTGCGCTCTGTAATTTTTGTTGAGATCTTTATTTTGATACAAACCTAAAGATGTGCTCGATAGCAGTAAAGCATAAAACGGAAGCATCATGGCCATAATACTAAGCGCAAATGTTACTAGTATTGCTGCTAAAAAGAGTTTTGAAATGAGTTTTTTCCGAAAAACAATGATAATTACAAAACTGCTTATTAGCCAAACCCATGATAATACTACATCACTATAATAACCGCGCAGACTGATTTCTTTAAAATAATATAAAAGACAATCCAGCACAAAAAACGCACAGATAATGAAATAAACCCGCAATATTATTTTTTTACTCTTACTCATAATTTTCCTAAAATATAATGTAAAGCAAAAAGCATAACAGTTGATAAAACTAGAATAGGGAAGAAGGAAAATGAAAGTGTGTACATAATTTCTTCATTCAGTAGATATGTGCTCCACGAAGATTCACGATCAACGAAAATGCCATAATTCCAGAGAAACCAAATCGAAATTAAGAAAACTAATTCAAGTCCGATTTGTAAATATTTGTTTTTTATGAGTGTAAACAGCAAAAAAACAATGGTTAGAAAAACGGTTGTGAATACGGACATTAAATAAGCATCATCAAAAAAAGAACAATCTAAACAACCACTTGACATTCTTTCAGAAAAGCTTCCCATTGCCCAGTAGATTTCTGCGAAAGTAAAAACGAAAAGAAAAACTGCAATAAGAATAAGTTTCTTTAAGAGTGAAAATATTTTGTTTTTTAAGTTCTGATTCATTTTGAAATGTTTGATAAGCTATAAAAAATATCCTGTTCGGAATTTTGTTTCACACAAAAATAGAAAACGGTTTTTAAAGAAATATCTTTCAAATAGTATAATTGCATCAAAACAAGTTTTGTTAAAAAATAAAATACTTAACTGTTTGATAACATGAAAGATAATTTTGATTATTTACCTTTAATTAAAATTTCAAATTATGGATATCAATTGGAATATAATAGCGATTGTAGCAATATTGGTAATTATTCTTGTTGTGCTAACAATCAGAAAAAATCAGAGAGAGAAAAAGAAATTGGAAAAGTTGCTAAACAACGATTTTAAAAAAGCTGAGAAAAAGAGAGTGGATGCAGATGATGCTGCAAATGAGAAATAGATAGAAATTTAAAAAATCTAAATAAACAGTTTGTCATTTCGAGCCTTCTTCGAAAAAATATTTATACTAAACCCCACAGGTTTTAAAACCTGTCGGGTTTAAATTTGTGGAGAATACCGGATTCGAACCGGTCGCCTCTACGCTGCCAGCGTAGCGCTCTAGCCAAATGAGCTAATCCCCCTGATTATTTCGGAGCATAGATTCGAACTGTCGCCTTCCCGATTTTTCATCGGGACGCTCTAGCCAAATGAGCTAATCCCCCTGATTATTTCGGAGTATAGATTCGAACTGTCGCCTTCCCGATTTTTCATCGTGACGCTCTAGCCAAATGAGCTAATCCCCCAAAGTCTTAACAAATAAAGTCAATTAATTCTCAAAAAACAAATTTCTGCAAGTTTCAGAGTAATTATTTTCAAAAGCGTAACTTTACCTTTAAATGTAATTTTTATGAGTCTAGAAAATACAAACGGAAGTTTAGAAACTTCTTTTCAAAATACGATTGCAACAGTTCAATTTGGTCATCCAGCCAGTAATTCTTTTCCGCGAACTTTATTAGATGCTTTGACTGCCGAGATAAATAGTTTAAGTCGAAATGAAGATGTTTCGGTTATTATTTTAAAAAGCGAAGGAAACAAAGCTTTTTGTTCAGGAGCTTCTTTTGATGAACTTTTGAAAGTCGAAAATGAAGAACAAGGCGTAGAATTCTTTTCGGGTTTTGCACATTTGCTGAATGCCATGCGAAATTGCAATAAAATTATAATCGGCCGTGTACAAGGAAAAGCTGTTGGCGGTGGTGTCGGAATTATTTCGGCTTGCGATTATGTTTTTGCAACTCCGCAAAGCGATATAAAACTGTCTGAATTAGCAATTGGAATAGGGCCATTCGTTATTGAACCAGCCGTTTCTAGGAAAATAGGAAAAACGGCAATGACACAAATGACCTTAGCAGCTCACGAATGGAAATCGGCAGATTGGGCTTTCCAGAAAGGTCTTTATTCGGATATAAGTGACTCCGAAAATTTAGATAAAGATGTCGAAAATTTTGCCCAAAGATTAAGCTCCTACAATCCCGAAGCGCTTTACGAAATGAAAAAGATTATTTGGGATGGAACAGAACAATGGGAATCTCTTTTGTTTGAACGTGCTGCCATTACGGGTAAATTGGTTTTGTCAGATTTCACTAAAAATGCTTTGCTTCAGTTTAAAAAATAGGTATGATATAAGTCATTGATTTTAGAAAAATAGGAGCATAGCTTTGAAAAAGTTTTAAAATCAAATTTTCACTACATAAATTATTGAACATGACTATTATTTCGCTAATGCAAAAAGTTGACATTGCAGAGAAAATTAAAGACGCTCCAGACAGTGGTTATCAAATTGGGGTTGTCATTGGATCTTTTATTCCGTTTCTGGTTTTGGGCGGAATTGCTTTGTGGATGTATACTCGTGCTAAAAAAAGAGCTAAAAACGGCAATTAATTTGTAAATTTGCAAGCTTAAAATTAAAAATCGATGAGTAATATCAGAATTACAAAACAATTTAGTTTCGAAACCGGTCACGCTTTGTACGGTTACGACGGAAAATGCAAGAACGTTCACGGACACAGTTATAAATTATCGGTAACGGTTATTGGATCGCCAATTACAGACCGATCGAATGTAAAGTTCGGAATGGTGATTGACTTTTCTGATCTAAAGAAAATTGTAAAAGAAGAAATCGTCGATCAATTTGATCATGCTACTGTTTTCAACCAAACAACTCCGCATGTCGAATTGGCAAATGAATTGAAAAACCGTGGGCATCATGTTATTTTGGTAGATTATCAGCCAACAAGCGAAAATATGGTGGTTGATTTTGCTGAAAGAATTAAAAATCGTCTGCCTGCTGGAATTTCTCTTTTCTCATTAAAACTTCAAGAAACAGAATCGTCTTTCGCAGAATGGTACGCTTCTGATAATCTTTAAAATTCCTAAAAAAGAAATTCTAAATTCCAACTTTTCGACTTCGCTCAAAGTGGCAAAAGTCTAAAATTCTAAGAAGTCTAACAATCTAAAAATCTAAATGAAAAAAATATATTTTGCTTCAGATCAGCATTTTGGTGCGCCAACTCCAGAAATGAGTTTGCCCCGCGAAAAAAAATTCGTGGCTTGGCTTGATGAGATTAAGGAAGACGCAGAAGCAATTTTTTTATTGGGAGATTTATTTGATTTTTGGTTTGAGTATAAAACGGTTGTCCCGAAAGGTTTTGTTCGAATTTTAGGAAAACTGGCAGAAATTCGCGACAGCGGAATTCCGATTTATTTTTTTGTTGGAAATCATGATTTGTGGATGAATGATTATTTTGAAACCGAATTAAATATTCCGGTTTATCACGATAATAAAGAATTTACTTTTAACGGAAAAACCTTTTTAATTGGTCACGGAGACGGAAAAGGTCCGGGCGATAAAGGTTACAAACGAATGAAAAAGGTATTTACCAATCCGTTTTCAAAATGGCTTTTCCGATGGTTGCATCCAGATGTTGGCGTGAGTTTGGCTCAATATTTATCGGTCAAAAACAAATTGATTTCTGGTGACGAAGATGTGAAGTTTCTAGGAGAAGAAAACGAATGGCTGGTTTTGTATGCCAAACGAAAACTAGAAACCAAACATTACAATTATTTTATCTTCGGACACCGCCATTTGCCTATGATTATTCCAGTTGGAGAAAACTCCGAATATGTAAATCTTGGAGATTGGATTGGATATTTTACTTACGGTGTTTTTGACGGCGAAAAATTCGAGCTTAAAAAATTCGAAAAATAATTACTTCGCATTCGGATAAATGCCAATTTTATGCGTTCGCAGAATATATTCAGAAAGCTGTTTGCTGTTTGAAAGCTGAAATTTAATTGCTCCAGACGCTTTTTTAGGCATATGGCATTCTACACAATTGCTGGCCAATAACTTCTCAGGCATTATTTTCAAAGTGGTTTCATTATGTTTTAAACCTTGATGGCAGCTCATACAGATTTTAGAGTATGAAGCCATATTTTTTGAAGCATTTTCATGAGGATTATGGCAGGTAATACAATCCATTTTGTCGCTTTTTATAAAGCATTTGCTCTGCGCCATCAATCGATACTGATTGCCATGAACATCAAAATTTATTGTGTCATTAATGCTTTTGGTTTCGCGAAAGAACTCCGATAAATTATCTCCAGGCTTAAACTCAAAACGCGATTTTAATTTCATTCCATCATTTCCTGCGTGACATAAAGCGCACGCATCTAATTTTTGCTGTCTGTTTAGAGTTTTGAAACTCGTAATGCTATTGCCAACTTTTACGTTTGGATTTTTTAAATGAAACTCAACGTGTTTTTTTGCGGGACCGTGGCAACGTTCACAATCAATTCCGTAAACAATTGTTTCCTTTCTAATGATATCCTCAACATCCATAGACAAGAAATTTTTATTTGCTGAACTCTGATCAACTGTTCTCGAACTTATATTCGAACTATGGCACGAATAGCAATCTTTTACCACCATACGGTCAAAATAAGGCTTGTCGGCAGGAAAGCCTGGACTTGTTGCCCAATTATTTATGGAGTGATAAAAAGAAACGGGAAGTTCGTAAGTATTGTTGTTTTTCCAATAAACAGAAGTCTGAGCATGTTTGGTTCCAAAAACAATTTCAAATTTATATTTAGCTGTTTCTTTACCGTTTTTATAAACAACTTGATACAAGCTGTCTCCACGTTTTTCCATCACCAATTTGGTTTCTTTATCATAAATGAAAGAATGATTTTTAGAATCGAAATCGCCAGAAACATTTTCTAAAATTGCTGGAGCGGTTGCTTTAAAATGCGAACTTTTGAATGCCATTTCAGATTCTACTTTATGGCATTGTATACAACTCTCAGATCCTGCATAATCAGTTCCGCGCGGATCAATATATTCTTCTGATTTGCTATTGCAGCCGACAAAGAGAATTGCCAGAATAAATAAAGTAAGTAGAAATGCAGCTTTTTTCATTGCTGTAAATATACTTTTTTTTGAATTGAATCAAAATAAATTTCAGTAATGAAAGAATGCTGTTAAAATATTTAGAATGCTTTTTAATTCATGCCAACTCCATAAACATATTCATCTAGTTCAATTCTGAATAAAGAACCTTCGACCAAATCTTTTATCGATTTTAATTCGGTCATGTTTACAGCCAAATCTATAGAGTTGCAAGGTGTTTTCAATAAAAACTTATGGCAAGAATATTTCATTTCGCATGCTTCGCAACAAGCATTTTCAATCATGCTATCTTCAATCAAATCACAAAAATGATTTAATTCTTGAACTGTAAAATAAAAACCAGTTTCCTTAAAAACCAATTGCACTTTGTCTGAAATTGTAGTGTTATGATCTTTCCAGTAAAAAGCTATTCCAAAGTTATTATGATATATTTGTTCAATTTCTCTCATCGTAAATCCTTTTATTCCAACAAATATAAATATTATTTATATTAATTCTAAATAAAAAAATCATAAAAGTTTAAACTTTGCTCAGTTTACTTTAGTTCATACCAGAGCCGTAAATATATTCGTTGAGATGAAGTCGAAATAAAGAACCATCAACTAAGTCTTTTATAGAATCTAATTCCTTCGGTGATATTTCTAAATCTATAGCAACATAGGGAGTTTTCAATAAAAATTTATCGAAGGCGCGTTTTACGCCATTTGTATCGTAATCATTATGGTCTGTTACGCAGTCTTCAATTAAATTGTGAAATTCATTTAACTCTTGAACTGAAAAATAAAATCCCATTTGTTTAAAAAGCAACTGGATTTTATCTGATATAATTTCGTTGCCTTCTTTCCAGTAAAATGAAATTCCAAAATCGTTTCGGTATATCTGCTCGATGTCATTCATGGCAATTTTTTTAGGCCACAAAGATACGAACTCTTTGTACTAATACTTGATTAATAAAAGCATAAAAAAAAGCTAAAAACCAATATTACTATTTGATTTTTAGCTATTTATAAAGTGTTTGTGATTTTGATCTTTTATGAAATTCTATCTCATTATAAGATTATTTCAGCCAATTTTTTAGCTTAGAAATAAATGCCGACTGTTGGTCAACAAATAAATAATGAGAGCAATTGTCAAGAAAAGCGAAGTGATTTTCTCCAGTTATTGCTTTAAGAGAATTAATTTGTGCCGATGAAAAAATACCGTCATCTTTTCCGTAAATTCCATAAATAGGAACTCCAGCAGATTTGATTTTCTTTAAAACAGGGCGTGTATCAATATTATTTTGCTTTTCGTTTTGATAAAAAAGAAGTGGAGCATTTTTGTTTCGAATATTGGTTTTATAAAATTCTCCAGCTTCGTAATTGGCGTATAATTTTTTAGATTCTGCTGTTGGATTTGGCATTTTAAAAAAGCCATTTTCACCAGCAAGTTCGTAGCATCCTTTTCTATATTCGGCTGAATTTTTATTTAAATTTTCTACAATACTGATTTTCCTTAGTTGTTCAGAATCATTATTGTATTTTCTTTTCAATGTATTTAAAATATGATCGTACGTTTCCTGTTGAGAGAATAATGCTCCAGCCAAAACCAAAGCGCTCACATTCTTCGGGTATTTATTAGTATAAAGTGTAGCCACCAAACCGCCAAAACTATGGCCTAGAATAATGGCTTTCTTTAAATGGTAGGTTGCATAAATAAAATTTAAATCTTGAAAAGCTTCTTCAAAAGTGAATTTTGCATTAGGATATTGAGATCTTCCTTCGCCTCTTCGGTCATAAGCAATAACATAAAAACCTTGATCGGCTAGTTTTTGAGCTGTTGTTCCCTCAAACAAAGTTGCGTTGCCACTTGGTCCGCCATGAATAAAAATTATGATTTTATCCTTTTTGTTACCGTAAGTTTTAATATACAGATTTTGTCCTTTTGCGAAAAAGGAAGATGCAAGAAACAAAGAAAGAAGAAATGACTTCATCTAATCCATTTTATGATGTTCATCCATATCTCTTTTCAAATCTAAGTTTCTAAAAGTTGGCGATTTCAATGCGGTTACAATTACTGTTAAAAGCGTAATGCTTCCTCCAAATACTACAGAAGTAACTGCTCCCATTAATTTGGCAGTTGCACCACTTTCAAAAGCACCTAATTCGTTTGAAGATCCCACAAAAATCGAGTTTACAGCACCAACGCGTCCGCGCATATGATCTGGAGTTTTTAGCTGTAAAATAGTCTGACGGATTACTACAGAAATTCCATCTGCCAACCCGCTTAAAAATAACGCGAAAACAGAAAGCCAGAAATAAGTCGAAAGACCAAATAAAATAATGGATAATCCGAAAACGAATATGGCTATCAAAAGTTTTTTTCCTGCATTTTTATATAATGGCACATAAGCCGAAACAATCATGGTAATAAAAGCGCCCACAGCAGGAGCAGCTCTCAAAATTCCGAAACCTTCAGAACCTACTTTCAAGATGTCTTGGGCGAAAACGGGCAATAATGCAACGGCTCCTCCGAAAAGTACAGCGATCATATCAAGCGATAAAGCACCTAAAACAACTTGGTTCTTGAATACAAAAGTTAAACCTTCTGTAAGGCTATCTTTAATTGATTCTCCAATTTTTGGATTGATGATTGGTTTTGCACTGATTTGCGATAAGGCGATTAAGGAAAGAATCGAGAATCCGAAAACAATACACATTGACCAGTGAACACCAATCCAGTTGATCGAAAATCCCGCCAATGCAGGCCCCATTACAGCTCCAATCTGCCAAACCGAACTGCTCCAAGTTGCAGCATTTGGATATACTTTTTTAGGAATAATTAAGGATAAAAGCGAGAAAATAGTTGGCCCCATAAAAGCACGAACCAATCCGCCAAAAAATACTAAAGCGTAAATAGAATACAAAATTACATTTGAAGACCAACCCACAACTACTTTTGGCCAAGTCAGTAGAAATAGCCCGAAACTGATTATCGAGAATCCTAAAATACATTTTACCAATAATCCTTTCTTTTCTTTTTGGTCAACAATATGTCCTGCGAATAATGCCATCCCAACGGCAGGTATAACTTCCATTAAGCCAATAATTCCTAACGAAAGTGGGTTTTTAGTTAAACTGTAAACTTCCCATTCGATTACAATAAACTGCATTGACCAGGCAAAAACCATTGCAAAACGCAATAATAAAAATACGTTGAATTCTTTATAACGAAGCGCCTGATACGGATCTGGCTTGTTGGATTTAATCTCTTCCATCTGTTCTAATGTCTTTCAGCATAAGCTGAGTTGAAATTGTACCGTTCCATTCATTTTCAGCAATAGTATACGCCAGCTGAAACGGATTTTGATTTTGTGCTATATTTAATTTTTTTCCGAGTCCAAAGCCAATTGCGGCGATTCCATCAGAATTATTTTGTTTAACGAAAAGTCTTAGATGTTCTTCTTCTGCGCCTAAAGTTTTCGCGTAACCAGTATCTTTTATATTTCTGGTCATAAAAACCGGCGTCATGTTTTGCGGACCAAATGGTTCAAATTGTTTTAAAATTCGAATGAGTTTTGGGGTGATATCTGAAAAATCAATTTCAGCATCGATTTCAATTTCTGGAGTTCTCATTTCAGGATGGATAGTTTCTCGCACGCATTTCTCAAAAGCTTCTTTAAAAAGCTGATAATTTTCGGCTTTCAAGGTCATTCCAGCGGCGTACATGTGTCCTCCAAATTGCTCCAAATGTTCTGAACAGGCATCTAGTGCATTATAAACATCAAAACCTTTTACAGATCGGGCAGAAGCGGCATATTTATCACCACTTTTTGTAAAAACCAAAGTCGGACGATAATAAGTTTCAATCAATCTTGAAGCCACAATTCCGATTACGCCTTTGTGCCAATCTTCCTGAAAAACAACCGTAGAAAAGCGTTCTTCTTCCTTGTTTTCTAAAATCTGTTGAAAAGCCTCTTTGGTAATTTTTTTATCTAAATCTTTTCGGTCCGCGTTGTATTGTTCAATTTCCGAAGCGAATTGCTGAGCTTGCTCAAAATTAAATTCAGTTAACAATTCAACTGCATGATTTCCGTGTTTGATTCTTCCTGCCGCATTAATTCTTGGTGAAATTATAAAAACAACATCGGTAATATCTAAAACTTTCTTTTTTACTTGATGGGTTAAAGCTTTAATTCCAGGTCTTGGCTCGCTATTAATGACTTTCAAACCAAAGTAAGCCAATACACGATTTTCTCCAGTTATCGGAACAATATCGGCTGCAATTGCTGTAGCCACTAAATCTAAATAAGGAACTAAATCTTCAATCGTTTGATTTCGATTCTGACCTAAAGCTTGAATTAGTTTAAAACCAACTCCGCAACCGCACAATTCATCGTAAGGGTAGGAGCAATCTTCTCTTTTTGGATCTAAAACTGCAACTGCATCAGGAAGAATTTCTCCAGGGCGGTGGTGATCACAAACAATAAAGTCAATGTTTTTGGTTTTCGCGTAAGCGATATGATCAATCGATTTGATGCCGCAGTCAAGAGCGATAATTAGGGAAATTCCGTTATCGTCTGCGTAATCAATTCCTTTATATGAAATTCCATAACCTTCGTCATACCGATCTGGAATATAAGTAGCAATATTTGGATAATGTGATTTCAAATAGGAAGAAACCAAAGAAACCGCTGTTGTTCCGTCAACATCATAATCGCCGAAAACTAAAATGTTTTCTTCATTTTGAATGGCTTGTTCGATTCGTGCAACGGCTTTGTCCATATCTTTCATTAAATACGGATCGTGAAGATGTTCTAAAGAAGGACGAAAGAAGTTTTTCGCATCTTCAAAAGTCGCAATTCCACGCTGAATTAGCAGTGATGCTACAAAATCTTCTACATTTAAAGCTTGCGCTAAATGTTTAATTTTTTCTTCAGATGGTTTTGGTTTTAAAGTCCAACGCATGGGTTGATTTTAAATTTTAAATTTTAGATTATTGATTTTAGATGGTAGATTTCTGAAATCGTTTAATCTGATTGGTAATTTTTTTTGCCACTCCCGATAACATCGGGATAAAAGATTTGAAAGGATTTTTAACCACAAATTACACAAATTTCCGCTAATTCAATTTGTGGGAATTTGTCTAATTTATGGTTTACTTTTTTATCGCTTCATCTGCGGCGGGTTATTTCGGCAACTTAGACAAAGTTTTGAGAATGTTAGATTGGTGGTTTTTGAAAAATCTAAAATCTACAATCTGAACTCTAAAATATGTTACTTCGCTTCTAAAGCATTTCCTTCAAACTGAATGCCGTCCCAGCCTAAGTTGATGAAATTTCTAATGTTTTGGTGATTTGTTCCATTTGGATCGCCTAAAACTTCTTCAAAATAAAAAGCTCCGAAGCAAGCTAAAGTTTCTTCTTTGCTTAAGTTTTGCAGTTTTGCGAAAGAAAACAATTTGCAAGAACCTGAATTTTCGCCCGCTGCATTATGCTGTGTTCCATTTTGAAAAGCAGTTGGAGTAAAGTTGTAATTTTCTTCAATTACTGCAATAGTCTCAGGAAATGTGATTTGTGTTGGAGTTTGTTTTACTTTTTCTAAAAAGGCTTGAATGCTCATGATTATGATTTAGTTTTTTAGCCACAGATTAAAAGGATTAAAAGGATTTTTTAGAATAATCTGTGAGAAT
Organism: Flavobacterium sp. F52; assembly: GCF_000278705.1. NCBI lineage: Bacteria > Pseudomonadati > Bacteroidota > Flavobacteriia > Flavobacteriales > Flavobacteriaceae > Flavobacterium > Flavobacterium sp. F52. Next base: position 128,197 of record NZ_AKZQ01000025.1, on the reverse strand, counting down.
CATTTTAACCTGTGGCTAACATTATTTTTTTATTCTTCATCATCCCTAGAAAACTTACTTTTCTTAGGTTCTTTTGTTATTGTCTTTCCAGCAACCACAACTACGATTTCGCCGCGTGGTGCTATTTTTTCGAAATGCGCTAAAACTTCTTTTGCGGTTCCACGTACATTTTCTTCATGTAATTTTGATAATTCTCTTGAAACGCAGACTTGTCTTTCTTCTCCAAAATACTGAACAAATTCGCTAAGAGTTTTAACGAGTTTATGTGGAGAAACGTATAAAATCATTGTTCGGGTTTCTTCGGCTAAAGCCAAAAAACGAGTCTGACGCCCTTTTTTATCGGGCAGAAAACCTTCAAAAACAAATTTATCATTTGGTAGCCCGCTGTTTACAAGTGCCGGGACAAAAGCAGTTGCTCCTGGAAGACATTCGACTTCAATTTTATTTTCAACACAAGCGCGAGTCAATAAAAAACCCGGATCTGAAATGGCTGGAGTTCCAGCGTCTGAAATCAAAGCGATGGTTTCGCCGGCTTTCAAACGAGCAATTAGGTTTTCGGTTGTTTTGTGTTCGTTGTGCATATGATGGCTGTGCATGTGCGTGCCAATTTCAAAATGCTTTAATAGTTTTCCGCTTGTGCGAGTATCTTCCGCCAAAATCAAATCGACTTCTTTCAAAACCCGAATGGCTCTAAAAGTCATGTCTTCAAGATTGCCAATTGGCGTTGGAACGATATATAATTTTGACATATTTTTTTATTTAAAAACAATTTGTGGTAATCGTGCTATTATAACCTAATGTGTTAATTTCATTTTGAATTTTCGAAACTTCCGCAACACTGCAGCAAATTGAACTTAGATCTGGATTTAAATTTAGAGTATATCTAACATAAGGATCTGTACTTCTAACAACTAATGATTTTAGTTTGTTTGAATAACAATCCAGATAGGCAACTACAGGCGAATCACGAGCGTCTAAAGTTGTTAATTGGTTAAAAGAACAATGAATATTTTGAAGCTTTGCTAGTCCTTTTAAATTTAATGCAGTTAATTTATTTCCAGAGCAATTAAGATAATTCAGGTTTGTACAATTGTCTACTTTTAATTCCGTCATAACATTCTGATCTGCATGAAGCCATCCTAAATTAGTGCAATTAGAAGCGTTAAGAGTTGTTATTTTATTTGAAGAACATTGAAGCGTGTTTACCTTCGTTAAATTACTTATGTCAATTGAAGTCACTGAATTATAAGTAATGTCTAAATATTCCAAATCTACCAAATGTTTTACTGATATTGTAGAAAGTAAATTATTATCAGCTACGATATATTTAATTTTATTGGAATTTTCAAGATTTAAATTGCTGATTTTGTTTAATCTAAGTTCGATGTTTTCTAAACTTGGCAAGGATTTTAGATTTAAAGATGTTAGCTGATTATTAGAACATAAAAATCTTTTTAATTTACTTAAACCTTGAACATTTACTTCAGTAATGTTATTGGATTGACAAAATACTTCTTCGAGTTTCTTGAAAGCAGAAATGTCAAATGTTGTAAGTTTATTGTCATTACAATACAAGTTTTTAAGGTTTTTAAATGCTTGCAATCCTTCTAAGTTTGAAATATTTGCATGATCTAGCTCTAAACCACTAACGTTTTCAGCTTCGCAAACTTGAATAATCCCATCATTATTCGCATCTATTTTAAATTTATAACCTTCTAGGTTTGTAGCAATAGAATTTATATCATTTGTTGCTGATAATAATTTTCTTTTAAAGTTCTCATCAGGAATGTTTAATATCTGAGTGCAATTTCTATCTGTATGTATATTTTTAGAATCGTCATCAGAACTACAGCTAAAAGTAATTAGACAAATAATAAAATAATAAAATAGATGTTTTTGGTTCATATTTTGTAAAAATAAGTAAGGTTTAAAGTTAATTAAGAGAATTTTTTCTCGATAATCCCCATAAAACGTTCTGCGTAATCGTCTTTTCCTTCCCAATTATTGTAGTCTGGTTTTACCATGTTTTCTATAAAATCTTTCGCTTCGCTATAAGAATCAAAAGTCATTAATTGGTTTAAAACGCGGCTGTAATCTTCTGTGCTATTTCCAAAAAGATTTTTAGTAAATGCGATTCGATCATTTAGATCAATATGAAAACCTCTTGCCAGTTTCTCATTTAAGCTTACAGCTTTTGGTTGTGCAGGAGTTTCAAGAATAGCAGTTTCTACTTTTTTAGGTTCTTTGAAATCATTTATTGAAGGAGTTGGAGTTGATGGAACAGCTTCAAAACTATCTACTTTTACAAACTGCGCATCGGCATAATTAATTCCGAAATCTTCAAACTGAATAGTTGGCTGTGCAGGAGTTTCTTTCTTAGGTTCTTCTTTAACCTCCTCGATAATTGGTTCAGTCTCCAATTCGAAAGCTGGTTTGAAATCTGGAATTGGTTTCAATTCATTTATAGTTGTGAACGAAAGATCATCAATAGGTTTTTTGGTTTCTTCTGCCTTTTCAGCAATTGGCTCAGCAATTTCTTCTATAACTGGCTCTTGAATTTCCGCAGCGATTGGTTCAACAGCTTCTTCGATTGCAGGTTCTACGACTTCAACGATTGGTTCAGCAGCTTCAACAATTTCTGCTGGTTTTTCTTCTGAAATTTCAGGTTCGTAAGATTCTTTAAGCGTGATAACTTTTTCTTCGGCTGACGCTTCAAGTTCAATTATAGCAGGAATTGTCTCTTCTTCTTTTTCAAAAATGGTTTCCAATTCGGCTACAATATCGTTTTGCCCGATTGTTGGTTTTGCAGCGTCGAAATTCTCTTCTACAAATTTTAATACCGCTAATTTCTCGTATAATTTCTGAGTTTCAAGGTACAATTGATTGATATCGGATTTATTTTTAAGTTTTAAAATTCGATGTGCAATGCTAATTAAATCAGCTTCCAATTTTTTTTTCATAACTGTTGAAAATTATAGTGAATAAGGTATTTTAGTGTATTTAATGTCTGAATGTCTCTATTCTCAAGGAAATTCAAAAGATAATTTTTTATTTCTGTTAATACGCTTTCGCGAATCTAAGGTTTGGTAAAAATTTTCTACTTTTGAAAAAATGTAAAACAGTACATTTTTACATCAATTTATTGCCAGTACAAAGTAATAAAAACTATTCATTTTTAAAGGTAGAAAAATACAAAATGTTTCTCGAAAATACAGTAAATCACAAAGAACAATTTGGTTGGATTGAAGTTATTTGTGGATCAATGTTTTCGGGTAAAACCGAAGAGCTGATCCGAAGATTAAAGCGCGCCCAATTTGCCAAACAAAGAGTCGAAATCTTTAAACCAGCTATTGATACCCGTTATCATGACGAAATGGTGGTGTCTCATGATGCCAACGAAATTCGTTCAACTCCCGTTCCTGCCGCTGCCAATATTATGATTTTAGCTCAAGGCTGCGATGTAATCGGTATTGATGAAGCGCAGTTTTTTGATGATGAAATTATTACGGTTTGCAACGATTTGGCAAATCAGGGAATTCGCGTAATTGTTGCAGGATTGGATATGGATTTTAAAGGAAATCCGTTTGGGCCAATGCCTGGACTTATGGCAACCGCTGAATATGTAACTAAAGTTCATGCCGTTTGTACCAGAACAGGAAACTTAGCCAATTATAGTTTTAGAAAAACCGATAATGATAAATTGGTTATGCTTGGAGAAACAGAAGAATACGAGCCACTTAGCCGTGCAGCGTATTTTAAAGCGATGAAAAAGAATCACGAAAAATAGATTATTTTACTTAATATAAGCCTTGACAAAAACATTTTAAAATATGAGAAAATCGACTGTTTTATTGTTAATATTAATTGGAATTGCTGCCGCTTTTGTAGCTTATTTTCAATTTTACCTAGGCGAAAAAGAAGATGAAGTAAATACTGAAGTAGTAGAGTTAATTGCAAAATATAATAAAAGCTGTCCTTTAAATATTCAGGAAGGGATTCGTTTAGACAGCGTAAGTTTGCATGGAGAAAAAACAGTTCAATACAATTTAACATTATTGAATGTGACTAAAGAAACTGCTGAGGTAAATGTAATTCAAGAAGAAATAAGAAAAAGTCTTTTAAGCACTGCAAAAGCAAATACAGGACTTCAGGTTTTTAGAGAAAATGATTATACTCTGATTTATAGCTACAGTGATAAAAAGAAAGATTTTTTGTTTGATATAAAAATATTTCCTGATCAGTATAAATAAGGTTTAGAGGTATTATAAATTAAATCCGACAGGTTTCTGATACCTGACGGGTTTATTGTTTTAAAGCAATTGTCAGGTTGAGCGGAATTGAAGCCTCATTTAGCCGAAGCTTTGACTCCGCTCAGCCTGAAAAGACGTAAACATTTAACATTATTGAAATGGTTTAAAAACAAAACCCGATAGCTTTAAAAACTATCGGGTTTGTTTATTTTAAATGAACTTACAGCTCTTATATGGTTTAAAAAACCTTAAATCTTCTTTCTCATTCTCGCCACCGGAATGTCCAATTGTTCACGATATTTAGCAATAGTTCTTCTCGCAATTGGGTATCCTTTTTCTTTTAAGATTTCAGCCAATTGATCGTCTGGAAGCGGTTTTCTCTTATCTTCTTCTTCAATCGTATTTTGAAGAATTTTTTTGATTTCAAGAGTGGAAACATCTTCTCCCTGATCATTTTTCATCGCTTCAGAGAAGAATTCTTTAATCAGTTTGGTTCCGTATGGCGTTTCTACATATTTGCTGTTTGCCACACGCGAAATGGTCGAAATGTCCAAACCAACCATATCTGCAATATCTTTTAAGATCATTGGTTTAAGTTTGGTTTCGTCGCCATCTAAGAAATATTCTTCTTGATAATGCATGATTGCATTCATTGTTACAAAAAGAGTTTCCTGACGCTGTCTAATGGCATCAATAAACCATTTAGCAGAATCTAATTTTTGCTTGATAAACTGAACCGCATCTTTCTGTGCAGTCGATTTGTCTTTAGATTCTTTATAAGTCTGCATCATTTCCTGATAATCTTTAGAAACGTGCAGGGAAGGAGCATTTCTTCCGTTTAAAGTCAATTCCAATTCGCCGTCTACAATTCTAATGGCAAAGTCGGGAACAATGTTTTCTGTTACTTTATTGTTTCCAGCAAAAGAACCGCCCGGTTTTGGGTTTAATCTTTCAATTTCGTGAATTGCTTTTTTAAGCTGTTCGTTCGAAACGCTGTATTTCTGTAGCAATTTATCGTAATGTTTCTTTGTAAAAGCATCAAACTGATTTTCGATAATATCAATCGCTAAATCAACATATTCAGTTGGAGTTTTATGCTTTAACTGAAGCAATAAACATTCCTGTAAATCACGCGCGCCAACTCCTGAAGGTTCAAGCTCATGAATTACGGTCAACATTTTTTCGACCATTGCTTCATCAGTATAAATTCCCTGAGTAAAAGCCATATCGTCTACAATGTCAGGAATACTTCTGCGGATGTAACCCATATCATCAATACTTCCCACAAGGAATTCAGCGATTTCGCGTTCTTCATCATTCAAAATAAAAGTATTCAGCTGATTGATCAAATCCTGATGAAAACTGATCGGAGCCGCAAAAGGAGTTTCGCGTTCCTCGTCATCACTGTAATTATTTACCTGAGTTTTGTAATCAGGCGTGTCATCGTCGCTTAGATATTCGTCAATGTTAATGTCGTCTGCTTCGATTCTGTCAGATTCGTTATCATCATAATCATCGTAGTCGTCATTAGCATATTCATCAGCTTCGTAATCGTCTTCTTTACCCGCTTCAAGAGCCGGATTTTCGTTCATTTCTTCTAATAAACGCTGTTCAAAAGCTTGCGTAGGCAATTGAATTAACTTCATCAGCTGAATTTGCTGCGGAGATAATTTTTGGGATAATTTTAAATTTAAAAATTGCTTTAGCATAATAAGGCGCTATTTTTTTTAGCCACTAAGGCACTAAGGCGCAAAGTTTTTTTGAAAGCTTTTAATATTCCTAAATAGTAAAATAATACTTTGAGTTGTGTCTTCGTGGTATTATTTTAATTTTTTTGAGTCTTAATCAGTTTTAAAAAATAAAACTTAGTGTCTTTGTGCCTTTGTGGCAATAAACCGTGTCTTAGAATTCCGCGCTACCAGGAGTTCTTGGGAAAGGAATTACGTCTCTGATGTTTGTCATTCCTGTTACAAACAATACTAAACGCTCAAATCCTAAACCGAAACCTGCGTGAGTTGCAGAACCAAATCTTCTAGTGTCTAAATACCAGTATAATTCTTCTTTGTCAATTCCAAGTTTTTCCATTTTTTCAACCAAAACATCGTAACGCTCTTCTCTTTCAGAACCACCAACGATTTCTCCGATCCCAGGGAAAAGGATGTCCATGGCGCGAACTGTTTCTCTTCCAGGTTCTGTGTTGTCGTTCAAACGCATGTAAAACGCTTTAATGTTTGCTGGGTAATCGTATAAAATTACTGGACATTTAAAGTGTTTCTCTACTAAATAACGCTCGTGTTCCGACTGTAAATCAGCTCCCCATTCGTTAATTAGGTATTGGAATCTCTTCTTTTTATTTGGAGTTGAATCTCTTAAAATGTCAATTGCCTCAGTATAAGAAACGCGTTTGAAGTTGTTTTCTAAAACGAAGTTCAATTTCTCTAACAAACTCATTTCGTTTCTTTCCGCCTGTGGTTTTGATTTTTCTTCTTCAAGAAGTCTTCCTTCTAAGAATTTCAAATCGTCTCCACAATTATCTAAAGCATATTTAATTACGTACTGAATAAAATCTTCAGCCAAATCCATGTTGTCGTCCAAGTCGTTGAAAGCAACCTCAGGCTCGATCATCCAGAATTCTGCCAAGTGGCGAGAAGTGTTTGAGTTTTCTGCTCTAAACGTTGGTCCAAAAGTATAAATCTGACCCAAAGCCATTGCAAAAGTTTCTCCTTCTAACTGTCCAGAAACTGTCAAGTTGGTATGTTTTCCAAAGAAATCTTTTTTGAAATCAATGTTTCCTTCTTCATTTTTAGGAAGATTGTCCAAAGGCAATGAAGTCACTTGGAACATTTCTCCAGCACCTTCAGCATCAGCTCCAGTGATAATTGGCGTGTTTACATAAACGAAACCTTTATCTTGGAAATATTTGTGAACTGCATAAGACAATACTGAACGCACACGCATAATCGCACCAAAAGCATTTGTACGTACACGCAAGTGAGCGTTTTCACGTAAAAATTCTAGAGAGTGCTTTTTAGGCTGCATTGGGAATTTCTCAGCATCAGAATCTCCAAGAATTTCCAATTTAGAAACCTGAATTTCATATTTCTGACCCGCACCTTTACTTTCAACCAAAGTTCCAATTACAGAAACTGCTGCTCCAGTAGTGATTCTTTTTAAAGTCTCTTCTGGTGTATTTTCAAAATCAACAACACATTGAATATTATTAATTGTAGAACCGTCATTTAAAGCGATGAACTGATTATTTCTAAAAGTTCTCACCCAACCTTTTGCATTCACTTCCTGTAACGTTGTCGTACTGTTTAATAAGTCTCTAACTTTTGTGTGTTTCATTTTTATATAATTGATATTAAATAATATTCGTTTTGAACAACTGCAAATATAATCGATAATAATTAATTTTTGAAGCTGTTTCCTGCTATCCGCTATATCTTTTTCTTGCTAAAGGAGCAAGAAAAAGGATGTCGCTTCTATCAGGGCTAGGGCAATCGGTTTCAAAAGAAGCAATTTCTCTTGTTTTTGTCATTCCGAGGAACGAGGAATCACACTAGTAATTCCGTAAAGAAAGTCGCCAATCTTTGTCGATTTCCGAGTGCGATTCCTCGTTCCTCGGAATGACAAACTGTGCGTTAATAATCTTTGTCAAAGTTTTAAACTTTGACAAAGATTTATGTTTTTTAAATTCGTGTCAATTCGTGAAATTCGTTGCAAAAAATTACTTCTCTAAACTCTCCAATTCCTCTTTTCTCGTTTTCTTCTTTTCAAAAGTTAAAACCAATGAAGGTAATACAACCAAGTTAGCAAACATTGCAAAAACCAAAGTACAAGAAATTAATCCTCCTAAAGCAATTGTTCCGCTGAAGCTTGATAGTGTGAAAGTCGCAAAACCTAAAATCAAAACTACAGAAGTATAGAACGTACTTACTCCAGTTTCTCTCAAGGCGCTGAAAACAGATTTCTTCACTTTTCCTTTGTTTTGCATTAGATCATGTTTGTATTTCGCCATAAACTGAATTGCATTATCAACCGAGATTCCGAAAGCAATACTAAATACCAGAATCGTTGAAGGTTTCAACGGAATTCCGAAATAACCCATTAATCCAGAAGTAATACAAAGCGGTAAAATATTCGTTATCAAAGAAGCAGCTACCATTTTGAACGATCTAAACAAATACAGCATCAAAATTGCAATAGTCAAAATTGCAAACAATAACGACTCGATTAAGTTGTGTGCCAAATAAGTTGTCCCTTTTTGGAATACCAAAGCTTTTCCTGTAATCGTAACTTCATAACGGTCTTTCGGGAAAATTTCGTCAATTTTCTTGCGTAGTTTTCCTTCTACTTTTGCCATTTCATCTGTCCCAATATCTTTCATGAAAGTGGTGATTCGGGCATATTGTCCAGTCGAATCCACATATGCTTTCATTAAATTTTCTTTACTGTTTTTGGTCGCGTTTTTAGCATAACCCAGAATAAAAGTCTGTTCCTGTGAAGTTGGCAATTGGTAATATTCAGGGTTTCCGTTATAGAAAGCCTGTTTTGCATATTTAACCAAGTTTACAACAGAAACTGGTTTTGCCAATTCTGGAATTTCAGAAATAGTATTCTGTAATTCGTCCATTTTACGAATTGTAGATGGTTTCATAACACCTTTTTTCTTTTTGGTGTCAATCATGATTTCCAATGGCATTACACCGTTGAATTCTTTTTCGTAAAATAAAATATCTTTAAAGAAAGAAGCACTTTTCGGCATTTCGCCAATCAAACTTCCTGACACTTTCATTTGTCTAACTCCATTCAAACTCACAAGAAACAGAACAGCGTAGATGCAATAAACAATTGTTTTTTTGCCTTTAACTATAGTTGTAACTGTATTTAAAAGTGTCGAAATGTAAGTTTTGTCCAAATGATATAAGTGTTTTGCTTTTGGCAACGGCATAAAACTGTAGATAATTGGCACGATAAAAAGTGTCAATGTATAAACAGAAAGCACGTTGATAGAAGTTACCAATCCAAACTCAAAAAGCAATTCGTTTCCTGTAATCATCAAAGTTGCAAAACCAATTGCAGCCGTTAAATTGGTCATCAAAGTCGAAGATCCAATTTTTGAAATCACACGCTGTAATGCTTTTGCCTGATTGTTGTGCAGTTTAATTTCCTGCTGATATTTATTAATCAGGAAAATACAGTTAGTAATTCCGATTACGATAATTAGTGGCGGAATAATTGCTGTTAAAATCGTGATTTTATAACCAAACAATCCAAGAGTTCCAAACGACCAAGTTACGCCGACAATTAAAATACAAATCGAAATAAAAGTGGCTCTGAACGAACGGAAGAAGAAAAAGAAAATCAAAGAAACCGTCAATAAGGACGCTCCGATAAAAAGCCCGATTTCGCCTTTCATATTATCCGCATTGATTGTACGGATGTATGGCATTCCTGAAACTTTAAGATCGATTCCAGTTGTTTTTTCGAATTTATCGATTTTCGGAACTAAATCTTTTAAGATAAAAGTCTTTCTCTCAGCCGTGTTTACCAGCGCTTTGTTCATATAGATTGCAGAACGAACACTTCCGCTTTCTTTGTTAAACAGCAAACCTTCGTAAAAAGGCAGATTGTGAAACAAATCATACTGAACACTTTTTAAATAATTCGCGTCAAGCGCTTTGCTTTCGTCAATAAATGGCGCTAAAACAAACTTTTGATTTACAGTATCTTTTTCAAGTTTCTTTAAATCATTCAAAGAAATTACCAAATCAACTTCTTTTGCTTTTTTCAAACCGTTCATTAATTCGGTCCAAGCCGCATAATTTTTTGGTGTAAAGAATTTAGGATCTTTGAAACCAATAACTATTAGGTTTCCTTCCTCGCCAAATTTGTCTAGGAATTTTTGATAATCTTTATTTGCAATATGATTTTTCGGAAGCAAGTTAGCTTCAGTATAAGTCATAGAAAGATTCTTCCACTGATAACCAAAGAAAATAGTTAAAGCAGAAAGTATAACCAGAATCGTAATTCTGTTTTTAAGTATGATTCGGGCTAATTTTTCCCAAAATCCAACTTGGACAGTGTTTTTCATAAAATCTTTAAAAATGGATGCAAATGTAGTGAAAAGTGCTCGAAATCATAAATATTCGAATCTATTTTACTTAACGTTAACACAAAATTGATAGTGCTGTTTTGGTCATAATTTGTCTCGTTTTAGTTGTAAACCATAACGTTTTCCCATATTTGCAAATAATTTCGATTTTAAGAAAATTTAGATTAGATAGTTTTCTTAACGAAAAAGCCTCATGCAGATTCAACAGATTGAATCGGATTCAGTAATTTTATTCGTGAATTTGACTTAAATATAAAACCACGCAAATGCAGCAAAACAATACAACTACTTTTATTTTTCTTGCAATTCTGTTGCTTTTAATTATTATCATTTGTTTTATGATTTATCAATTGATGCAAACCAAAAAAGCTAAGGAAGATGCAGAAAAAAGTTTTTATGCCTTAGAATCAAAAGTCAACGATTTGCAATTGGAGAATTTGGAATCAAAACTGAATCCACATTTGTTTAAGAATATTCTAAATTCGATTCAGTCGCATGCGTATCAGACTTATTTTGCTTTAGATAAACTTGCAAATGTTCTGGATTATATTCTTTACGAAAGCAAAAAGAAGTTTGTAACGGCCAAAGAAGAAATTGATTTTGCAATGAATTTAATTGAAATCAATAAAATTAAAATTAGTCCGCTTTTTGAACTTAAAGTCAAAACCAATATCAATCAAGAAGATAAATTGTACGATCAGCCTTTGCTGGCGCCTTTAATTTCGATTGATTTAATTGAAAATGCTTTTAAACATGCTGATCTTCAGAGTGCAGATGCTTTTATTTCGGTAGTTTTTGAGTTTAAAAATAATGCTTTTTTTATGACGGTTTCCAATAAAATTTCCGATAAAAAAGTATTGAAAAAGGAACGAAGCGGTTTTGGACACGCAACGCTTGAGCACCGTCTTCGCATCATTTATAAAAATAATTTTAAACTCGATAAGTTTATAGAAAACGACGTTTATATTGCTCATCTAAAAATTGATTTACTTGAATACAAAACTGAAATGCTTGCTTCTGGACGATGAGATTCCAGGATTAACGTATCTTAAAATGCTTTGCGAACAAATTCCAGAATTGGAAATCGTGAAAACATTTAATAATCCTGAAAAACTTTTGTCTGATATTCGTGAGTTAGATTTTGATCTGCTGATTTCGGATATTGAAATGCCCGGAATTGACGGGTTGCATCTGGCAGAAAAACTGCAGGACAAATTGGTGATTTTTTGTACGGCCTATAAAGAGTATGCGGCTGAAGCGTTTAATATAGATGCTGTAGATTATATTACAAAACCTGTAAAATTAGAACGTTTGCAAAAAGCCATCACAAAGGCTTTTGAGCGTTTTGAGAAATCAAATTCTGATAAAAAGTTTATACAGCTCAACACTGATAAAGGAAAAACGTTATTGTATTTTAATACAATTCAATACATAAAAACGGCTGCGAGCGATAGTCGCGATAAAACGGTTCTGCTTACTGATGGCAGTTTTTTGAATTTAAAAAATGTAAAATTCGACACGCTATTAAACGAATTGCCCGATGCTGATTTCTGCCGAATCAATAAAAAAGAAATTGTAGCGGTGAAGGCAATAAAGTTTTTTAATCATAATGAAATTGTGCTTCATCATTTGGAAGAAACTAATAAAAATACAGCTTTAATTTTAAGTGAAACGTATCGTTCTGATTTTTTGAAAAAGGTAAAATTATAACTTATTACAAAGTTTTTCCGACTTGTTACATACATTGAAAATTTGCTGGAAATTTGCTTTTTCACTTAAAACTCAGTTCTGATATTTGCTGCAATAAATCTAAAGAACGAGTTATGAATAACATTAAGAACTCTCTATTCTACGTAACAATTATTGGTGGTTTTACAGCGCTGATATATTGGGTAATTTCAAAAGGCGCCGCATTAGAAGTGGGGCGAAATATTGTAAAGAAAAGTGTTGAAAGCAACCATTGGAAAGACTTTCTTCATTCTATGGTCGATAACCTGCAGCATCCTTTGGCCATTTTATTGGCGCAGATTGTTACCATTATTTTAGTTGCACGTTTATTTGGATGGTTTTTTAGAAAAATAGGACAACCGTCTGTAATTGGCGAAATGATTGCGGGAATTGTGTTGGGGCCATCTTTGGTCGGAATGTATTTTCCGGAGTTTTCAGCGGCTTTATTTCCAAAAGAATCTTTAGGCAATCTACAGTTTTTAAGCCAAATTGGTTTAATCCTTTTTATGTTTGTTATCGGAATGGAATTGGATTTAAAAGTGCTGAAAAATAAGGCGCATGATGCAGTTGTCATTAGTCACGCCAGTATTGTAATTCCGTTTGCTTTAGGATTATCATTGGCATATTTTATTTACGAAATCTATGCTCCAATGGGAGTTGAATTTTCTTCTTTTGGATTGTTTATGGGTATTGCCATGAGTATCACGGCTTTTCCTGTTTTAGCTAGAATAGTTCAAGAACGTGGCATGCAGAAAACTAAACTCGGGACTATTGCCATTACTTGTGCCGCTGCAGACGATATTACGGCTTGGTGTATCTTGGCAGTTGTTATTGCCATTGTAAAAGCAGGTTCACTTTCAAGCTCATTGTATGTAATTGGAATGGCGATTTTGTATGTCATTATAATGCTTAAAATTGTTCGCCCATTCTTAAAAAGAGTAGGAGATTTGAATGCAACACGCGAAAGTTTGAACAAACCTGTTGTTGCGATTTTCTTTATTACGCTTTTAATTTCTGCTTATGCGTCAGAATTAATTGGAATTCACGCTTTGTTTGGGGCTTTTTTAGCGGGAGCAATTATGCCAGAAAACAACAAATTCAGAAACATATTTATTGAAAAAGTTGAAGACGTTTCGATTATTGTGCTATTGCCATTGTTTTTCGTATTTACAGGTTTACGTACCCAAATCGGATTATTGAATGACCCTGAATTATGGAAAATTACCGGTCTGATTATTTTAGTTGCCGTAGTTGGAAAATTCTTCGGAAGCGCGTTGGCAGCAAAATTCATGGGGCAAAACTGGAAAGACAGTTTGTCGATTGGTGCTTTGATGAATACTAGAGGTTTGATGGAATTGGTGGTCTTGAATATTGGTTATGATCTAGGGGTATTGTCAACAGAGATTTTTACTATGATGGTCATTATGGCTTTGGTGACCACTTTTATGACAGGTCCGGCATTAGATTTTATCGGATTTATTTTTAAAGATAAAACTACGGCAGTTCCAGAAGAAATTGGAACTAAAAGCAAGTATAAAATTCTGCTTTCGTTTGCAACTCCAGAAAAGGGAAAAAAATTGCTTCAAATTGCCAATAGTTTAGTTAAAAAGCAAGGTGATAATTCTATTGTAACCGCAATGCATTTGTCTTTAAGTACAGAAGTGCATTCTTTTGACATTAAAGAACATGAACGCAAAATGTTGGTTCCTGTAATTGAAGAGTCACAGCGTCTGAATCAGAATGTGGTAAGTTTGTTTAAAGTTTCAAATGATATTGATTCGGATATTATTGATACCGCAAATCAAGGAGAGTATGATTTACTGTTGATTGGTTTAGGACAATCTATTTTTGACGGAACGCTGCTTGGAAAAATTCTTGGGTTTACAACCAGAATTGTAAATCCAGACCGTTTGATTGATAAGTTTACAGGAAAAGAAGGATTGTTTGAGAATTCTCCATTTGATGAAAGAACACGACATATTATTGCTAAAGCAAAAATGCCAGTTGGAATTTTCATTGAAAAAAATCTAGAAGAGGTTAATCAAGTTTTGATACCTGTTTTTAATAAAGAAGATGCTTTTTTAATTGATTATGCTAAAAAACTAATCAATAACAACGGTTCTCAGATTACCGTTTTAGATGCTGGCGGAGAAGTGAAAAATACAAGAGAAATTCAAGAAACCATACGTTCTATTGAACAGATTGCACCAAATCATATCATGATTATGCACGACAGAACATTGAAGAAAGAATTTTTAGAAAGTCAGGACTTGATGATTATCAGTCTAGAAAGTTGGAAAAAACTAATAGAATCTCAAAGTATTTGGCTTAATAATTCGCCGTCAGTTTTGATTTTGAAACCATAACTTTTTGAAATACCAAAATTTTACAATCCCAAATTCCAATTTTACTTATTGGAGTTTGGGATTTTTTTTTAGCCACGAATTCACGAATTTTAATGAATTTCTTTACGCTGTACTTGTCGATAAATCGCACAAATTTACGCAGATGCTAGCGGAAATTCGTGAAATTCATCGGTAAAATTTTTGTAAAGTTTTAGTGGGTAAATTTGTGAATTCGTGGCGAAAAAAAATGAATTTTAAAATTAAAGTCCCAGGTCAAGAACATAAGAAATCTTAACCGCGATATTGTCTTCAAACCTCATTAACTGATTTGGTCCGTATCTGTAGAATCCGCCCAAACCAAAACCTTTAAAGATTCGGTTCAATTCTAATCCCGATTCAAAATAACCTTTGTCAAGCGTTTTGTATGCTGGACCAACATGCTGTTCTGGTTTTTCCATGTTTCCCCAGGCCATTCTAGTAACTAAAACCAATGACGGACGAACTTGTTTCATAATTTTGATTCGGTCAAAACCATGTTTAATTTGAAACATTAAATATTGGCTCGAAAAGAACTCGTTAAAAAACATGGTTTCAAAAGCATTTCTTCCCGCAAAAGTGATACGCTGTACGACAGTTTCTTTTGTTAAGTTGTTTGGTGCTGTATTGTACAAATGCGTAATAGGCACATCTCCCATTGCCAAACCTCCCTGTAAAAGTAAACTTGTTTTTTGACGGTTTAGGTACTGTTTTTCGTATTCGGCCTTAAAATCTATTTTGCTAAAAGTAAAATCATTGTCAAAAACATTTGGCAAAGATTGTGTGTATTGGAAAGTAAACCTCGGAAATTTTTTATCGCTTTCAGTTCTTCCAGTTGGAGTTTGCATATAATTGCTAAATGGCGCCCAAACAATAGAAAGCATTGCCGTGGTCATGGTATAATTAGAATACAGTTTTCCGTTTAGGTTATAGAGATAATCAAATTTTGGTTCAATATAATTTCTCGAAAGTTCTAAAACAGCCTCGGTTTTCGGAATAAATTTGGTTTGAATATTGGTACGCCATCCTATATACTCGTAAAAAGTACTAATGTTTATTGGGCGCGGATCATAAATTTTAAAAACACGTTTGTCAACAGAAAAAACAGTACTTGCAATTTCTCGCACATCGTCAGTATAATAGCCATTAATCCAAGTATTGGTATGTTTATCTAATAAAACGCCACCTCCGACGCTATATTTAAAGACACCATCTTTTGTTCCATAAGCGCCGTAGCCTTCAACTCGGAAATACTTAGACAAACGGTCATTTGTAATACCTCCCACACCAAGACGAAAGCCTTCATAATTGTTATAACTTATAATCTTTTTCAAATCTAAATCGACAGGGCCAATCGGATAGAAACCATTAATAATTTTTCGACCAATTCCTAAACGTTTTTCAATTCTATTTCGAACCGAAAGGCTGTCGAGCAATAAATAGGTTTTTTGGCTTTTTTGATCGAGATTTTCTTTTCGATAAGCTTCCCAGAAACTTTCAGGTTTTTTGGCCGCATCGTCTTTGATTTCGATATAAAGCGAAGGATTTTTTATTGGAGTGTCGGTATTTACACGAACATCAAAACTATTGCTTTCAGAAAGCAGATAGGTGAAATCTGAAGCTACTTTTTTTCTGCGTTCGTAATTATCTTCAACATCTCCGTCAAATTGAATCGTACCGCCAAGAATACGAATATCGTCGTCATTTTTTCCTTTTACGATTTTAAAAGTAGTATTGCTCTGAAACCAGATTTTTTCTTTCGGAATATATTCAAATTCATGGATGCCGCTAATGTCCAAAACGCCTTTAATTCGCATGACCGCTTTCGCGACAGCGTAATTTTCTTTGTCAATATATAAAACCCCTTCCAGTCCAGAAGCCCTGTGTTTTGATTTGTTTTTAAAATAAATCATATACGCATCTCGGCCTCTAATGGTAACCGTATCTAACAGTTTGTAATTATAGCTTGAAGGAGCATTTTTGGAAATGGGATTTTCGTACTTGGTTTCGAACAATTCGTATTTTGGATCGTAAATCGAAATAGATTGGAGGTTGAAGGCCAGAACTTCATAAATCGGTTGTTTGAAACCAGCGATTTTTGTGCCTAGAACCGTTTCCTTTAATTTGTTATTTCTAAACTGATATTGAGAAACTTTTTCAGTTTGAAATAAATGCTGTTTGCTTACAATTTCTTTAAACTTATAATCAGAAGAATCAATGTTTATGATTCTTTTGTTTAAGTCTTTATAAGCGGCTGTTGTGTCAATACGGCCGTCAATTGAATCTGGATTGGCGGTTACGATAAGTTTGTTATAGGTTTTATATTCAAAATTATTGAGTTTCTTCTGCGGATCGTTTGTTGCCTTATTGGCAATAACTTTTTTTATTATGGTAAGAGCAGGATTTTCATTTGATACCACAACTTCCTTTAAATCATCGGTCTGCTGTAAAAGCGAAATCGAATAAAAGGTTTTGCTGTTGATTAAAGCAATAGTTTTGGATTGAAAGCCTATATAAGATACCGTAAGCGATGTCGCGGAGGAACTGATTTTAAAAATAAATTTTCCGTCAACATCTGTAATTGTGTTATTGTTTTCTGAGGTGGTAATGGTGGCAAACGGAAGAGGTTTGTTGTTTGAATCGGTTACGATTCCGTTTATTTGAATTTGCGCCTGAAGAGTAAGCGTAAAAAACAAAGTCAAAAAACAAAATAGCTTCATACAGAATGATATAGTTTCAAAAACGAAAAGAAATTAATTTTCGTATGCAAAAATAGCAATAAAAAAATCCGTCTAGTGCAATAAACCAGACGGATTTTTATTTTATAATCAAAACTTACTTATACTTTCATGATTTCAGCTTCTTTTGCAGCCAATAACTCATCAATTTTTTTAATGTAAGCATTTGTTAAGTTCTGAACTTCTTCTTCTGCAGATTTACAGATGTCTTCTGAAGTTCCTTCTTTTTCCAATTTTTTGATATCAGTATTAGCATCTTTACGAGAATTGCGGATACCAATTTTAGCATCTTCAGCTTCAGCTTTTGCTTGTTTTGCTAAATCACGACGACGCTCTTCTGTCAAAGGCGGTACACTGATGATGATAACGTCTCCGTTATTCATTGGGTTAAAACCAATGTTAGCGACTAAGATTGCTTTTTCAATAACAGAAAGCATATTTTTTTCAAATGGCTGTAATGTAATTGTTCTAGCATCTGGAACGCTGATTTTAGATACTTGAGAAAGCGGAGTAGAAGAACCATAATAATCTACAAAAACACCTCCAAGCATAGCTGGAGAAGCTTTTCCTGCACGAATATTAAGAAATTCTTTCTCTAAGTGTGCAATAGTACCATTCATTGATTCCTCAGTACTTTCTAAAATAAAGTCTATTTCTTCAGTCATTGTTTTTTTAGTTTTCAGTTTTCATTCTCAGTTTTCAGTTAAAGTCTTATTGTGCGACTGTAAAACTGTTACTGATGACTATATATTTACTACAGTTCCGATGTTTTCGCCTTCGCAGATTTTCAAAAGGTTTCCGATTTTATTCATATCAAAAACAACGATTGGCAATTTGTTTTCCTGGCTTAATGTAAATGCAGTGGTATCCATTACATTTAATCCTTTTTTGATTACATCGTCAAACGAAATAAAATCAAATTTTACTGCCGACGCATTTTTTTCTGGATCAGAGTCGTAAACTCCATCAACGCGAGTTCCTTTTAGAATAACATCAGCATTAATTTCGATACCTCTTAAAACTGCTGCAGTATCAGTTGTAAAATATGGATTTCCAGTTCCAGCTCCAAAAATTACAATTCTGCCTTTTTCTAGGTGGCGGTCAGCTCTTCTTTTGATATATGGTTCTGCTATAGATTCCATTTTCAAAGCCGTCTGCAGACGCGTTTTCATTCCTTTATCTTCAAGAGCGCCTTGCAAAGCCATTCCGTTTATAACAGTTGCAAGCATTCCCATATAATCTCCTTGCACTCTGTCCATTCCTGAGCTTGCTCCGGCAACGCCTCTAAAAATATTTCCTCCTCCAATAACAATAGCAATTTCTACTCCTTTGTCGTGAATCTGCTTGATTTCATCTGCATATTCGCCTAATCTTTTCGGGTCAATACCGTATTGTAAATCACCCATTAGGGCTTCGCCGCTAAGTTTAAGAAGAATTCTTTTATATTTCATGTGTGTGTTGCGTTAATTTGTGCAAATATAGACATATTCTGATTTTTAAAAATAATGTTTGCAAAAAATTAATTCTTGCTTCAATTTTAGCCATTTAAAGCCTTAAAAAGGGATTTGTTCTAAGGATCTGTTTTTACCGCAGAGTACGCTAAGAATTTTTATATAGATAAAACTGGAATTTGTAAAGTTTGCAAAGCTTAGCATTTAAAATGCTTTGCGCTCATTGCAGTAAATGTACATTTAAAAGCTATACAATTATTGTTGGATAAGATTTAAAAGGAATATTAAATGTGACAAATGTCATTTTCTCCGTCTTCCTAAATTTTGTATTTTTATTGTATCCTAAAAATGAAACAAATATGAAAAGCATCGTAGCCAAAGCATTATTCAATAGTCATTCTTATGCTGAATACAGAAAAATCGTAACCGATTTGTTAACCGAAGGAAAATCAACAGGAAACGAACAATCTGAAAGTCTTACCAATTATTCCAAATTAAATGAAGCCAGAATGAACAGGCTGGAAAAAACGATCACTATTTCAGAGGCTATTGCAGAGAAACTTCAAAACTTAGATAATCATTATATTTGGTTGGTGCTTTCAGAAGGTTGGTGTGGAGATGCGGCGCAGATTCTTCCAATTTTAAACAAAATGGCTTTGGCTTCCAATAAAAGAATCGATTTGAGAATTGCATTGCGCGATGAAAATGACGATTTGATGAACCATTATTTGACTAACGGCGGAAGAGCAATTCCAAAGGTAATCGTGATTTGTAAAGAAGCAGGAATTGTACGCGCCGATTGGGGGCCAAGACCAAAAGGAGCAACCGAATTAATGGAAAAGCATAAAAGAGAAGTTGGCGCTATCGACGAAAAAATAAAAACAGATCTTCAATTATGGTATTTAACAGATAAAGGTATTTCTGTTCAAGAAGAATTGGTCGAAATCATGGAAAATATCAAATATAATCGCCTTTAATCGGATTAATATGTTGATAAACAGTATTATTGGTTGATAAAATTATCTTAAAGTCTTTTTCGCTTTAATAGAATTTCGTAACTTAGTGAAGCTTACCCACTTCTATTATAACTTTCAGATTTACTCTTTTTATTGGTGTTTATTTAATGTTTAACAATTAAAAAATACACTATTATGAAAAAGTTATTCGAAAGGTTTTATGATTTCTTTTCTAAATTTTTGTTTGGAGGGAAAAATGTGCCTCACTATTAAATCGAGATGAGTATGGAATAAAATTACTTTTCTTTAGAGCTTGGCACATTACTTTTCAAACAATGTAATGTGCTTTTTTATTTTTTAGCTATTTAAAACTTTCTTCAAACAAAGTAATGTCAATCGCATTTTTTACATTGTGATCACCAATTTTTGTTCGGCGTAAAACAGTTAAATGCGAACCTGAATTCATTGCTTTTCCAAAATCGTAAGCAAGAGAACGAATGTAAGTTCCTTTAGAACAAACTACTCTAAAATCGACTTCTGGTAATGCAATTCTCGTGATTTCAAATTCGTGAATAGTAGTTTTTCTGCTTTCAATTTCTATTGATTCTCCCGCACGCGCATGTTCATACAAACGAACGCCATCTTTTTTAATAGCAGAAAAAATGGGCGGTTTTTGGTCGATTTCGCCTAAAAATTGCTTTACAGTTTCATGAATCAAATCTTCATTGATATGGTCTGTTGGAAAAGTCTGATCGATTTCAGTTTCCAAATCATACGATGGAGTAGTAGCACCGATATAAAACGTTCCGGTATATTCTTTTGCTTGATCTTGAAGTTCAGAAATCTTTTTAGTGAATTTTCCAGTGCAGATCAATAAAAGGCCTGTTGCCAAAGGATCTAAAGTTCCTGCATGGCCAATTTTGAACTTTTTAGGAAGTCCGACTTTATTAATTAAAAGGTATTTTAATTTATTGACAGCTTGAAATGAACTCCATTTTAATGGTTTGTCAATCAATAAAACTTGTCCTTCTAAATATTCTTCAGGTGTCATTATATAATCGTAAGCGGATGAATGAAAAAGTGAATCAATAATAAAATGATTCCGGCAATGATTCGGTAATAACCAAAAACTTTGAATCCGTTTTTAGTCAAAAATCCGATGAAAGTTTTTATGGCTAATAATGCTACAGCAAAAGCAACGATGTTTCCAATAACCAACATGTTAACTTGGTCGTGAGACAATTCAAAACCTGCTTTGTAATAGTCATAACATTTTTTTGCAGTTGCTCCTAACATAGTTGGAACCGCTAAGAAAAATGAAAATTCTGCTGCAGAAGTTCTAGTCAGTTTTTGAGCCATACCTCCAACAATACTTGCGCCGCTTCGAGAAACTCCAGGAATCATTGCAAGACATTGGAATAAACCAATTTTTAAAGCTTTGGCATATGTAATTTCAGTTGAAACTTCTGGATCATTTGGTTTGTTAAACCATTCGTCTACTTTCAATAAAACTAAACCTCCAATTAGAAGTGAAATTGCAACTGTAACTGGGTTTTCTAGTAGGCCATCAATAAAATCGCTTAATAATAATCCTAAAACAGCTGCAGGAATAAAAGCAACTAAAAGTTTAAAATAGAAATCAAAGGTTTGAAAGAAACGTTTGAAGTATAAAATTACAACCGAAAGTATAGCGCCAAGCTGAATTACAATGGTAAAAAGTTTAGTGAAATCGTCATGTGCGATTCCGAAAAAAGAAGAAGCAATAATCATATGTCCTGTAGAAGAAACAGGCAAAAATTCTGTAATTCCTTCAATAATGGCAAGAACAATAGCTTGTAATGTGTTCATTTAATTGAGATTGTTAGATTTTAGACTTCTTAGACTTCTTAGATTTAAAAAGATTAATTTAATAATCTAAAGATCTAAGAAATCTAAGCTGTCTAAGAAAGTCTATTTAGATTTTTTGAAGATAGAATAAATCGTGATGCCAAAACCGATAAGAACAGTTGTTGGTGCTAAACGAATGCGTCTAAAGCTGAAAATGTCTTCATTAAAAACATTTGGATCTTTACTTCCTCCGCCAGACATTAAAATAAATCCAAGTGCTATAACCGCAATTCCGATTAATAAGATTTTGTAATTAATGGCATCAAAAAGGAATTCCTGTTTTTGAACTTGTTGTTCTTCTTTATTTTTATTGTTTTTCATTTTTATGTGTTTGTCAGCCTGAGCGAAATCGAAGGCATTTTTTTTTAAATCTAAAATCTGCAATCTAAAATCTGCAATCAAAAATTAATAAAGATCGTCAGTTCTTAAATTCAAGAAACGCTGTGTTGCAAAATGTGTGCTTACCCAAGTAATTAAAACTCCTAATCCGAAAACAGCAACCAAAACCAAACCAGTTAAAGCTTTGTCTTCGAGAATTCCTAAACCAGGGAAATTAGTGTCTACATATAATAATAGTGCGATTAAAGCAATAATTGCCAGACCAGCACCCAGCATTCCTAATTTTACGCTTCGCATTACAAAAGGCTTTCGGATAAATGCTTTTGTCGCACCAACCATTTGCATGGTTTTGATAATAAAACGATTTGAATGTATAGATAAACGTAGTGAACTATTGATTAATAAAACTGCAATTACTGTCAAGAAACCACTAATAATCAGGATCCACATACTTACTTTTCTGATGTTGTCATTTACCAGATTTACCAATTGTTTGTCGTAAACAATATCTGAAATCATAGCATTTTTGCGAAAGTTGCTTTCAATCTTAACGATACTGTCTCTTTCTACATAGTCTGCTTTTAAGTGAATGTCGTATGAATTCAATAACGGATTTTCTCCCAAAAAGGTTAAAAAGTCTTCTCCGATAATATCAGTATGTTCTTTTGCCGCTTTTTCTTTCGTTACATAAACAAAAGATTTAGCAAAAGGTGCTCTTTTAAGTTCGGTATTAAATGCTTTGATAATACTATCATTCGCTTCATTTTTGAAGAAAACCGTCATGGCGATTTTTTCTTTAAAATCGTCTGCCAATTGTTTAGAATTAATAATGAATAATCCCAGTACTCCCAATAGGAATAAAACCAAGAATACACTTAATACTACCGAAAAATAAGAGGAAATTAACCTGCGCTTTTGAAATTTATCAAAGTTAGAACTCATACTGTGCTTAAATTATGTGGTAAAAATAATAAACAATTTCTTTATTTAAAGTTAATAACAAACTTTTATACTTAAAAGTACGATTTAAATCTTGAAAAAATTGGAGTTTGACCGTAAAGCATGTAAAGTTTTTGATATTCTACCTTGTAACATAAACGGCAAGGTTTGCAAAGTTGTATTTTAAGCAGGGCTTTACGAAGCTTGTGTTTTGTAACGTATAGATTGAATTAAAATTTTGCATGTTTTGCAGTTAATTTTAAGATCAATATTGTGTTTTGACTTAATTTAATTGAAGAATTACATATTTTATTTGTTTGCCAATGAAATAGCTTTGCTACAATGCACAATAAATGTAAATTTGCGGCTAAATTAATTTAGTGAAAAGCTTAGAGCCTTAGTAACTTAGAATCTTAGTCACTTAGAAATGAAGTACAATCCAAACGAAATTGAAGCCAAATGGCAAAAATATTGGGCAGAAAATCAAACTTTTGCAGCAAAAAACAACTCTGAAAAGCCGAAACATTATGTTCTCGACATGTTTCCTTATCCGTCTGGAGCAGGATTACACGTTGGGCACCCACTGGGCTATATTGCTTCAGATGTGTATTCTCGTTTCAAAAGACAT
This sequence comes from Flavobacterium sp. F52, assembly GCF_000278705.1. NCBI lineage: Bacteria > Pseudomonadati > Bacteroidota > Flavobacteriia > Flavobacteriales > Flavobacteriaceae > Flavobacterium > Flavobacterium sp. F52. The sequence continues at coordinate 104,782 of NZ_AKZQ01000025.1, read as the reverse complement.
CAAGGATTCAATGTTTTGCATCCAATGGGGTATGATAGTTTCGGATTACCTGCAGAACAATATGCAATTCAGACAGGGCAACGCCCAGAAGATACTACACGTGTAAACATTGACGGTGGTGTTGACAAAGAAGGAAAACAAATTGCTGGATACAGAAAACAATTAGACAAAATCGGATTCTCATTTGACTGGGCGCGTGAAGTGCGTACCTCAAATCCAGATTACTATAAACATACACAATGGATTTTTATCCAATTGTTTAATTCTTGGTATTGCAGAAAACAAGGAAAAGCATTTGATATTTCAGAGCTTGTGACTGTTTTTGAAGAAAGCGGAAATGCATTAGTAGAAGCAGTTTGCGATGATAACGTAGCAATTTTTACGGCTGATGAATGGAATTCTTATTCTGAAGATCAAAAAGAGAAAATCCTTTTACAATATAGATTAACCTATTTAGCAGAAACCGAAGTAAACTGGTGTCCAGGCTTAGGTACTGTTTTGGCAAATGACGAAATTGTAAACGGAGTTTCTGAACGTGGAGGCTTTCCTGTTATAAGAAAAAAAATGACACAATGGAGCATGCGAATTTCTGCTTATGCCGAACGCTTGCTTGAAGGCTTAAATGATATTGATTGGAGTGAGTCAATTAAAGAATCTCAAAGAAACTGGATTGGAAAATCAGTAGGAGCATTGGTAACTTTTAATGTGAAAGATCACAATGAAGTAATCGAGGTTTTTACGACAAGACCTGATACAATTTTTGGAGTAACTTTTATGACTTTGGCCCCAGAACACGATTTGGTTGCTAAAATTACAACTCCAGAACAAAAAGCAGAAGTTGAAGCCTATATTGAAAAAACAGCGAAACGTTCTGAACGTGAGCGTATGGCTGATGTAAAAACGATTTCTGGAGTATTTACAGGAGCGTATGCTGAACATCCGTTTACAAAAGAACCAATTCCTGTTTGGATTGGTGATTATGTTTTGGCTGGTTACGGAACAGGTGCTGTAATGGCGGTTCCTTGCGGAGACGAAAGAGATTACGCATTTGCAAATTTCTTTAAAGGCCTGAAAGGAATGCCTGAAATCAAAAATATCTTCGCAAATGTTGATATTTCTGAAGCAGCGTATGGATCAAAAGATAACGTTGAAATCGCAAATTCTGATTTCTTAAACGGATTAAATTATAAAGAAGGAACTAAAAAAGCAATTGCTAAATTAGAAGAAATCGGTCAGGGAACGGGTAAAACAAATTACCGTTTGCGTGATGCTGTTTTCTCTCGTCAGCGTTATTGGGGTGAGCCATTCCCGGTTTATTATGTAAATGGATTACCTAAAATGATTGACACACAGCATTTGCCAATTATTTTACCAGAAGTAGAGAAATATTTACCAACAGAAGACGGTTTGCCACCATTAGGAAATGCAGCAGTTTGGGCTTGGGATACTAAACAAAACAAAGTTGTCAATACAGATTTAGTTGACAATGTTTCAGTCTTTCCTTTAGAATTAAACACAATGCCAGGTTGGGCGGGTAGTTCATGGTATTGGATGCGTTATATGGATGCACACAACGAAAATGAATTTGCAAGCAAAGAGGCTTTGGCTTATTGGGAAAATGTAGATTTATACATTGGAGGAAGTGAACACGCTACAGGTCACTTGTTATATTCTCGTTTTTGGAATAAATTCTTAAAAGACAAATGTTTTGCTCCAACCGAAGAGCCATTCAAAAAACTCATCAATCAGGGAATGATTTTGGGGACAACTGCTTTGGTTTACAGAATTCATGCCACTGTGGGGTTAGTAGGTGCGGATTTCGATGAACTTTTAGACGGTATTAAATATCCTCAGAATTTATTTGTAACCAAAACGATTGCAGATAAAGTAACAGCAAATCGTGTTAGTGAAAGTAAAGCCATGCTTGATAAGAAATACGTACATGTTGAAGACGAAATAATACCTAGTTTATATAAATTATATAAAGAAGAATTCATAAAAATCAATGATTCAAAGCTTTCTTCTCAATTAAATGGTATCACTAATTTTAGTGTTCTTCCGATTAGAGTTGACGTAAATTTTGTAAATTCTTCAGATGAATTAGACGAAGAAAAATTTAAAAATTGGAGAGAAGATTTCAAAAATGCAGAGTTTATAAAAGAAGAGGGCAAGAAATACATTGTAGGCCGTGAAGTCGAAAAAATGTCGAAATCGTACTACAATGTTGTAACTCCAGATGATATCTGCGCAGAATATGGTGCTGATACATTGCGTTTGTACGAAATGTTCTTAGGGCCTTTAGAACAAGCAAAACCTTGGAATACTGCTGGAATTTCTGGAGTATTTGGTTTCTTGAAAAAATTATGGAGATTGTACTTTGATGAGAATGGATTAATCGTAAACAACGACGAACCAACAAAAGATAACTTGAAATCATTGCATAAAACCATCAAAAAAGTAGCAGAAGATATTGAGAATTTCTCTTTCAATACTTCGGTTTCTCAGTTTATGATTTGTGTAAATGAATTATCTTCTCAAAATTGTCATTCAAGAGCGATTTTAGAGCCGTTGGCTATTTTGGTTTCGCCTTATGCGCCGCATATTGCCGAAGAATTATGGTCACAGTTAGGACATACAACTTCAATTTCAGAAGTTGCGTTCCCAATTTTTGAGGAAAAACATTTAGTTGAAACGAATAAAGAATATCCAGTTTCGTTCAACGGAAAAATGCGTTTCACAATCGAATTGCCTTTGGATTTAACCAAAGAACAAATCGAGGAAATCGTAATGAAAGACGAAAGAACACAAAAACACTTAGACGGTAGAACTCCAAATAAAGTGATTATCGTTCCTGGAAAAATTATCAATTTGGTAGGATAACCAAATTAATTTTCAATATAAAAATCCCAAATTCCAATTTTTACGATTGGAGTTTGGGATTTTTTTATGCTTATTTTTTTGCCACGAATTACACGAATTTTCACGAATTGATTTGTACAATCTGAAGCAGAATAAAGCAAAGAAACTCCTTAATCTTGTCATTTCGACGAAGGAGAAATCTTCGTAAGTAACTCCGTTCCAATAAGCCAATCTTTGTAGAGCTACTCGCGAAGATTTCTCCTTCGTCGAAATGACAATATTGTGGAAAAACTTTGCGACCTTGCGCCGTTTCGAGCAAAAATCTAGCGTTCCTTGCGAAAAATCTTCGCGCACTTTGCGGTTAAAAACCCGTACCAACATTGGAGTTTGGTCCCGATAGCTGTCGGGATTCATTAAAAATTTAAAAACTTTTGTAACATTTTAATAGTTGTCGTATCAAAAGCACGGATCCGATTTAATTAACAACTTAAAACTATTACAAATGAAAAAGTATATCATCTTAATTATCGCATTCTTATTCTCAGCATTATGTCTAAATGTTTTTGCACAAACAAAACAATATCCTTTTGAAGTAATTAAAACTGGTAAAGGAAAACAATCTATAATCTTCATTCCGGGATTTGCTTCTTCTGGCGAAGTTTGGAAAGACACTAAAATCGCATTCGAAAAAGACTTCACTTGCTATACACTTACAATGTCGGGTTTCGCTGGAATACAACCACAGCCGAATCCATCATTTGAAAACTGGAAAAACGAAATCGCTGCTTATATAAAAGACAATAAAATCGAAAAGCCAATCTTAATTGGTCATAGTATGGGCGGAGGATTGGCACTTGCCATTGCAGCCGATTATCCAGAATTGATAGGAAAAATTGTTGTTGTCGATGCGATTCCATGTCTGGCGGCTTTGAGCGATCCTTCTTTTAAATCAAAAGAAAATAATGATTGTTCGCCAATGGTAGCTCAAATGACGGGAATGAACGAAACTCAATTTTACGATATGCAGAAACAAATGATGCCGAGACTTCTGCAAGATCAATCTAAATTGGAGATGGTTATTGGCTGGAGCGTAAAATCGGACCGAAATACTTTTGGGCAAATATATTGTGACTTTTACAATACCGATTTAAGAGCGAAAATCGCACAGGTAAAATGTCCGTCTTTAGTTTTATTAGAATCTTATTTTATAAATTTAAAACCCGCAATTGAAACACAATATGCAAATTTGAAAACAGCTAATTTTAAGTACGCTAACAAAGGGCTTCATTTTATTATGTACGACGATACCGCTTGGTACATGGAGCAGTTAAACAATTTTATAAAAGCATAAGATGGAATTCGAACAAATATATAAAACCTATTGGGATCGAATTTTCAGGCTTTGCATGGGTTTCGTAAACGATTATGACGCCGCTCAGGATTTGGCTCAGGAAACTTTTATAATTGTCTGGCAGAAATTGGAAACGTTTAGAAATGAATCTTCTATTGGAACCTGGATTTTTAGAATTGCTTCCAACAATTGTCTGAGACAGATAGAAAAGCAAAAACGTTTTCCGAAATCTGAACTTCCTGTTCATCTTTCAGAAGAAAAACTAACCTCAATAGAACCTCAGATTCAATTCTTGTATAAATGTATCGCTGAGCTTCCAGAAACCGATCGTATTATAATTTCGTTAGAGTTAGAAGATATCAAACAAAATGAAATTGCTAAAATTGTAGGTCTTTCTGAAGCAAATGTTAGAGTGAAAATTCATAGAATTAAAGAAAAACTGACTCAAAAATTTAAAGAAAATGGACAACGATAATAATATAGATTTTAAAGATTTATGGAAAAAACAATCCGTAAGTCAGCCAGATATAACCGATTTGCTGGCACGAATAAATAAGTTTAAAAAAACTGGACTGCGTTGTTTATGGCTTACGAACATTCTGCTTTTAGGAACCAGCGCTTTCATTGCTTTTGTTTGGTTTTATTATCAGCCGCAATTTATTTCGACTAAAATCGGAATTGTTCTGGTGATTTTGGCAATGGTGATTTATTTAATGGTCTACAACAAATTATTAGGCAATTATAAAAATATAGAAGCAAATCAAACCAATCAGGAGTATTTGCAAAATTTGATTGTAATTAAAAAGAAACAAAACTTCATGCAGACGAAATTAATGGCTTTGTATTTTGTTTTGCTAACTATTGGAATTTGTTTGTATATGTATGAATATGCAAGTAGGATGACAGCTTGGATGGCTATTTTAACTTATGGAATTACATTGTTATGGATGTTGTTTAATTGGTTGTATATCCATCCAAAACAAACCAAAAAACAACAAGAAAAAATTAATAGTCTGATTGAAAAATTTGAAGAAGTTAATCATCAGTTGGAATCATAAAAAAAGAAGCTTCGCAATTGCGAAGCTTTCTTTTACCAAAAACAAAAATCTAAAATTTTAAAGTAAGATTTATCTGGGAAAAATATATGTTTTAGGATGTGCAACAATGATTCCTTCACTATCTGCTTTTCCTGTTAACTCAGAAACTACTTTTCCTCCCACATAAACTTTTGCTGTCACAGTTTGTCCAGCAACTCCTCCGTAACCACTTGTGTGTACCAACGCGCCATCAGAATCTGCATCGGCAGTAAATTCTTTAGTCCATGGTAATGAAGGCACATCTTCAATAAGCGGAGCGCCGCTTTTTTCCATATAGGTTACATCAAGTTGTCCAGTATAATTTCCAGTAATTTCATATTTTACATCTCTTGATGCTGGAGCAGAGTTATTATCGTCGTTATCACTGCTGCAAGAAACTGTTGTAAAAGCAAGAGTCATTACAATTGCTAAGGTTTTCAAAATTGATTTCATAATATATTCTTTTTAATTAATAATCTGATTCATAACAAAATTAGACCCTTACTTACGGGACGGCAATACCTGATAAAATGTATTTTTTATTACCTGATATCAGGTAAAAGCAAGCAGTTTCTTTTTGAAAGTCGTTAAGCTTTAATAACTTTGGGTAAATGCCACATTTATGAAGAAACTCTACGCCTTTTTATTTTTTTTATTTTTTAGTGCAATTTCAAATTCACAAGTAATTCTTTCATTAGATGATGATACTGTTTATATTGACAGTATTGTTAAAATCACAAAAAACACAAAATCCGATAGTGTCAAAAGTTTGAATAGCTTTAGATTGTCAAAACTGTTTTTAATGGCGCAGGATGCTGAAAAATCTAAAGAATATCTTGAACAAGCCAATAAGCTTAAAGCTAAATTTCCTTTTCTAAAAGACGCTTCTATTTTTTATAACGCCTATAGTTTTATAGAAAAGGGCGATTTGGAAGGTTTTGAAAAAGCCTTACTCGAAGCCAATACAAAACTGAAAAAATATCGAAATAAAGAAGCCTATAAACTTCGTGCCGTAATACTTCAGAATTATGGCATTATGCAGCAGCGAAAGAATAATGAAAACGCTTATATGAAATTGCTGGTAAATGAAGCGATTCCGATTGCTAAAAAAAGTGGCGATTATGAATTGATCAGTGCATTAAACAAAGCAGTCGCGATTATTTTTATGAATAATAATGAACGCGAAAAAGCAGCAGAATATCTAGATCAAGCTCAGAAATATATTGAAAGTGCTACTAAGAAATCGGCAACTTTAGCCGAGTCTAAGATGGAAACATATATTATAAATGCCGAAAATTTAGTTGAGCTGAAGCATTTTTACGACGCCAAAGAAATTTTAGACAAAGCTTATGCGACTTTAGAAAAATACCCAACATCAAACTTAAATGATTCTTATTTTTATTCGGAAGGGATTTATTATGCCAAGCAAAATAAACACAATGAAGCATTGGTAAGTTTTGAAAAAGGAATAAAATCGGCAGAAAGCCATCAGAATGCCATTGCAGTAAACCGATTGAAATTTGCAGAATATGAAGTACTTTTCAAACTAAAAAATTATGATAAAGCCAAAAGCAATTTGGAATATTTGATAGAAAAAACGCCTTTTATTGTCGATAAGAAGAATTATTACAAAGAGCTATCTAAGGTGTATAATGCGACTAAAGAATATCCGAAAGCGTATTATTATTCGAATAAATACAATATAATAAATGATAGTTTAAACGATGCGAAACTGAAAAGCGAAATTGTAGAGCTTGAAGCGAAGTATAAAAAAGCTGAAAGTGAAAAGAAAATTGGTCTGCTGCAGTCAGAAAATGAAAAAGCGGTTTTGCAGGTCAATAACAACCGTTTGAATATGCTGCTTTTTGCGGTGCTTTCGTTTGTTTTGTTTTTGGCAGTTTTGTTTTTATGGAGCTGGAATAATTATCAGAAAAAAATAAGTTTCCAAAAAGAAGTCAATCACAAACAAGAACTGGAAGCATTAGAAAATCAGCAAAAATTATCGATTTCAAATGCTTTGATTGAAGGGGAAGAAATTGAAAGGAAAAGAATTGCAAGAGATCTACATGACGGGCTCGGAAGTATGCTTTCGGGGCTTAAAATGCATTTGAATCTTGCCGATCGCGAGAATAAAGAAAATGCTCCGAATATTAATGGTTTATTGAATGATTCGATCAAAGAACTTCGTAATATCTCTCAGAATTTAATGCCAGAAAGTTTGATGAAACTTGGACTTGAGCATGCGCTTCGAGATTTATGCGCTTCACATTCAACAGCTGAAACAGCAATAGAATTTCAGTATTTAAATAAAAAGACAACTTTGCCGCAACATTTTAAAATTATGATTTTCAGAATCATTCAAGAACTTCTGAACAATGCTTTAAAATATGCCAAAGCATCACAAATTTTGGTTTCCTGTTCGCAGAATAAAGATGTGTTTTTTATTACGGTAGAAGACAACGGAATTGGTTTTAATGTTGATGATGCAGAAAAAAGAGATGGAATGGGCTTGCGGAATATAAAAAACCGAGTGGCTTTTTTAAATGGAAAACTGGAAATTGATTCTGTGATTGGCAAAGGAACTTCAACTTATATCGAAATAAAAATATAACTCAAATCATGATTATGAAGTATAAAACGGTAATAGTAGACGATCATCCGATTGTGATTTCTGGAATTTCAGGTTTGCTGTCGGATTTAGATAATATAGAAATTGTAGAGAAATTTGAATCTGGAATTGCGCTTTTAGATTATATCGAAGACCATAAAGTCGATTTGATTTTGATGGATATTTTTCTACCTGTAATTAATGGAGTTGATCTGTGTAAAACCATCAAGCAGAAACATCCGAAAATTGTAATTATTGGTATGAGCAGCCAGTCTGAAAGAAGTTTGGTCATGCAATTTATCCAGAATGGAGGAAACGGATATATACTCAAAAATGCTTCTTTTGATGAGTTTAAAGAATGCATTTACAAAGCAATTGATGGCGAAATTGTCTTTAGTGAAGAAGTGAAAACCATAATTAGCCAGCCATTGTCTGAAGATTTAGAAAGAATTCCAGGTTTGAGCCGAAGAGAGCGTGATATTGCTCTGTTGCTTTCGCAAGGGAAATCTACTCAGGAAATTGCCGATGATTTGTTTTTGAGTTTTCTAACCGTTCAAACGCATCGACGCAATATTCTCCAAAAATATAAAATGAAAAATGTGGCAGAGTTAATCGCTTTTTTGCTTAAAAACAACATGCTGAATTAAGTCAAAAGTGCTGAAATGATGTCAAAATGGCATTTTGTTAAAATGGTTCGCATTTTGCGGTTTGTTTTGTAAATTTAAAAATCAATCTAAAAACAGAAAAAAAATGGGATCAGGATATTTAATTATTGCTGGAGCTATAATGTTGTTCAGCTGGCTGGTAAGCTCGCAGCTGAAGAGCAAATTTGAGTTGTATTCGAAATTGCAATTGAGAAACGGAATGAGTGGCCGTGAAATCGCTGAAAAAATGCTTGCCGATAACGGAATTACAGATGTTCGCGTAATTTCAACACCAGGTCAGTTAACAGATCATTATAATCCATCAGATAAAACAGTAAATTTAAGTGAAGCGGTTTATAACCATCGTAACGCAGCTGCGGCCGCAGTTGCAGCGCACGAATGCGGTCACGCAGTTCAGCATGCAATTGGTTACGAATGGCTCACTATGCGTTCGAAGCTAGTGCCGATTGTAAGCGTTGCTTCCAATTTTGTACAATGGATTTTAATTGCTGGAATTCTTATGATTAAAGTTTTTCCTGGATTATTATTAATTGGAATTATCATTTTTGCGGCAACAACTTTGTTTTCGATCATTACGCTTCCTGTAGAATATGATGCAAGTAACCGTGCGTTAGCTTGGTTAGAAAATAAACACATGTTGACTCAAGAGGAACAAGCTGGAGCAAAAGATGCTTTAAAATGGGCAGCAAGAACTTATGTAGTAGCGGCAATTGGTTCTATTGCAACGTTGCTGTACTATATATCGATTTATTCTGGAAGCAGAAGGAACTAATTTTAATTGAGATAATTAGTCATTAGATAATTTATAGTAAACCCCGACAGATTTTAAAATCTGTCGGGGTTTGTGTTTTTATTAGTTTGTGTGGCTGAGCGGAGTCGAAGCCTTTATAAGTGACAGATGTAGTAAAATTATATAATTACTAAATTGGCACATTTTCTAATTCTAAAGTTGTATTTGCCTATCAATCTGTTGGTCTAATGAGATAAAAGTTTCAGTTCTAGAAACTCCTTCAATGGCTTGAATTTTTGTATTCAAAAGTTGCATTAAATGTTCGTTGTCGCGACAGATAATTTTAATCAAAACTGACCAGTTTCCTGTTGTATAGTGGCACTCTAAAACTTCTGGAATTTTTCTAAGTTCTTTTACAGCTTCAGAGTTTCGAGAAGCTTTGTCTAAATAAACACCAACAAAGGCCATTGTATTATATCCTAGGACTTTTGGGTTTACGGTAAATTTAGATCCGGAAATAACGCCAGATTGCTCTAACTTTTTTAATCTCTGGTGAATTGCTGCGCCTGAAATTCCTATTTTATTAGCAATTTGTAAGATTGGTTTTCGGGCATCGTCCATGAGATAACGGAGTATTTCTTTGTCGATTCCGTCAATTTCAATTAAAAGGGAGTTGATTTTCATAACTTATAATTTGAAACTATTTTTAAGATTTGGGTTATCAATAGAAATCAAATGTAGTCAAAATGCATTAGAATAGGAAATTCCAAATTTTTGAAATTCCAAAAACCAAAACCCAAATTCCAAATTTCAAACATAACCCGTGGTTTCAACCACGGGAGACGACGTATCTAATAAACCCTAAAAAGAAAAATTCCAAATTTCAAGTGCTTGACTTGGAATTTGGAATTTTATCCCGAGGCTTCGGGAGTATATTTTATAAAAGGATTATTTTCCTTTGTTTGCTTCTGCTACATATTTCTCTAGAGCCATTGTCATAGAAGGCGTTTCAGGAGTTGGAGCAAGAATATCAATTCTTAAACCATGATCTAGAGCCTCTTTCTGAGTGGTGCTTCCGAATACGGCGATTCTGGTGTTGTTTTGTTTAAAATCTGGGAAATTTTTAAACAATGATTTAATTCCTGTCGGACTGAAAAAAGCTAAAACGTCATAGTAAACATCTGCCAAATCAGATAAATCACTCATTACAGTTCTGTAGAAAATTGCTTGTGCCCAATCTACTTTTAGACTGTTTAATGTAACAGGAGCATCTGCATTTAATTGGTCAGACGCAGGAAGTAAAAACTTCTCGTCTTTATACTTCTTAATCAGCGGAGATAAATCTGCAAAATCTTTTGCTCCAACGTAAATCTTACGTTTTCTGTACACAACATACTTTTGAAGGTAAAACGCAACAGCCTCAGATTGGCAAAAATACTTTAACCCTTCCGGAACTTTGTAACGCATTTCATCAGCCACTCTAAAAAAATGATCTACAGCATTTCTACTTGTTAAAATGATCGCAGTGTAATGATTAAGATCGATTTTTTGTAATCGAATCTCTTTTGCGCTAACCCCTTCTACATGAATAAATGGTCTGAAATCAATTTTTATTTTGTGTTTTTGTTGGAGCTCAAAGTAAGGAGAATTCTCCACTTTAGGTTCAGGCTGTGACACCAAAATTGTTTTCACTTTCATATTATAAATATTTTCTAAGCACTCCCTTTTGTTATCCAATAATAGAGAAAATAATAAGGGGCTATTTCAAGAGCGCAAAGATACAAAATAAAATAAAATAACTTACCGATTATTACGTTTTGATACGTTTTAATTGAAATAAAGTAAGAGTATACGCTAATACACAGGGAAATGCCTATGATTGCTAGCGGAATAATCTGCGGAATATTATTGTAATAGAACAAAACAGCATTAATAGGAAGGATTAAAACACCTATATACGTCCTGTAGGTTACTTTTTGTAAGTTAAAAAGCTCTACGAAATCATCAATGTTGAAAGAAGCCGCTACAATTTTTTCGATTAAATATTTTCCTAAAATGAAATAAAGCAGAAAAGTTGCAATTCGGATAAATAAAAGCCAATCGGTTTTTGAAGCATAGCCAAAAATATTCATCGTAAGCAGAATAAAAAAGGCAAATGATACAACCTGTACAAAAAATAAACCAACCGTAAAGCTACTTTTCATGTGGCTGTTGTCTCGATAAATTTTGGCATATTTATCAGAAAAAATAAGTTTACTAAATTCACTAAATCTTGTTTCGTAAGCCGATTTTGTCATGGCAACAACAGCAAAGGTCAGCACAAATAAAAGTGTTGCCCAGTCTTTGTTTTCAAGAATTCGAGGATGTAATTGTTCAATCATAGCGTTACAAAATTAGTAATTTTTTGATGCAATACTTTTATTATATATTTATTATGAATCAAATGCTATAAAAAGTTTACTTTTGCGGTGAAATTACCGAGAAAAAATGAATGATAGCATTGTCATAATTCCAACTTATAACGAAATTGAAAACATAGAAAGTATAGTTCGAGCTGTACTTTCACAACATAAATCTTTTCATCTGCTGATTATAGATGATAATTCTCCTGATCATACCGCAAAAAAAGTCATTGCATTGCAGGAAGAATATCCAGGAAAACTGTTTTTAGAGCAAAGAACTAAAAAATCAGGATTGGGAACGGCTTATGTTCATGGCTTTAAATGGGCTTTGGAACGCGATTATCAATTTATTTTTGAAATGGATGCCGATTTTTCGCATAACCCAAATGATTTAGAAAAATTATACGATGCTTGCCATTTTGGTGGAGCAGATCTGGCCATTGGTTCTCGTTATGTAAAAGGGGTAAATGTGGTGAACTGGCCATTGAGCCGAGTTCTGATGTCTTACTTCGCATCTGTTTATGTGAAATTTATTACCGGAATGAAAATTCACGACGCCACTGCAGGTTTTGTGTGTTACAAAAGAGAAGTTCTGGAGAAAATCAATTTAAATAAAATAAAGTTTGTCGGATACGCGTTTCAAATTGAAATGAAGTACAGAACTTACTGCGCGAAATTTCAAATTACCGAAGTCCCAATTATATTTACAGACAGAACGAAAGGAGTTTCTAAAATGAGCAATGCTATTATTAAAGAAGCTATTCTTGGAGTGATTTCACTTAGATTAAGAAAATTAGTCAATTCATTATAAACCAACCGAAATGAACAGGATTTTAATAAAAAATGCCAAAATTGTAAACGAAGGGACAATTTTTGAAGGTGATGTTTTAATTGAAAACGATCTGATTGTTGAAATTGCAGACAGCATTTCATTAAAAACTTCAGATTGTATTGTCATCGATGCTGAAGGAAATTATTTAATGCCTGGCGCGATAGACGATCAAGTGCATTTTAGAGAGCCGGGATTGACGCACAAAGGTGATATCGAATCGGAATCTCGTGCTGCCGTTGCTGGCGGAATTACTTCTTTTATAGAGCAGCCCAATACAGTTCCAAATGCAGTTACCCAAGAAATATTAGAAGATAAATATCAAATTGCATCTCAAAAATCATTTGCGAATTATTCGTTTATGATGGGAGCAACAAACGATAATTTGGAAGAAGTTTTAAAGACAAATCCAAAAAATGTTGCCGGAATCAAGATTTTCTTAGGTTCGTCTACAGGAAATATGTTGGTGGACAATGAAGCTGTTTTAGAAAAAATATTCTCAAGTACTCCAATGTTAATTGCAGTTCACTGCGAAGACGAGACCACAATTAAAAATAATCTTGCTGCTTTTAAAGAACAATACGGAGACGATGTTCCAGTAATGGCGCACAATTTAATCAGAAGTGCAGAAGCTTGTTATATGTCTTCTTCAAAAGCAGTAGCTTTAGCAAAAAGAACTGGAGCGAGATTGCATATTTTCCATCTTTCGACTGCGAAAGAAATGGAATTGTTTACGAATAAAATTCCGTTAGAAGAGAAAAAAATCACTGCTGAGGTTTGTGTACACCACCTTTGGTTTACAGATGAAGATTATAAAACTAAAGGGAATTTCATAAAATGGAATCCTGCTGTTAAAACTGCTGATGACCGTGCAGAACTTTGGAAAGCATTGAATGATGGAAGAATTGACGTAATTGCGACAGATCACGCGCCTCATACCAAAGAAGAAAAGCAACAGTCATATCTGAATGCTCCTTCTGGAGGTCCGTTGGTGCAACATGCAGTTGTGGCTATGTTTGAAGCGCATCATCAAGGGAAAATTAGTGTGGAGAAAATCGTGGAGAAAATGTGCCACAATCCGGCTAAGATTTTCAAAATAGAAAAAAGAGGTTTTATAAGAGAAGGTTACCACGCCGATTTAGTAATCGTTAATCCAAGTTTGCCTTGGAGCGTGAAACCAGAAAATATTTTATACAAATGCGGATGGTCTCCGTTTGAAGGTTATACTTTCAAATCTAGAATTACGCATACTTTTGTAAACGGAGAATTGGTTTACAATAATTTCAAAGTAAAAGATATTAGAGCGGGTAAAAGATTATTGTTTGACAGATAAAAAACAACTATGAAGAATTTTATAGTCATACTATTGGTTTTGTTTCTTTCTATAAGCTGTAAAAAGGATGTGGTAAAACAGCCTGCAAAGCTTATTGAGAAAGAGAAAATGATTGATATTATGTATGATCTATCTCTTTTGGAAGCCATGAGATATCAGAAGCCATTGTTTATGGATTCAGTAGATAGCGATCCTAAAAAGTTTATTTATAAAAAATATAAAGTAGACAGTCTTCAATTTGCACAGAACAATATGTATTATGCTTCCGATTATGAGAATTACAAAGACATGTTCGATCAGGTTAATAAAAGAATTGAAGTCAATCAAAGAGCTGCGGATTCATTAGCTAAAATTGATGAAAAAAAAGCAGCTAAAGCGAATAAAAATAAACCAAAAGAATTGAAAGAGGTTTCAAAAGATTCAGTTCGAAAAACAATTCCGAAAATTAATATTGACTCAATTAGATTGGCGCAAAGAAAACACAGAAGAGAGATTTAAGCTTCTCTTTTAATATAAAGATGAATATCAGTAAAAACCGTTCCTAGAGCGGTTTTTATTTTTTCGTTACTATATAGATTTTTCGAGTATGAAGCTTTTGCTGTTGCTTTGGTAATACTTCTTTTTCTAAAGAATAAAGTTGAAAAGATTCCGTCAGCAATCCACAACAGATTCATTAAAAAAGGTTTGGCATGAATATGAGGTCTTTTTATTTTAAAAACATCAGAAATCGTATTTAAAAGATCTTTAAAAACAATATTTTCAGAGATAAGCGTGAAACGTTCATTTTTAATTTCGCTTTTCATCAATTGAATAGTTATTTTGACTACATCATCAACTGAAATGAAGCCAGTGCTCCCGAGCGTATAGAACGAAAGGCCTTTTGATACTTTTCGATAAATTTCACTGCTACCTTCATTAAAAATATCCATCATTTTTGGAGGACCTAAAATTACTCCCGGATTTACAACAATAACATTCAAACCTTCCTGTTGTCCTCGCCAAACTTCCATTTCGGCGCCATATTTAGAAATGGCATAATCGCTGTGCGGTTTTTCGGGATTCCAGTCTGTATCTTCTGTAATATACGTTTCGTGAGGTGCAATATCTCCTAAAGCAGCAATAGAACTGATATAGCAAAATTTTTCTACATCTTTAGCAATAGCAAAATTGACCATGTTTGCAGTTCCTTCGATATTGGTTTTTCTAAGGATTTCTTCGTCTTTTGGATCAAACGAAATAAAAGCGGCACTGTGATACACTTGTTTGATATCGATAAAAGCAGTTTCAAGTGAAGGTACGTCTAGAATATCCGCTTCAAGCCAATTGATTTTTTCAAACAAGTGGGCTTTTTTATAAAAATCAAAAACCGATTTTGTTTTCTGAATATTTTTTTCGGTTCTGTAAATTGCCCGAACATTTTCTCCATTTTCGATTAAATGAAGCAATAAATGCGCGCCTACTAAACCAGTTCCTCCAGTTACTAATATCATGTTGTAAAGATAAGTTTTTGTTTTTTTGCCACAAAGTCGCAAAGTCGCAAAGTTCTTGTTTTTTGTTGGAAAGTTGCAAAAGCACAAAAGCAATAAGATGGAAAAAACATTTGCGTCTTAGCGACTTTGCAATAAACTATTTGTGAATCTTCATGTCTTTGTGCCTTAGTAGTAGACTTTTTTGTCATTACCATTGACATTGATTACATTTGCGCAAATTATTTAAAAAATGAAGAATCTAGTTGAAGAATTAAAATGGCGCGGGTTATACCATGATAGTATGCCTGGAACGGAAGAACAATTGCTAAAAGAAGCAACCACTGCCTATATCGGTTTTGATCCAACTGCAGATTCACTGCACATCGGAAGTATGGTTCAGATTATTTTGTTGGTTCACCTAAAGAATTTTGGTCACAGACCAATCGCTTTAGTAGGTGGAGCAACAGGAATGATTGGAGATCCTTCTGGTAAATCTGATGAAAGAAACTTGCTTGACGAAGAGGCTTTGGCTAAAAACGTAGCCGGAATCAAAAGCGTTTTGTCTCGTTTCTTAGATTTTAATTCAACCGAAGCAAATGCACCTGTAATGGTGAATAACTACGATTGGATGAAAGAATTCTCTTTTATCGATTTTGCACGTGAAGTTGGAAAAAGAATTACCGTAAACTATATGATGGCTAAAGATTCTGTAAAAAAGAGATTTAGCGGAGAAGGTGAGGGAATGTCTTTTACAGAATTTACATATCAGTTAATTCAAGGTTACGATTTCTATCATTTATATAAAAACAACAATTGTATTCTGCAAATGGGTGGTTCTGACCAATGGGGTAATATTACCACAGGAACAGAATTAGTGCGAAGAATGGGTGGTGAGAATGCTAAAGCGTACGCTTTAACAACCCCTTTGATTACAAAAGCAGACGGATCTAAATTTGGAAAATCTGAAGGTGGAAACGTTTGGTTGGATGCTGATAAAACTTCTGTCTACAAATTCTACCAATTTTGGGTAAATACAACTGATGCAGATGCTGAGAAATACATTAAAATCTTTACTTTCTTAGATAAAGATACTATTGAAGCCTTAATTGAAGAGCATAAAACAGCTCCGCATTTAAGAGTTTTACAAAAGAAATTAGCAGAAGAAATTACTGTTTTTGTTCACAATAGAGAAGAATTAGAGAAAGCAATTCAGGCTTCAAACATTTTGTTTGGAAATTCTACTGCAGAAGATTTGAAAAAATTGGATGAAGCAACCTTTTTAGAAGTTTTTGACGGAGTCCCTCAAGCTGAAATCGCAAAAGCGGATTTAGAAAACGGATTGGATATTATTACTGTTTTAAACGAAAAAACAGGTTTCTTTAAATCGAATGGAGAGGCGAGAAGAGCTTTAACAGCAAACTCGATTTCTGTAAACAGAGAAAAAATAAAAGAAGATTTTGTTTTAACTGCAAATGATTTAATTAATAATCAATTCGTTTTATTACAAAGCGGAAAGAAAAACTATTTTGTGATTAGAGTTGTATAATTTCGAAAACAAAATATTTTAATTTGAAATAAAAAAGGCATCCTAAAAAAGGATGCCTTTCTTTTTATAATAGTAAAGTTTAGTTTTTTAGAACTTTTCTAGTCACACCATTTGATTTGATGATGTAAATTCCAGTTTTTAATGAGTCAAGAGATTTATCCTCTTCTTCTTTAGAATTAACTTCTTTAGTCAATACTTTTTGGCCATCAAAATTGAAAACATTGATAGAGTATGGTTGAGTAACTTCTTCAGTATCTGAACTTGATTGTGCTGTTCTTGCAAAAGGACTAACGAAAGTTACAGGTATAGGTGTTATATTGTTGTTTTCATTTGATTCTGTATTTGTTTTAGAATCGTCAACTGAAATAAGAATGTTTCGATTTCCGGTAACTGTTAATCCTCCAAAATCAGAAGAGAAAATTGATCTAGATACAGAAATTGAAGCGCCAGGGTTTATTGCACCTATTGAGATTGCGCCAGATGTAGATTTTATATCAGCAGAATCAAGAACACCGTCTGAAGATAAATAAAACTGAAGGGTAGAAGGAGTTGAGGCAACACTTCCCGTGTTTTTAATCGTTATTGATTGTAAATTGATAATTCCAGATTGATTGTTTATTGTGTGTCTTTTGCTTCCCAAATCACTTAAAGCGGCACTGCAATCAAAACAGTTGCTAAAAATAATCGTGTTAGTTGGATCAACAGCTAAATCTGGTTTTCCTGTTGGTGTTGTTGTCTGGTTAATAATGAATGACGATGTAGACGAAACTATGTTGTTTTCAGTATTTGTCTCTTCACTATTAACTAATTGCATAATTGCATAGTAAATACCACCGCTAATATTTGCAGGAATAGTTATCGATGGTGTTCCGTATTTAATTTCATTAGGATTTAGCGGGTCTAAAGTGATATCCGTGATTAATACATCATCAGCACTTAGAGTTGCATTGCCTTTAGAAAAGTAAATTAAGCAGTGAGACGGTGAAAATGCTCTACCACCAATGTTTTTAAGAGAATAAACTGCTGTAAAAGTAGTTCCAGGAGTCATTGTTGCAGTTCCGCAATCTACAGCGTTAGCTTGTAAATCTGGTTTAGGACAATTTAATGTTGCAGGTGAAAAAATGGTATTGCTGTTTGTTGGGTCTATTTGATATTCGCTGTCACCAGCTTCGATACTTGCTCCTGTAATCAAATAGTAATTTACGCCTTTTCCGAAGTCCATAAAATAAACTTCACCTATATTTAAAGGTTTTTGGGTTTTTACATTTACTCTTTCTCGAGTAGTGTTAGCAGTCAAATTTGCGCAATAGTTGCTTTGAGCTTGTTCTAGGGTTGATCCTAATAAAACAGGTCTAATGTATTTCCAAGATAATGCATTGCACAAGTCTGGAATCAGTTCAAAAGAGGCTGGTTCGTCTATATCACTTCCTTTGTCAAGTGAATAATCAACGGCATATAAAACTTTATAGTAATGAGATCCTGATGTTGATCCTTGTATTAAATCGGATTTATAGATTTTACCAACTTCTAGTTTATAGTTTTGTCTTAAATTAAAATCTCTAGTTGGTCCAGGCGAAGTGTTTTGAGTGCATTCAGTTGAAATCGCTATTTCAACATTAGAGCCTAAATCCTGTAATGTATGAAATTTGTAGGTTTGTGACCAACTTACAATACGAGTGAATACAAGTAGTAATAAAGTAATTTTTTTCATAAGAATTATATTTAAAATTTGAAATAAAAATATATTTTAAATATGAAAACAGTATTTTTCTTATATTAACAATGGGTTAATAAATTCTGTATATTCCTACGAAAAGGTGTTTGGATTCTACTACGTGAAAAATCTTTTTTATAAGACCATCAAATTACAGCCACGAATATCAGAATTATCAAAACGTCCCAATACCTCAAAAGAGTTATTCGAATATTTTTTGCCTAAATCCTGCGTAGCTATAAAAGAACACGAATTGATATTCGCTAAATCAATAACATTTATTCCGCCAGTTTTTCCATCATTCACGTAAGTAAGAGCATCTTCAGGATCACGAACTAAAATATGCATCCAAGAAGGACATTCAAAAACACCTTCGCCAAGAGAATAGGCTTGCGCTAAAAGTTCGGTCATTCCATATTCTGAATGAATAGATGAAACACCAAAACCTTTACATAAAATGTCGTGCAATTCTTCACGAATCATTTCTTTGCGTTTCCCCTTCATTCCTCCAGTTTCCATAATAATGGTATTTTGAAGATTGAATTGATGTTTTTCGATTAAATCTAACAAAGCATACGTGACCCCAATTAAGATTACATTTTGCCCTGCTTCGTCCAATTCAAGAAGTTTTTTGATTAAGTCGTCATGATTGTGCAAATAAAACCCGCTTTCAGGCTGATTAGAGAGTTTTATCAGATCTTCAACCATATAAATTAACGAAGAGCCTTCTCGTTCTAAATAAGACGGCAAAAGGGCTAAAACAACGTAGTCCTCTATATTGCCGTAAAATTGAGAGAATCCTTTGCGGTAACTTTCCTCATATAGGGAAACATCGGTCACTAAATGTCTGCTGGTAATCATTCCGGTTGTACCACTGCTGGTAAAAGTTACTTGTGCAGGATCTGTATTAGAAACCACATTGTGACTTTTGAAAAACTGAATGGGTAAAAAAGGAATTTGCTGCAGTGATTTTACCTGCTGTGGGTTGATTTTTAAAAAATCACAAAAATCGCGATAGACTTTATTGTTCTCATGCTGAAAACGAAACACTTTTAGTGCTATTTTTTCAAATTGTTTCTGACTTGAAATGGTAAAGATATCGTTGGCTGTGATCAAAACTTTTTTTTGCAAAGATACTTTTTTTTAGTTTTCAGTCGCAGTCTCAATCTCAGTTTTTAGCTACAGTCTCAGTCACTGTTTTCCGCAAAGTCTGTAACTGAAAACTGTGACTGAGACTGTAAACTAAAAAAGCTCCAAAGGAGCTTTTTTTATCTTATAATGAGTTTTCGTGTTGCCGAAGCGTTCTGTTCGCTTATTTTGATGATGTAAACACCAGGAGGTAGTTCTGAAACACTTAATTCTTTTGATACTAAATGTGCTTGCAATACTTTTTTGCCCAAAAGATCGAACACAATAATTTCTTTCTCTAAATCGTTTTTAGATGATATGTACACTTTTCCGTTTGTCACTGGGTTAGGATACAAGCTGAGACCCTCAATAGAAGTAGATTCTTGAGGTTTTGGTAATTGCTTACTATCTTGCGCCGCGACGCTAAGAGTAAAGAAAAATGCCAATAAGAAAGTAATATAAAAGTAGTTTTTTGCCATCGCATGTATTTGATTACCGTAAATATACAAAAAAAATTACAAAAATGACGCCAAAAAAAAACATCCTAAATATTTAGGATGTTTTTAACATTATGTGTTCGAAGTGATTAGGAAAAAGTGTGATTTTACGCTCTCTAAGAATCCTAAAATAAAAAAAGCGGTCTGAAATATTTCAGACCGCTTTTCTATTTTTAGAATCTAACTTTAATTATTTAGTCCAGTTAGCCCAAGTTGGTAACTCAGCTCCGTTACCAGCTCCAAGGTTTCCTGTAGTTGTTCCAGCTAATTTAGGACCTGTAAAATCAGTTACAGAAGCTCCAAAAGTATAGTTTGTGATAGTAAAGTTACCAGCAGCAAGATTTGCAGTTACACCTGCGTCTGCAGATAATTTAGCAAGAGCAGCAGGCATTCCGTCAGCAACATATACGTTAGTGTAAGTTTGTTTTCCACCACCTTCTTTGTAATTGATTGCTTTTTCGTCAGCTAAGAAAGTAGCCCCACCTTTAACGATAGAGATGTTGTTGATTTTAGCGTTTGTCATTGGAGTAGCTCCACTTGGATCTTTAGCGTTAGTAGACCCTTCAACACCAGCTTTAGAAACACCTTTAATGTATACGTTTGTAGCAGTACCTTGCCACCCGTCAGCAAAATCTAATGAATCATCATAAGAGTTAATGATTGTTAAGTTAGAAGCATTTACAGCTCCTCCAAAGAACTCAATTCCGTCATCACCACTTTCGAAAGCGTAAATATCAGATACTATAGTTCCAGAACCTACTCCGAAGAAAGAAATTCCATTGTATTCTTTTTCAGCAGTATATTTAGAACCTGTGTAAGAAATTTTTAAGAAGTTAATGTTTCCAGAAGAATCTGCATTGTCATTTCCTCCGTAGCTTAAACCACCTACTTCAGAAGTACCATTATCTCCAGTATTTACTTTACCATTACCAGCAATGATCAATCCACCCCAGTCACTTTGAGCAGGAGATGCTTTTCCAGAAGTCATAACAACTGGTTTAGCAGCGGTCCCATTGATGTTAATTTTAGCGTTTCTTTCTACAGCGATATATAAAGAAGTTGCTTCAGCAGTAGGAGAACTTTTGATTACTGTTCCAGCAGGAATTACTAAAGTAGCTCCACCTTTAACCACTAAGCCTCCAGTTAAAGTATAAGTTTGAGTAGGATCTAAAGTTACTGTACCGTCTTTAATTTCTCCTTTTAAATCGTCAACTTTTAAAACAAAAGAACTATTGTTAGTGTTTTTGTTATTATCATCAGAACTACAGCTTGTCAAAGTAAGTCCTAATATTGCAGCCATTGCAAATAAACTTTTTTTCATTTTGTTGTGTTTTATTGTTTTATTTATTCAAGGCAAAGTAAACGAACATATGTTTTTGCTGAGTTAAGATGATATTAACAATCCATTAAGTATACTGGGGTAAAAATGCATTGTCTTAATATAAAATTTACATTTCAATTTTGGATAAAAAAAAAGCGATTGGTTATCCAATCGCTTCTTGTAATTTATTGAATATCTTTTTTTTAGAAAGTATAGTTTAAAGTAAGTCTAAGATCTGAACCTGCTTTGTAAGAAGTTACGGTGATGTCTCCTACAGACTCTTTTCCAGGTACTTCTCCCTGCTCTTGTACACGCTTAAAAGTTGGGTTTAAGATGTTATTGTAAATAAGACCAATTTTTAAGTTTTTAGTTAAGCTAGAGTTTACAATAAAGTCGAGTTTGTTTACGGCTTTATCAACCATGTTTCCAACTCTTGAAGTTCCAATTACAGCTAACTTATCTGAGAAATAAGAGTAAGATACTGTTGCTGAAAGATCTGTGTTTTCTGAAAACTCATTTAAGAATGATAAGTTCGCATTGGCAAGGAAATTAGAAGCTCCTGTTAATTTACTTGACGTAAAAGTAAAGTTAGCTCCAAAATCATTTTCATTGTTTACTTTGTCATTGCTCAGATCTTGTTTAGTGTATAAATATGATCCGTTTGCGTCAAAAGAAAGTTTTGTTTTTAAGTTGTCTCTTTTTTCAATTTCAAAAAGATCTTTTCTATATTCAACTTCAACCCCAGCTACAGTTCCTTTGTCTCCTGTATTTGCATAAGAAATATCATTTGAAGAAGAGTTCAAGAACATTTCGTTGATTGGGTTTTGAATGATTTTACCAAAAGCAGTTACCGAAATTAACTCACTTGCTTTAGGGAAAAATTCCCATCCTAAATCGAAGTTGTAATTTGTTGAAGCATATAATCTTGGATTTCCTTCGTATGCTTGTGCAACATCTTCGTAAATAATTGGCACTTTTTCTTTAAATTGAGGAAGAGTATAAGTCTTACTTGCAGAGAATTTTAAATTCTGTCTTTCATTCAAAGTATATTTTGAAATTAAGCTAGGTAAAATATTGAATTTAGAATCGTCAGAGTTTCCTCCAGATGGAACTGTTGTTGTGATATAGAAAACATTTTGATTTAATTGCTCTAATCTTGCTCCTAGTATTACGCTCAATCTTTCAGTTAAAGAATATTGAACATTAGCAAATGCAGCATTAATATCTAAATTTCCATTATATGTTTGGTGAATTCTGTTTGAGTAAGAAGACCCCCAATGTGCAGGATCTAAATAATTATCTACATGGTGAATGTCTTCTTTAGGGAAAGAGATCGAAGTTCTGTTTGGGAAAAATGAAAATTGCTGCATATCATAATCTACATCTTTGAATTTTCCTGAGTAACCAACTGTTACTTTTCCTTTATAAGTATCATCACTTCCTTTTTTGAAGTTATAAGAAAGAGCAATATTTGCAGCGATTTCATTTTCTTTCAAGTCGTGAAAAAATCTATGGTTATTAATGTTTGAATTCGTAAAAAACGTGTAATCAATAGCATTAGGCGCGTACACGAAAGAGTTCTGCATACGATCTGGAATTGCGCTATCAGAAATACTATATCCAACTCCCCAGTTTAAATTCCACTGATCGTTAAATTTGCTTTTGCCTGTTAATTGGTTTACCACCAATTGAGTTCTTTCAAAAGTTCCACGTTTGATAAAACCGCTAATTTGCTGTTGAGCATCTCCACCACCGTCAAAGTTAATATTAGTTCCTTCATACTCGCTATAGTCTTGCTCACTAGAGTTTAAGAATAAAGAAGTAAAGAAGATAGAATGTTTGTTATTGATTTTATAATCAGCAGTACCCATAACTGTTGTTGTAGTATTATGTTTGTAAGCTGTTCTGATAAAATCAGAATAAATATCTCCGTCAGAAGTAATACCTCCTCGACTGTAACCTTGAGTAAATTTGTTTTTTGCACTGAAAGATCCAGTAACAAAAGCACCAATTGAACTTTCGTCGTTTATTTGAAATCTTTTTCCTCCAGATAAAGTGTAAAAAGCATTTAATACATTTTTACTTTCTTGTCTGTCCCAGCTTGTTGAATAGCTGTATGGCAATAGTGGAGAATCCGGAACTCCTACTTTCTTAAATCCTGCATAAGTAGGTCCGTCTTGAAGGTAAAAATGATCTTGTCCTAAAACATTTGTATTTGCACCAGTACCAATTGAAACGTTAATGAATGGTTTTCCGCTGAATTTCTTTGCACTAATGTCAATATTAGCTCCTCCAAAGTCAGCATAGTTTTGAGATTCAAAAGTTTTACTAATTCCGATATTATCTACAATGTTTGTAGAGAAAATTTCTAAAAGAATGTTTTTGTTTGCTGGGTTATTTGATGGTAACGGAAGACCATTTAAAGTAGTTACATTATAACGGTCACCTAATCCTCTAACGAATACGTTTCCAGAATCATCTTGTTTAGAAACACCGCTTACTTTTGCAACAGCGTTAGCAACGTCATTAACTCCTTTTCTTGCAATTTCTTCAGCACCAATAGCAGCTTTAAATTGAACTGCATTTTTTTGATCTAATAATAATGCCGATTCTTTTTGTTTGTTTCCTGCAGAAGATTTTACAACTACATCTTTAAGAGTATAACTTCCAGACGAAAGGCCTTGATTAACTGTTACAGTTTCATTTGCTTTTACAGCAACTGGAGCTTCAACAGATTCATATCCTAAAAAACTAAAAATTAAAGTATAATTTCCAGGATTTACGCTTAACGAATATTTTCCGTCTACGTCGGTATTTACGCTAATATTTGTACCTTTAACTAAAACATTAGCAAATGGCAGAGCTGCGTTGTTCATATCTTTGTCAGTCAGAACTCCAGAAATCGTACCTTTGTTTTGCGCGATCGAAATCGTACAGATAAATAATGCAATAAAGAGAAATCTTAAATTGAATTTCATTTTTTTCAGTGTTGTGTTTGTGTCTTATTATTTTTGTGCAAAGAAAGAACCGCTCTGTGAAGTCCATGTTACCGACTTGTTATGTTTTTGTGTTGTTAAGATTATCAAATTGTTACGAGATTAAATTACGGTTAACACCATTTTTTAAAGGTTCTTTTGTTAGTATATTTACCCTGTGAAATAAGAAATATCGAATGTTTAGTGAAGAAGTTTCGATATAAAAATCTCAATTTTTGCTATTTATGAAAAAAACACAAACTAAGATTTTATTAGTTGACGATGAACCAGATATCTTAGAAATCGTTGGCTATAACCTTGCTCAGGAAGGCTATCAGATTGTTACAGCTTCTAATGGAAAAGATGCTATAGCAAAAGCGCAGAAAGAGCTGCCAGAACTAATCATTATGGACGTGATGATGGCAGAAATGGACGGAATGGAGGCTTGCGAGCATATTAGAAAAATTCCAGAGTTAAATAATGTTATCATAACATTCCTTACAGCAAGAAGCGAAGATTATTCTCAAGTAGCTGGTTTTGATGCCGGTGCTGATGACTATATTACTAAACCAATAAAACCAAAATTATTGGTCTCTAAAGTAAAGGCGCTGTTAAGAAGGTTAAAAGAACAGGAAGTTGTTACGGATACTTTAAATGTAGGCGGAATCGAAATTAATCGTGAGGAATACAAAATCATAAAAGGCAATGTAGAAATTGCTTTGCCAAGAAAAGAATTCGAATTGTTCTATCTATTAGCTTCAAAACCAGGGAAAGTTTTTAAAAGAGACGAAATCTTGGATAAAGTTTGGGGTAACGAAGTTGTAGTTGGAGGAAGAACAATTGATGTTCACATCAGAAAACTGCGTGAAAAAATAGGCGAAGATCTTTTTAAAACTATAAAAGGTGTAGGCTATAAATTTGAAGTTTAATTTCTCTATAGAAAATGAACTATATAAGTGATAGAAGTTCATTTAAAATTATAGTTTACTTTAAAATAAAAAAGCTCATTTTTGTCAAAGCCTGACTTTGATAAAGATGGGCTTTTCAAAATTATTATTTATTCCCAAAAAAAGTTATTTTTAAATGAACTTATATCACTTATATGGTGAAAAATAATCTCTTAATGGTTAATTATTTCAATGAAAATTAATTTTAAAAAAACATACAAGTTTGCCATAAAATCGGCATTATATATCAGTCTCTTTACAACAGGATTTGTACTGATGCTAATGTCATTATTTTATAAAAATCAATTAAAACATCAAGTTGCGTTTGGAATAATCTTCATTATCGTAATTTATATTTTCTCATTTCTGGTTTTGCAATATCGCGTAGAACGTTTTATTTACAGAAGAGTAAAGAAAATCTATGATGAGGTTTCTTTATTAGAATCAACAACATTAATCAATCAGCCGATTAATACCGATATGGAAACGCTTTCTCGTGAAGTGAAAAAGTTTGCAACCGATAAAAAACTCGAAATCGAAATGCTTGAAATTCGTGAGCAATATAGAAGGGAGTTCTTAGGAAACGTTTCACACGAATTGAAAACACCTTTATTTACTGTTCAAGGTTACGTTTCTACTTTGCTTGATGGCGCAATGGACGATAAAAATATTAGAAAAAAATATTTAAAACGCGCCGAAAAAGGAGTAGAGCGTCTTATCTATATCGTAGAAGATTTGGATATGATTACTAAATTAGAATCAGGCGATTTGGATTTGAATATGACTGATTTTGATATTGTCGAATTAATTCAAAATGTTTTCGAGTTGCTCGAAATGAAAGCAGACAAAAAGAAAATAAAACTGGCTTTTGAAAGTAAAAATGTACAGTCAGTCATGATTAGAGGAGATAAGGATAGAATTCAGCAGGTGCTGGAAAATCTGATTGTCAATTCAATTAAATACGGAAAGGAAGGCGGCTTGACTGAAGTTGGCGTCGTAAACTTAACTAAGAAAAAAGTTTTAATCCGCATTAGCGATAACGGCGAAGGTGTTGAAAAACAAAACATTCCCAGACTTTTTGAACGTTTTTACCGAGTGGATAAAAGCGGAACTAGATCTGAAGGCGGTTCTGGTTTAGGATTAGCGATTGTAAAGCATATTATTGAAGCACATAAAGAGAAAGTTTATGTAGAAAGTGAGTTCGGAATTGGCTCTGAATTCTCTTTTACGCTCGAAAAAGCAAATAAAACATCAAAAACTGACGTTAAAAAATCGTAACGTCAGTTTTGCTAAAAGCCCTAAAACAAAGGTGTTTAACACTAAATAAACATTCCGATTTAGGCCATAACATTAAATTTTTATTATAGTAACATCTGGTTAATGATTTCTTAACATAGGTGCTCCATCTTTGCATCCTGAAATTAAGGGAATTACAGAACTAATGATAAAAAGAAAACTATTGGCAGTTTTATTGCTGCTAACTTGTGCAGCCAATGCGCAAGAAACAAACAAACAAGAATTGAATAAACAGGATGTAAAAAACGAAGTAATTCGTATTTTAGATTCTATAAACAAAGCAAAACTTCCGGAAACAAAATCTGGAGGTGGAGTTGAGGAACATTGGTATGATAGAATCTCTTTAAGAGGTTACGCGCAAATCAGATATAACGGTTTGTTTTCTACAAATGATAAAGTTTCCTGTGAGCAATGCGATAGATCTTGGGGAACAACATCGACGGCTCCAGATGCAAAAGCAAACAACGGGCTTTTTATTCGCCGTGCCCGTTTAGTGTTTTCTGGACAAGTGCATCCAAATGTATTTTTCTATTTTCAACCCGATTTTGCGAGTTCGCCGAGTACAGGAATTCAGAACTTTGTTCAAATTCGTGACCTGTATTTTGATCTTTCTTTTGATAAGAAAAAAGAATATCGGGTACGTGTCGGGCAGAGTAAAATTCCATACGGATTTGAAAACATGCAGTCAAGTTCACAGCGTTTAACTTTAGACCGTGCTGATGCCATCAACTCTTCAATTTTAAATGAGCGTGATTTAGGAATATTCTTTTATTGGGCGCCGGCCGAAATCAGAAAACGTTTTGAAATGTTGGTTAAAGATGGCTACAAAGGTTCTGGAGACTTCGGGGTTTTTGCTTTAGGAGTTTACAATGGTCAGATTGCAAATAAGTTAGACGGAAACAGAGACTTAAATGTTGTGTCTAGAATAACATATCCCTTTGTTATCGGAAGCCAGATTATAGAACCTGGAATTCAAGGTTATACTGGTAAATGGGCATTCACGGGGGAAGTTTCGCCAGGAGTGGTTGTCAATGATCCGCAATACGTAAAAGACCAGCGAGTTGGAGCGACTTTCGTTTTATATCCACGACCATTCGGAATCCAGACGGAATACAACATCGGAACAGGACCTCGATACAATCCTGCAACCAATAGAATTGACCAAACCGATTTGAACGGAGGTTACGTTTTATTAAACTACAAATGGGATCTTAAAAAACAGCGTATTTATCCTTTTGCCAAATTCCAATATTATGACGGAGGAAAAAAATACGAAAAAGATGCTAGAAGTTATGTGGTTAGAGATTACGAATTTGGTGTAGAATGGCAGCCGATTAAAGCATTTGAACTTACAGCAGAATACGTAGTAGCCGACAGAACTTTTGAAGATAGTGTCTTGCCTGTAAACAGACAGCAAGGAAACGTTCTAAGATTGCAAGTGCAGTTTAATTTCTAAAATCAGTACGAGGATAAAACGGATTTGCTATCACAAAGACGCTGATAAAAACTGATTTATTTTATAAAAATGAAAAACCTCCAATTTTAATTGGAGGTTTTTTATGTGAAAAGCAATTTGTAAAATCCGTTTAATCCGCGTGCAATCAAGCAATTTTGTCTTCAAAAACTTTAAATAAAGAATCCCAATCAATATTATTTTCAAATTGAGACAATCCTTTAAACGATTTTACTTTTGATAAATCTTCAATGGTAAAATCGTCTTGCATCGCATATGGTACAAGATTTTCTTCCTGAAGTTTTATCGCCAGATATTCCTGCTCATATTGTCCGGGTGTCGGAATAAAGAAGGCTTTTTTGCCCAGCTTTGCCAAATCCATTACGGTTGTATAACCCGAACGGCACAATACAAATTCACTTTCATTAAAAGTCTGTTCGAGCTGTTTGGAGTTCATGAAATTATAATAAGTAACATTTCCAGCTTGCCACTTTTCCTGTGATTTTTCTACTTTTCCTTGTACAAAAACCACTTTTCCAGGATATTTTGCCGCTTCTTTCTGCAGTTTTTCATCCAAAAAAGTACGCTGAGGTTCTGGGCCAGACAATATAATCATTAGATCATATATTTTTGGAGTTTCCTTTTTTTTCATGCGGCTCAGCGGACCGATGTATTTTAAATTCAGCTCATTATTTTTTAAATGACCCAAATCTCCCGTTAGGTTTATTTTTTCGTTGGTGTCAGGAACCCAGCATTCATTGTATTTTTTAATAAAATGCTGATGACATTTACTGGTAAACCAAGTCGTATTTCCTGTCATAACATTTAATTGGTGCGTAATAAAAACCGAAGGCACTTTTTTACTGATGACTCCCAATCTGTTGTCTGAGATAATACCGTCAATGCCATGTTTTTTGATCCAATGATTCACCATTTTTTTCTCATCCAAAATAGCAGTAATCATTTTCGGAAGATTTTTAATCAGCTTCCATTTAAAGTTTTTGCCATTTTTAGCATATTCAATATGATAAGAAGGCAGTTCTAAAGTTTGTATATAAGGAAATTCTTTTCGTAATAAAGCCAGAGCAACTCCATCAGAAGCAATAATCGGAATATAATTATTCTCTTGTAGCGCCTTGATAATAGGTATGCATCGGGTAGCATGTCCAAGTCCCCAATTTAGCGGAGCCACTAAAATAGTTTTATTCGCAGAATAATCTATACTCATTTTTAACAGTTTTAAAAACGAAGATAGAAAAATATGTTTTTTATGTTATTTCGGAGGTATTACCAAATTATTAATTTAAGGTGTTAAGTTTCTGAGTTGCTAAGCTTCTAAGTTCAAAGATTTTCTGTTTAGAAAACAAGAAAGCCGAACTATAGGTTCGGCTTAATTTGTTAATCTTAGAAGCTTAGCAACTTAGAGTCTCAGCATCTTAGAAACTTAATCTTGAATATACGTTTTATTACCATTTTTGTTAATGTAGTATTTACCGCCTCTTGGACCTGTATATACTTTTTTGCCATTGTACTCGCCAGTTACTTTGTCTGGGACAGCAGGAGCTTTTTCGTTAGTTTCTTTTAAAGTTTTTGCGGCCGATTTTTTGGCAGCTGTTGCATCTTTTTTAGCAGCGTCAGCTTTTGCGGTCGTTTTCTTGGCATCGGCTTTGGTTTTGTCAGCAGAGCTTTTTGCTTTGTCAGCGGTACTTTTTGCTTTATCAGATTCTACAGTTGCTTTTTTGGCATCAGCTTTAGCTTTTGCAGCTTCTTTGTCGGCTGTCTTTTTTGCTGCGTCAGCAGATTCTTTTTTGGCTTTTGTCGAAGCAGCTTTTGCGTCATCTGCTGCTTTTGTAGATTTTGCTGCTTCCTTTTTTGCGTCGGCCGAAGCTTTGTCTGCACTTGCTTTCGCTTTTTTTGCTGAAGCTTCTGTTTTACTTTTCGTAGTTTTTGCAGTTGTTTCCTGAGCATAAAAATTAGAAGAGAAAACAACCATCAAACAGAACAATACTAATTTTTTCATAAGGTTAAAAGTTTAAATTTCAATTAAAATTAAACAATTTATTGTCATCTTTTTCGCAACACATTAAAAATATGCACGAAGCTGAACGTTTCCTGTATGAATCGTATTTCCCTTTTCGCTTTTTCTGCCCTGATAATTTAAATTGACATCCAAAAATGACGTAATGTTCTTTTGCAGAAGCAGTTTCCAAACCAAATTTGATCCCGCTTGAAGTCCTTCGAGCATCTGAAAACCGACTGATGAAAATTCATTTCCGTTAAATTTATTTTCATAAAAAGAGAATTCCCCATTCACCGTCACTTTCTTTTCGCCTGCATAAGAAAAAGAAGTTCCGATTCTATTTTGATCTAAAGTTTCGAAATTTCCAATCTGATTTTTTTTGTTTTGAAGCTCGTAAAAGAAATCCAATTTGGTGTTTTTTGAGAATAAATAACTGACTTTTGGTGCCAGTTGCCAGCCTTGAATATCATAGTTTTTTTCGATAAAATCTTTAGAAACCAAATCGGTTTTTATGGTTTTGGTAAAGAAATTAAACAGCCAGCTTTTCTGATATAAATGTGTGTACTGAATTTGATGCGAATAATTCTGCACATGCTGCGAACCTACAGAAAGCAGACTTTTGCCTTTATTAATCAAATAAGAATAAGTAACGGAATGTTTCTGCTTACCTCGATTGTAAAATAAACTATTTCTAAAACTCGAATTCAATCCTAAAATATTGTCTTCTGATGAATCAAACGGATTCAATTCTAATTTTTCTCCATCGCTCTTAATCTTTCGATCCATTATAAACGAGGTCTGGTTGTAAAAATAGGACAGCAATTTTTTAAAGCCTTTTTCATTCTGCCATTGCAACGGATTCAGAGTTAAAGACTGCGAAAACTTATTTTGGTTGGTTTTAATGTAAATCTGATTCGGTAAAAAGACTCTAACATAACGCGCCTGATCTTGGTAGACCGCAACTTCAAATTCTTCCAATTCCTGAATTCCGTTGCCGTTATAATCATTCCAAGTATAAACTCCTTGTCCTGTCGGGACTTCTGCATATGTAAATTCTTGCTGTGCAATAGTTCCAGAACTGGTTTCGTAAGCCGTTCCAATCTGCATAAACTGATTAAAAAAACGATCATTGTATAAAATTCTCGAATTTAATGAAGGTTCGTTCTGTCTAGATTTATCAGTAAAATCTAAATTTCGATAACTTGCATAAACGGCTAAATCAGTTGTTTTGTTCTGGATCAATTTTGATTTTAAATAATACGTCTGCGAATTATTAACGTGCTGTAATAATCCGTTTTGCAAACTATCGTTTCGCCTTTGCAGAAAACCAACTTCAACAAAAACTTTAGTGCTGTCACCCCGTCCTGTAAATACGCCATATTCTGAAAATCTTTGGCTTAAAGCCGAAAACTGATTGGTAACTTTATCTTTTTCCTGATTATCTTCCAATTGCATAGTTCCTCCAACCCAATTTTTTCCAAAATGATATTTGGTTCTGGTTTGATTTCTAATGAATTTTGAAGTCGAAGCTGTGGCGTCAGAATTTAGAAAACTTCCGTTGTTTTCGATTGTCCAATTTTTCAATTTGAATAAAGCGTTTGTTGTATGCCTTGCTCCAGAATAGCTTTCGCTGAAATCTAATTTTTCAAATTGATAAGTCAGCAAACCAATATTTGAAGTTTCTTTTTTCGAAAATAAATCAAAATTTAAACCTGTAACCAAAAGACTTTGATTGCCATAAAGTGTTCCTGCTAAATTCCAATCACGATTAAATTCAATATTGTACAAACGTTCTACCGATTTAAAATTCTGCTGCACAAATTGATAATTTGCAAAAGCATCTAAATTCCAACTTCTCGAAAAAAGACGTTTTTTAAGATTGGTTTTAAAAGCAATTCCTTCATTATTAGCATCATCAATTCCCGAAAACAAATTCTGATCATTATTGCTAACGGCCAATTCAAAATCAACCAGCGTTTTTTCATTCGGATTGTATTTCCCTAAAAACGTTGCCACTTGAAGTTTCATTGGAGCAACAAGCTGTACAATGGGTTCGTAATTTCCTTGCAGAATTCCGTTTACAGGTTCTACATATTGATAAATACGTTCAACAGAATTATTGTTTTGAATGATATAATTTCCCGCATTTGAACCAACTTGGCTAAATCGTACATTGTACAAAACATCTGCAGGATTATTTGAATATTCATAAGCTTCAACCGAATTGACCAATATTTTTTTGTACAAAATTTTATTCTCGGCATAACTGTCTTTATAGGCAGAAGGCGCTTTCATCAAATTAACATCATCGCCCGCCTGACTCAAAATCTGAACTTGTTCTGGAGAAAGATTTTGCTGTAAAGGCTGATTTTTCATGTCATTTTCAGAATACAAATAACCGCCAAAGCTCCAGTTTTTGTTTTCGTGTGTAGCGCCTGCGTATGTTACGAGACGATTGTAATTTCGCTCTGAATATTGGTATTCAACATTAATACGCATTTCTGAAGTAATCGTAAAAAGTGATGTAAAGACAATTTCACCTGCATTATAATCAATCACATAATCGTTGTTTTCACCACGTTTTAGCAAAACTCCGTTTACATACACACGTTCAGAGCCTGAAATCACCAAAACATACAATTCGCCATTCTGGCCTTTTAGTTTGTAAGGACCTTGATTTCCTTCTTGACCCGTAAAAGTACTTTTGGCATATTGTCCTTTTACAAAAGCAACCGAGGCAAAAACATTGGTTTTGCTTTTTTCGGTATCAAAATCAAAGTTGGCAGAAAGTCCTTGAACTTTTTTATTAAAGCCCAAAAATTGAGTTTTTCTATTTTCTAAAAAAACATCGCCAGCGCGAATGTTCCAGTCATCACTAAAAAGTTCTATAAATATATTGTCAAACTGATCGAGTTTCTGCGAATAACCGCCATCTTGCAGTGGAATATTATTGTCTTGCAGCGAAGCTCTTAAACTCACTTTGTCTGAAAGTTTTCCTGTAATCTGTAAATCTAAATTGGAGTTTAAAACCGTGCTTTGATTATTTCCCACCGTAACGCCTCGAGTAATGCTTCCGGAAGTTTCCAGACCATCAAAAGGTGTTGCTTTTTTAGCATTTGAACCATTATCTATTCGATATAATTTGTCTGTTCCAACATCACCGCTTACAATTTGATCCGAATTGTAAAGGCTATATTCTTTGGTTAAGAAATCAGGATAATTAAGATAATTGACAATCAAAGTATCTGAAACCGATTGGAAATTTTCATTTAAAAGCAAATAGCCTTTTTGAAAATCGACTTTATAAGAAGTCGAATCGATAGGCTCATTTTTAGTATTCAGAATTTGGAAAAATCCAGAGTTGATGGCCACTTTTTCTAGACGAATGGTATCTTTTGAAACAACTACTTTTTTGGTTTTGTACAGCGATTCAGTTTCCTGAGCTTGAAGCGCAGAAAACCAGAAGAAAACCGTCAAAAACAGTAATTTTTTCAACATAAATACTCTAACTCTAAAAAAGTCAAAAGTAGTATTTATAATCAAGAAATTACGAGGCTTTTATTTATTGAAAAATGAAGCATTTTGAGATTTTTAAAATCGCAGAGAAAAAAATAATTGCAGAAAAAATCGCATAGTAAGCCAATCTTTTTTTTAGCTTTGTTTTGATATAACTAACTTACATTATGGATACTAGCAAAGAACTTTTATTCTTTTTTAGTGCTTTAGGAGCTTTCAACGGAATTATTCTCGGGGTTTATTTCTTCTTTTTTACCAAGAAAAAATACTTAACCAATTATTTCCTTGGAGCGCTCTTGTTTGCCTTAAGTATCCGAATTGGGAAATCTGTATTTGTTTATTTTCATC
This sequence comes from Flavobacterium sp. F52, assembly GCF_000278705.1. Lineage (NCBI taxonomy): Bacteria > Pseudomonadati > Bacteroidota > Flavobacteriia > Flavobacteriales > Flavobacteriaceae > Flavobacterium > Flavobacterium sp. F52. The sequence continues at coordinate 70,699 of NZ_AKZQ01000025.1, read as the reverse complement.
CCGAATTGCCAAGAATGTACTTGCAATTTGGACTTACAGCTTGTTTTTTCATCGGACCTTTTTTGTATTACTTTATTAAATCGGCTATTGATGAAGTGCAAACAATGCCCAAATCCTGGAAATTTATTTTGGCATTTTGGGCAATTTTTATTGTAGCTGTCGGCATTTTATATCCGTATGAAATGTATCCGAAATTTTGGGGAGGCTTTTTTATAAGAATCATTTATTTGCAATGGTTGGTTTATATTGCTTTTGCTGGTTTTGAACTTCGTGGTGTTCTAAGAAAAATCTTGAGTAGAAAAGAAAAAACAACTCCGTCAGAAATGTGGTTCGGAATGTTGTTTTTTGGTAATTTTCTCTTATTTCTGTTTTATTTCTTGGCCATTATGGGAGCTTCTGCAGCAACTTATATAAGTGGCGCAGTTGTTTTTTCATTCATTTTATATTTAGGAATTTCAATTCTTTTGTACAGAAAAAAAACCGACGATTTATTTTTATTGAATGGAAAGACTTCGAATAAAAAAATAGATTCGGAAGAAGCATTAATCTGGTCAGAAAAACTGGAAAAAGTTATGTCTGAAAAAAGTTTGTATAAAAATCCGAATCTGACCCTTCAAGATTTGTCTCAGGAAATTAATATCTCTAGCCATCAATTATCGCAGTTTCTGAATAACAATTTAGGAAAGAATTTTACGAGTTATGTAAACGAATTTAGAATTAGGGAAGCTTGTAAAATTATTACATCTTCAGATAAATTGACTTTAGAATCCGTTGGCTATGATGTTGGTTTTAATTCTAAATCTACTTTTTTCGCGGCCTTTAAAAAACATACGGGAACTACTCCGCTTAACTATCAGCTTCAAGCTTTACAAACTTAAAATATGAGTATAGGCAAAGAAATGTTATTCTTTTTTGGTGCTTTGGGCGCTTTCAACGGATTTATTCTAAGTCTGTATTTTTTATTTTTTACGAAGAAAAAATATCTTTCTAATCTTTTTCTTGGTGCGCTTTTGTTTATTTTAAGTACCAGAATTGTGGTTACAGTTTTGGTTTACTTTAATAATGACCTGTCTAAAATCTATCTTCAAATTGGGCTTTCAGCTTGTATGTTAATTGGTCCGCTTTTGTATTATGTTTTAAAATCAGGAATCCGAAACAACATTTTGATACAATGGAAATGGCATCTAGCCACTTGGGTTTTGGTAATTCTAATAATTGGTTTTGTATTTCCATATCAAAATTATCCAGTTTTATGGAATGATTATTTTGTAACAGCTATTTTTCTTCAATGGTTTTCATACTTCTTTATTTCTGGTTTTGAAAACAGAGAATTGCTTCAAAAAGTAGCTCAGAATTATACCGATTCTTCACCTTCAGAGAGATGGTTCGGAATGATTTTTCTGGGAAATGCTTCAATATTTATGGCTTACTTTCTCGGATTTGCGCGAGTTCCGTTTGTTTCCTGCATTACGGGAGCGCTTGCTTTCACCTTTATTTTATACCTGATCATTTTGGTTCTTTTGCACAGAAAGAAAACAGATGATTTATTTCTGCTTAATATTCAAAAAGATAAAAAACTGAACAATGAGGAAGCCGTGATTTTATTCCAAAAATTGGAAAATATCATGAATGAAAAAGCATTATATAAAAATCCGAATTTGAGTTTAAAAGATTTATCTAAAGAAGTAAATATATCCAGCCATCAGTTGTCTCAGTTTTTAAATAACAATCTCGGAAAGAATTTTACCAGTTTCGTAAATGAATTTAGAATTCAAAATGCTTGCGAAATTATAACTTCAAATGATAAACTGACATTAGAATCTGTTGGTTACGATGTGGGATTTAATTCCAAATCAACCTTTTTTGCGGCTTTTAAAAAACATACTGGAACCACACCTTTAAACTATCAAATTCAGGCTTTGCAGGCATAAATAGAGTATTAATTTATAAATCCGTACTCCTGATTTCGCTTTCGATTACCTTATAAAGGGATTAAGAACTGACTTTTGTTTTATCAAAGTCAAAACTTAATCGCTAAAATTTATGAGGTTTTTAATTTTAATTTTCGTTTACATTTATTGTTTTCTTTTCAATGTAACGCAATCCAATGCACAGTCAATTCAGACAATTTCTGGGAGAGTCGTCAATTCAAATAACGAATTAATGATGGGAACAGCTTCTATAGTATCAGTCAAAGATTCTACAATAATAAAGCATCAGGATTTTTTAGATGGTGTTTTTCAAATATCAGATATAAATCAAAAAGAGGTGTTGGTAAAACTAACTTCAGCAGAATTTGCAGATCGCTATTTGAATGTGAATTTTTCGGGAACAGAAAATATAGATTTAGGTGCTATTATTGTAAAAGAAAATCTTAATCAACTATCAGAAGTTGTCGTAAAAAGCCAACCTTCATTATTAAAATACGGAGCCAATGGCAATATTGATGTCAATGTAAACGGAACTGTTCTTGCAACCAGCAGTTCGGTAAGTGAATTGCTCGGAAGAGTGCCAAATGTTGTGGTTGCCGACGGCGAAATCAGCGTGGTCGGAAAAGGGGAAGCCATTATTTATCTCAACGGAGTTCTGATTAATTACGAGCGCTTTGCTGCAATTCCCGTTTCTCAGATTCAAAAGATCGAAGTTATTTCCAATCCTTCTGCGAGATATGACGGCGAAGGAAAAGCAGTAATCAATATTATAACCAAACTAAATATTGAAAGTGGTACAATGGGGACTGTCAATCAGCACATAACCGTTTCTAAATTTGGCGGAACAATTTATAATACGCTTTTGGATTTTAATTATTCTAAAGGAAAATTCTCTTTTATCACCAATTACGGTTTACAGTTAGGAAGAAACCGTGAATTGTTGTACACGACTCGAACACGCGCAAATCCTGATGATTTTATGAAATCTGAATTGACAACCGATTGGAAAAGAAGATTCAATAATTATTCAAATTTTGGATTTGGACTTCAATATAGTTTTTCTCCAAATAATTATATTTCATTGGCATATAGCGGAAATGTGAACGATTTGGGCGGCATTACAGAAAGCAGGAATTCCATAACAAACAATTCAGGAAAAAGTTTTTACGCCACAGATGTTGACCGAAACGATGTTTTATTAAATCAGTTTATCAATTTGAATTATAATTGGACAACTGCTAAAAGTTCAACATTATTTATAGGATCACAATTTTCAAATTATAATCAGACCATAGGAGATTTTATAGAAGAAAATAGTTTGGTTGAACAGATAAATTCTGAAAGATTTTTGAAGAATAATGTGGGCAGCAGAATTAATATAATCGCAGTTCAAGCCGATTATTCGCAGAAAATAAACGAAAAAACAAAACTAGAAATAGGAGCGAAGTTTAGCCATGCCACAATAAACTCTGGAACGGATTTTTTGATTTCTAATGATAATGTAGATTTTGAACTCGATGATGAGCTTTCGAGTGATTTTGAATACAATGAAAAAATTGCTGCCGCGTACTTAAATTATATTAGAACATTAAACGAAAAAGTCAATTTTTCTCTTGGCGTACGGGCAGAAAAAACGAGTTATGATTTATTTGCAAATGCCAACGGAATTCAGAAATATGAGAAATCATACAGTAATTTTTTTCCAAACGCACTTTTAAACTTTAATCTTTCAGAAGACTGGAAAGGACATTTTTCGTATGTTTCTAGAATTACAAGACCTAGATATCAGGCTTTAAATCCGTATGTGATTTATCAGGATCCTTTTACTACAATTGAAGGAAATCCAAATCTGCTTCCAGAAAAAACACATGCTTTTGAAATAGGCACGATGTACAAAAAGTTCGATTTTAAAGTCGGCTACACTTATAAAATTGATCCTATTTCTGCAGCCGCTTTACGCGGAGATACACCAAACAGTTATATTTTAAGAGCACTGAATCTAGAAAAAGGGCATACGTTTTTTGCTTCGCTTTCTAGATCTTTCAATTACAAATGGTGGAATTCTGTTAATACAGCAAGTATCACTTGGCAGAAATCTGTAGACAATTATTATGCATTTGCTTTTAGTCCAGTAGAACCTCAGATTTATTTATATACTAATAATACATTTACAATTCCAAAACTCTTTAAATTGCAGTTTTTAGCTTGGTATTTAAGTGATAGAAGCCATGGATTAGGAAGCGAAAACGGTCGTTCGACTGTAACTTTAGGAATAGAAAGAAACTTTTTTAAAGATGCACTAAAACTCAATTTTACCGCAAATGACATCTTTCATAAGTTTATGGTTTCTGGCGATTATAATGTCGGGCGAACCCAAATTTATTATCACCGAACCTATAGTACTGATTATTTTAAACTAATTGCAACTTACAATTTTGGAGACTCAAAAAAGACGACTTATAGAAAGTCGGAAGTTGAACAGTCAGAAAATAATAGGGCGAGATGACATTTATCTGCGGAGTCTCATACTAAATATTACTTGCGATTTGGTTTTGCTAGCATATAGAATAATATTAGATTCCATATTATCAGTAACACAAACAAAAAATGGATCCAAATATCATCAATGTGAAAAAGTAATTTTTCATCACCAAAAATTAGTAACGATGCAATAATATTAAAAGCAACAATAAATAGTTGAAGAGTTATATTTTTCATAATCGATATAACATAATGTTTGTTTAAATAGATGTATTGTTATGTTTTTCTTTTTTGATTTCTGCTCTATAGCTTAAAAAGACAGCAATAAAGGTTGAGGCAGGACCAATCGAAGACCTGAAATCTGAAAATGATATATCTTTTGGATTTTCTCTTTGAAAAAGTGAGTATAAATTAAAGCCAATAAATACTATAATTAGAATTAAAAGAAGCAAGATTAAGTTTTTGCGAGTCATCGTGTAATTTTTTATCAATAAATTATCTTTTTATACGTTCACCTAGAATCATTAAAATAAGGATAAGCACAACACAAAGAAAAACAGAATTTGAGTTGGCAAAATTTATAGTCCAGCCCAATTCTTTTATTTTCTTTGGCGGGAACATTCTTTTGTCTTGTGGGTTATAATAGAAAATTCCCCAAATCCAATTGTTTGGATCTTGGCTCCAATTGTTTTTTTCTTCTTCGGATGGTTCAATATTATTCATATTCTTTATTTAATACAATTTGTTTCTTTAAATAGCGCTAGTTAATCCTGTTAAGGTTGGCAACAAGGGTTAAACATAACAGAAAAAAATAAATAGATAGCAAATAGTTTTGTTTAGACTTAATCATAAAATGTGATTTAGCAATGTTTAGAATTGATAGATTTATTTTTTAGGAAATTTCTTATTGTACCTCATAATTAGCAAAAAACCTATTGCACATCCTATAGCTATATATAGACTTGGCTCATATCGCTGATTAATTATTTTTTCGATGGAAAATCTTTCTCCTTTAAAGAAGAATATCCAAAACATTACTAACACAACTAGGGGACTATAAATGTAATTATAGATAAAAATATATGGCTTATGATTTTTTGATTTCATGATTAAAAAAATATTTATACTAATTGTTCGTTCCAATACTCGCTATAAAAATTACTGGATTTCATTAATTCTTCATGATTACCAAAATTTGATATTGTTTTATTTTCTAGTATATAAATGGTATCAGCTATATTTTTAAGTTTATTAAGACGGTGAGAAATGAATAATACTGCACAATTGGGCTTTGTTTTTTGAAGTAATTGCATTGTAAAATTTTCAGTATTTCTGTCCATTGCAGATGTTGCCTCATCGAGAATTAAAAAATGAGGCTTTTTATATAAAGCTCTTGCCAAAGCAATAATCTGTTTTTGTCCGCCGCTTAAATTAATACCTTCTTCTCCAACAATAGTCATAAGTCCTTGAGGTAATTGGTCAAAATAAAATTCAAAACCATATTTGCGGATAAAATCAATCATGTTTTCAAGCGTTTCTGTAGCTCCCAACAAAATGTTGTCTAATACATTTCCGTTGAAAACTGTTATTTCCTGTGGGACTACACCTAATAATTCTCTATAACTTTTTAATCCAATTTCAGAAAGCTTATATTTATTATTAACTGTTATATTTCCGATTTCATACGGATAAAAGCGTTTTAGTATTTGACCTAATGTACTTTTTCCACTGCCACTTTCTCCAACAATTGCAATAATTTTGCCTTTTTCAATTTCTATATGTAAATCATGAAATAAAAGACTTCGCCCTGCAAATCTAAAAGAGAGATTTTGAATTGAAATAGATTCAATTTCAAAAATTTCTAAGCCATCTTCGTTTTCTTTTTCAATAGATGCAAATTCGTACATTCTGTTAAATGCAATTTTTGCTTCATTTATAGGAATGGATATTAAAGCTAAATTAGCAATTGACGGTAGCAAAGAACCCGATATACCTAAAATAGCCATCAGTTCTCCAATCTTAATTTCTTTATTAAAAACCTGCAAAGAGGTATAAATTAAAATTCCGATAATGAACATAACATTTGCAAAGCCAGATTGCCAAGAAAGGGAAATGTTGATTTTTCCGAGGTTAAATATTTGGTTTTGATAATGAGCAAAAATTTGTCTATTGAGTTGATTAAAAATAGATTGTTTGTTATCTGTTTTTATAGTAGAGATTCCTTGAATCGTATTTATAAAATTGCTCTCATTGGCTGCAGAACTTTGCATCACTTTTTTTTGAGACTGTAGAATTTTTTTATTGTTGCGATAAATTATGAAAAAGTAAACAGGGATGCTTAAAATGCATATTAATCCTAGTTCCCAAGAATAAAAGAATAAGAATACGGATGAAATTATTGATACAAGTATATCTATTATTAAAGAACTCGTTAGAAGTTTGATAACGTTTTGTATACGCTGTGTGTCATTTAATCTTGAAACCAGTTCACCCGTTTTTCTGTTATCAAAAAAAGATTTAGGAAGTTGTAATAGTTCTTTAAAAAAAGAATTATTTATTCGATTGTTAAAATCTTTTGATTGCTTCAGGAGAAAATATTGTCTTACAATAGATATTCCTACTCTGGCAGATAGTAAGACAGCGAGAAGAATAATGCCAGAAATTAATTTTTTGATATTATTAGATGGAAGAATATCATCTACAAGTTTTTGTGAAAACAAAGCCATTGCTAATCCAAGACCTGCAACAAAAACGCCAAGTAAAACAGAAATCCAAATTAATTTATAATCTTCTTTTAGGAGATTTAGAAACCATTTTTTTTGGTTGTCCTTCTCTTTTTTTTGAGTTAAAAAAGTATCGTTAGGTTCAAGTATAAGGCAAGTTCTAGATTTCCAAAAATTCTCTAATTGTTCGATCGATAAATTATAAATACCTACTGAGGGATCACCAACTAAAAAACCTTCTATTTCAGAGTATTTATAGCAAATTACATAATGTTCTAATTGATTTTCGATTAATAGATGTAAAATAACAGGTTTATTATGTTCAATTAAGGAATTAATATCAGCTTGACATCCTTCCGCATTAAAGCCTAATTTATTTGCGGCTTGGTATAAACCAAGCATAGTAGTGCCTTGTTTGGTTGTACCGCTTAATTCTCTGATTTTTTCTAAAGAACTATTTCCATTATATAATTTTATTATAGATAATAAACAAGATGGGCCACAATCAGATTGATCTAATTGTAAGGTATGCGTTTTTGTAATATGTTTTAAATCTACAGTAGACATTTATTCTATCTTTAATTTTTTAATCAAGATTTCAGGTTTGGTCTGCCCTTTAATTTTTTCGATAAGTTTTTTGTCTTTATCATAAAGTACAAGGCAAGGCAAGGTGTTTACATCAAATGTAGAAGCAAAAGTAGTTTTACTATCATGCAAAAAATGAAGGTTATCATAATGGTTGAGTTTAAATTTTTGTGCAAATTCTTTTATTTGATTGCTATTTTCAGATGAAATAAAAACGATCTGAATGTCTTTGAATTTCCCAATGTTATTATTTACCATTTGTGCTTCTTCATTGCAATACTCGCATTCGGAATTAAAATAAATAAATAGTGCAGGAATGCTTTTTTTTAAATCTTCATTGGTGAAATCTTTTCCATTTATATTTAGATAAGAAAATTCAGGGATAACTTTGATATTGTTTTGAACCTCTTTTTTATAGTTTAATTTTGTGATTATTTGATGTCCTAGAAATAGAAAAATAATCGAAAATAATAAGACGAAAATTTTTTTGAGCGATTTTCTCATTTTTTTTAGTCTTCCTTTAATTGGGTTATAATAATTAGTAAGATCATTGGAATGATTCCCAATATGGTTTGAAGTAATTCAGCATTATTAAAAAAGTAATCGATTAGGTATGCTATAATCATAAGGGTGGATAAGACAAAAAGGACTTTTTTTAAATTTGCCATATTAGCTATAATTAAGTGTGAAAAACATGACCGTCGCAACCCATAAAACTAAAGAGGGGACATAGCTTATTCCAACGATTTTAAGCCCATAATCTGTATTGGTATTGGTTAGCTTGCCAATTTCAAAACCCAAGTAAATAACGTAGACAAACTCAAATAGATTGAGTACTTGAAAGGGATAAATAAACCAAGCTTCTAATCCTTTATAACCAATGATGTTAAGTGCAGATAACGGATAGTAATTCTGAATATCATTTAAATCGTAATTCGGTTGAAAAAAATAAAACCATATGATTTTAAAAATGGGTACTAGCAAAAAGATAAATTCTGCTTTTATAGTTGCATTCCATAATTGATTATACTTTGTTTCTTTTGATAATAAAAACAGTCCAATATATATAATCAGTGAAATTACAGAAGTCTTAATTAAGATTATTAGAGGAATGTATAGATAAATTAACCAATGCCATTTATCTTGAAATTCAAAATAACTGTTTATTTGATCTACAGACAAAAAATCAATTAAAAAATGATGGAGCAGGTCTTTTAGATTTATAATTTTATTTGTTATTTCTGTTATGATTATAAAAGAAATAGAAAGTAAACCATATCTAAGTAGAATGTTTTTCATTTATTAGATGTATTGTTTTTGCTAAAAACGCATTATTCATTTATGAATAATGCGTTTAAATTTGGAAATAGTGTTTTTAAGGTAAATTTCTTATTTATTATCTTGAAGTCATTTCATATTTTATAAAGAAAATTTAAATCCCATCTTACAATAAAATGGATGATGTATAAGATTCGTTATTTTAAAATCTTGAAAATATGTCTCCATTGTATAAAACTTCCAATAGCTAGTAATAGCATTGCTAAAGTGCTAATTAAAAAATAGAAGTCCTTAGTTTGTAAATACCTATAAATATAATAGCCTGTTAATCCACATGCTATAAATAGGATAACAAAGTACAGCCATTTTTTAAATTGTAAATTCATTTTTTTCAAATTTATGTTAACAAGATCGCGCTGTTCCAATAGAACCCAGTATGAAACTTGCGGCAAAAAGAGCAGCTCCTCCTGTGGTTACAACTGCAGCGGCGCCAACAACTGTTAGAGCTAATCCAGCTAAACCTATTCCGCAATCAAGGTTAATTCTTCTCCCATCATCAAATGTTTCGGCATTTTGATCCGCTTCTATTGCTTGACCACCTATTAAAATTTCCATTTGTGTTAATTTTAATTTTTTCATGCTTTTAAAATTTATTGGTTAATATTAGATTATCAGAATAAATGATATAGCAAATTTATAATAGGTCGCGAAATAGTCTCAACCGAAAATCGGTTATTAAAAACCTAAATTCGAATAATTGTAAAATAATTCTTATGTTTATATTTGTTTTTAAAATGTTAATTATGAATAAAATTGTAGGAGATAATCTAAAAGTTTTGAGAAAATCAAAGAATATGTCACAAGAAGAGGCCGCAGATTATTTGCAAATTTCCCAATCTGCTTATGCAAGAATGGAGCGTGGAGAAAGTACTTCTTGGGCTATTCATTTTAATAAAATATGTCAGATTTTTGAAATATCTCCAGAAGAATTGGTTAGAAAAGGATTAGGAGATTCTGTTTATGAAAGTCTAATGAATACAGAACGACAAACAGAAATTGCGATGTTAGGAGTTTACAGAAAAATTATAAAGCAATATGAGTTGCAAATTGAAGATTTGAAAACCATTATAAAGCACTTGAATAAAGGGAAAAACTAGTAAATTAATTTCTTCTCCTTTTAAGTTGTGTATAAGTAATGAGAATAGCAACTGTAGATAAAAACGGACCAATTACCAATTTAAAATCTGAATAAGAAATGTCTTTTATGTCTTTTGAAAGCAATGGACTTAAAGATATACTGATGTATAATAAACCAAGAATAATGAAAACTAATAAGAAGCCTTTTTTGCTCATTTTAAGTTCTTTAGAAAGAAAAGTAAATATAATCAAAAATTGACTAAATAAAGAAAATTCTTTCGTAAAAAAAAGGCCTCACAATTATGTGAAGCCTTTTCAATAATTTTTGAATTAAATAATTACCTTTTATAAAGCAATATTAGATTAATTCTTTAGTGACAATCTGCATTGTTTCGCGGCTAACTTGTTTTAGTAGAACTTCTTTGTTTGCCTCGACAGTTTGCGCTGCCTCTTCTGTAAAGTGACGGATTGTATATAAGGTTACATTTTCGCTGTATTCTACTTTGAATTTTTTAGAAAGAATAGCATTCAATTCTGGGAAATTTCCAAATTTATCTTCCACGCAAACAGAGAAACTAATAGCAGAGTTTTGAATCAAGTTTACTTTGATTTTGAATTCGTGAAATAAACCAAAAATCTCACTGATGTTTTCTTCCATAATGAAAGAGAAATCAATAGAAGAAAGCGAAATTAAAAGCTGTTCTCTTTTTACGATAAAACAAGGATATTGCGGTTCTAAATCAACACCTTTAGAAACGCAAGTTCCTTTTAATAATGGGTTGATAAAAGATTTTACGTATAAAGGAATTTCTTTTTTCTGTAACGGCTGTAAGGTTTTTGGGTGAATAACCGTTGCTCCATAAAATGCCAATTCGATAGCTTCACGATATGAAATCTGGTTTAGCAAACTTGCATTTTCGAAATAACGCGGATCGGCATTCATAACTCCAGGAACATCTTTCCAGATCGTTACGCTTTCTGCATTTAAGCAATAAGCAAAAATTCCGGCAGTATAATCAGAACCTTCACGGCCCAAAGTTGTTGTAAAATTATTTTCGTCTGCACCCAAGAAACCTTGTGTAATGTTTAATTGTTTTCTTGGAACATTTTTGCTGATATTTTGCTGTGTAGTTTCCCAGTCAACTTCAGCATCTCTATAGTTTGCATTCGTTTTAATGAAATTACGAACATCAAGCCATTGCGTCTGAATTCCTCTGAAATTCATATAATGACTTAAGATATTAGTCGAAATCAATTCACCAAAACTTACCACCTGATCATAAACAAAGTTGTAATTTGGAGATTTATTATGGGCCAAGAAGTATTCTAATTCGTCAAACTGAGCATTTACAGCCGCAAAAACAGCATGATTTTCATCTTCAAACAAATCCAATAAGATTTGATTGTGATATTTTTTAATTTCCTGAACAGAAGCGTTTAATTCTGTCGATTTTTCAAAGTAATTCTTGATTACAACCTCAAGAGCATTTGTTGTTTTTCCCATAGCCGAAACCACAAGAATTACATCCTCATAACCCACTTTTTGTAAAACGTCGTACACGTTTTTAATTCCATCTGCATCCTTTACCGATGCACCACCAAATTTAAATACTCTCATTTTTAATTTTAGATTTTTAGATTTTTTTTCCGCCACGAATTCACGAATTATTTTTTCTAATCTTTACGAATAAAAATTCGTGAATTCGTGGCGAATAATATTTTTATAATTTTTCTAAGAACGAATTAATTCCTGCTTGATCCATCTGCACTACCCTCCAAGTGTCAAGGATTTTTGCACCAGAATTTTCATAGAATTTTACGGCTGGAGTATTCCAATCCAAAACATTCCATTCTACTCTTCGCACGCCGTCTCGTTTTCCTTGTTTCATGATTTCAGCATAAAGAGCAGAACCTAAACCGGTGCCTCGCATTTTTTCTTTTACAATCAAATCTTCAAGGTGAATTGTCTTTCCTTTCCAAGTAGAATAACGATAATAATACAGCGCAATTCCAACAATTTCTTTTTGTTTTTCTTCGTTTTCGATCTCTGCAACAAAAACGTGAAATAATGGTTTTTCGCCAAATCCGTCGCGCACTAAATCTTCCTCTGTAATAACAACCGCATCGGGTTCTTTTTCGAATATTGCAAGCTCCTGAATAAGCCCTAACACCGATTTCATATCTTCAGGATTTCCTTTTCTAATATTCATATATTCTTATTTTTAACTATTTATTATCTAAAAAAGCGTCATTTTATTGGATGCTTTTTGCAGATTGTTAGCAAATATACAATAGTAGCAAACAAACAAAATAATTTTTAAATCATTCTCACAAAATAAGCGATATTTGTGACTTAAAAATAAAACTATAACGATTTAGAAATGGAAGAACGCAATAAAACACTGGGAGAGTTTATTATTGAGAACCAAAAAGCATTTCAGTATTCGTCGGGAGAACTCTCGCGAATTATCAACTCTATTCGATTGGCAGCAAAAGTGGTCAATCATAAAGTAAACCAAGCGGGTTTAGTAGATATTGTGGGCGCGGCAGGCGAACAGAATGTCCAAGGTGAAGATCAGCAAAAATTAGATGTCTATGCAAACGAAGTATTTATCCAGACGTTAATAAACCGTGAGATTGTCTGTGGCATTGCTTCTGAAGAAAACGACGATTTTATTACAGTTCAGGGGAGCGACAACTGTCATAATAATAAGTACGTGATCTTAATGGATCCGCTAGACGGGTCTTCAAACATTGATGTAAATGTTTCTGTTGGAACTATCTTTTCTGTTTTCAGAAGAGTTACTCCAATAGGAACTCCGGTAACTAGCGAGGATTTTTTACAGCCGGGAATCAATCAAGTTGCAGCAGGCTATGTAATTTATGGAACTTCAACCATGCTTGTGTATACGACAGGACATGGCGTAAATGGTTTTACGTTAAATCCAGCGATAGGTACATTTTATCTTTCGCATCCAAACATGAAATTTCCAGAAAACGGAAATATTTATTCGGTAAACGAAGGAAACTATGTTCATTTTCCGCAAGGAGTAAAAAACTACATTAAATACTGCCAGCGAGAAGAAGGAGACAGACCATACACTTCAAGATATATCGGAAGTTTGGTAGCCGATTTTCATCGAAATATGATTAAAGGCGGAATTTATATTTACCCTACAAGTTCAAAAGCAACAAAAGGGAAATTACGTTTATTGTACGAATGTAACCCGATGGCTTTTTTAGCAGAACAAGCAGGAGGAAAAGCAACAGATGGTTTTGGAAGAATTATGGAAATCCAGCCAACCGAATTGCACCAAAGAGTACCTTTCTTTTGCGGAAGCTATAAGATGGTAGAAAAAGCCGAGGAATTTATGGCGGCTGAGTGAGTGATTAGTTTTTAGTGTTCAGTCACAGTCGCAGTTTTTAGTCTGGATTTTAAATATTAAACCCGACAGGTTTTTAAAACCTGTCGGGTTTTGTTTTTTAATTTTCGTTAGCAGTCAAGTTTCAGTAAAAATAACTGAATACTAAAAACTGAACACTGAATACTATTTATGCATATGCTGCATTTCGTAGATAAAAGTATCTGCATCTACTTTTTTGTCAACCAATGACAATGCTTTTGCAATAATATAATCTACGTTGCTTGGTGTAAATCCAAGGGCAACACTTATCTTTTTTAGAAGTACTTCTTGTTTGTCTTCAAGCTGATGGTCGACATGCACCATGCGAGTTAGGTCATATAAACGCTCCAAACGTTGAACATATGAATAAGGTGGATTGATCGGATATTTTAAAGGATCGCTAAGAATTTCTTCATATTCCGATTCTGTAATTTCTAAGCGAGAAGCAAGTTTATCTAAAAAGGCTTTTTCTTCTGGATAAACCACCCCATCAGCTAAAGCTACACGAACAATAGCAGAAAAGTGTCCTTTGTTTCTTTGCTTGAATTCGCTATCAAATAATTCTGAAAATGACATAATGATAAAGTTTTATTATAACAAATATAATCCTATTTTTAAATTATTGATTTTAAATTTCTGCTAAAATTTAACTTATTTTTATTGCAGGATTTAGTAGCCCGAATCTTTAATTTTGAAAATTAATCGTAAGTTTACAACCCCTAATTATTTAATTACATTATACCTATGTCACAATTTTGGATTTATTTTCAAATAGGATTAAAACACGTTTTAGACATTAATGCTTACGATCACGTTCTTTTTTTAATCGCCTTAACCGTTCCGTATCTTTTTAAAGACTGGAAAAGAATTTTCTTATTGGTTTCTCTTTTTACAATTGGCCATACCTTGGCTTTAATTCTTTCTGTTTACGGCATAATTGCCATAAAAGTTAATGTTGTAGAATTCCTGATTCCGATTACAATTTTAATAACAGCTCTTTATCATTTGTTTACGGCCGGAAAGACCTCAAAAAATGATGGCGTAAATCTAGTATTTTTCATAACTTTATTCTTTGGAATTATTCACGGACTAGGTTTTTCTAATTATTTCAAAACAATTTTAGGAGGTTCTGCCACCTCAAAATTGTTGCCTTTAGGAGAGTTTGCCTTAGGAATAGAAGCTGCTCAGCTAATAGTAGTTTTTGTTGTTCTGGTAATTTCATATATAGTGCAGACCGTTTTCCGTTTTTCAAAACGCGACTGGGCACTTGTAATGTCGGCTTTTATTATCGGAGTTGTAATTCCGATGATTATTGAAAGCCCAATTTGGAACAGATAAATTAAATGGAAGTAAAAAAACTGAATAAATACGATAAAGCATATCTGCGAATTGCAAAAGAGTGGAGCTTGCTTTCTTACTGTAAACGTAAACAAGTTGGCGCTATTATTGTAAAAGATAGAATGATCATCTCTGATGGTTACAATGGGACACCGTCAGGATTTGAAAATTGCTGCGAAGATGAAAACGGATTGACACGTTGGGATGTTCTGCATGCCGAAGCAAATGCAATCCTGAAAGTAGCAAGATCAACGCAATCTTGCGAAGGAGCAACATTGTATATTACGCTTTCGCCTTGCAAAGAATGCAGTAAATTGATACATCAGTCAGGAATAAAAAGAGTAGTATATAAAGATGGATATCGAGATGATTCTGGAATCCAATTTTTAATAAAGGCAGGGGTAGAAGTAGAACATATTCCTGTTTTGGAAGAATAATGAAATTTAATTCGAAATATTTGCCAATCGTAATAGGAGCGACTTTTGCTCTTGGAACAATTGCCGGAAGCGTGATGAACGCTCCTGCAAGTGACCAGCTTTTGGCTAAAAATTACTCTAAAACCAAGCTAAATAAACTTATTGATTTTATCAATACCGAATATGTTGATAGCGTCAATACCGATTCGATTGTAAATCTTACGGTCGATAATATTCTTTCTAAATTGGATCCGCATTCAGTTTATATTCCGCCAAGCGAACAAGCTGAGGTTGCCGAAAGCATGAAAGGTGATTTTGTAGGAATCGGAATTAATTTTTATATGTATAAAGATTCGGTTGCGATTATAAAACCAGTAGAAAACGGACCTTCGGCAAAAGCGGGGATAAAATCTGGAGACCGTATTTTGTTTGCAGGAAAAACCAAATTGTATGGTAGAAAATTGCCTTCAGATAGTTTGTTTTCTAAATTAAAAGGACTTCAAGGTTCAGAAATCGAATTGACTGTTTTTAGAAAATCAGAACAGAAGAAACTCAAGTTTAAAGTTAAACGAGATGTTATTCCAATTAAAAGCGTTGATGCTTCTATGTTAATTGGTAATAATATTGGCTATATCAAAATTAACCGTTTCGCAGAAACTACTTTCAACGAATTCAAAACAGGTTTAACGAGATTAAAACAAAAAGGAATTCAGTCGCTTGTAATTGACCTCCGCGATAATGGAGGCGGTTATATGGAAGAAGCTATTGCTATTGCCGATGAGTTTTTAAAAGACAGACAATTAATCGTTTTCACGAAAAGCAAAAACGGTTCTACTGAGAAAACGTATGCAACAAAAGCAGGAAGTTTTGAAACAGGGAAAGTTTATGTTTTAATTAATGAAAATAGTGCCTCGGCTAGTGAAATCTTAGCAGGAGCCATTCAAGATAATGATCGCGGAACTATTGTTGGACGTCGTTCTTTCGGTAAAGGTTTGGTTCAGAGAGAAATGGACTTTAACGACGGATCTGCAGTAAGATTGACTGTGGCGCGTTATTATACGCCAACGGGAAGATCGATTCAAAAACCGTATAAGAAAGGGAACGAAGAATATTTTAAAGAATCTGAAGCAAGAATTGCTACTGGAGAATTGTATGCAAAAGACAGTATAAAAGTGGCCGATTCTTTAAAATTCAAAACTCCGAAAGGAAAAATAGTGTACGGCGGTGGCGGAATTGTTCCAGATGTTTTTGTTCCAATGGAAGCAGAGCATGGAAATGAAAATGTTGCATATTTGCTACAGACTGGAATTGTAGGGCATTTTGTCTTTGAAGAATTAGATAAAAACAGAAATGCTTTTGCTGGAGATAATTTTAATGATTTTTTGGCAAAAATGAAGAACTCAGATTTTTATTTCAAAAGATTTAAAAACTATATTTTAATGACGGGATTGGATTTGAAATTGGATAAAACGAAATCGCTCGTAAACCGTCATATTACAGCTGAATTCGCACGACAGCTGTTTGGAGAATTGTATTATTATGATGTAATCTTGAAAGATGATGCCATGATAAAGACAATTCTAGCTCCAAAGAAATAACCTCAATCTTTATATCATGAAAATAGAAACCGTTGTTGATGCAGAAATAGAACTCCTGACTGCAATTAAAAAATCGGATGTTATGGCTTTGGAAACAATTCTTCATGATGATTTATTGTTTAATATGCCCGACGGACAAACCATAACGAAAGAGTTTGATTTGGAATCATATCGTTCAGGAAAGCTAAAAATTAATTCTTTGGAAGCATCAGATCAAATTGTCAACGTAATTGATGATTCTGCAGTGGTTACGGTTACAGTTGCCTTAAAAGGCGCTTATGACGGAAATGCAATCAGCGGAGTTTTCAAATATTTAAGGGTTTGGAAAAAATCGGGTAAGAATCTAAAAGTTATTGCAGGGAGCTGTGTTCAGTTGGCGTAAAGTTTGATGCAATAAAATAATAGTAACTTAAAATAAAACTTTGCGAACCTTTCGTAAATCCTCGCGAACTTCGCGGTTAAACTAATAATATATGAAAAATTTAAAAAGAGTAAGTTTTCTAGTGCTTTTAATGACTTTTGTAATCTCTTGCACAACTATGAAAAATGATGCTAATGCTGTAGTTTCAGGAAAAGTAGACGGTATAGAAGCAGGTAAAGATGGTTACACGGCCAAAATTACAACAGACGCAAAAGAAGTTTACTTTGCAACAATCAGTATTGTAAACGTTGGCGGGCCTCAGAATTACAAACAATTAAAAATTGGAGATGTAGTGTCTGTAAAAGGAGAAAAATGGAAATCTGAAGATGAAAACCATATTAAAGTAACAGAAATCGTTTCGGTTAAATAAGTTAGCCATGAAATTTTAAACCATTAAGAGATTAAGTTTATTAAGCTGTATAGCTGTTTTCTTAATCTCTTAATGGTTTTTTCTGTTTGGAGTTTTTTCTTAATGAAACTTGGTAATTAAGTTTGCATTAAAATAGAACTTAATTTATCTTAATCTCTTAATGGTAAAAGCAAAAAATTATCGAGTGCTATCATGAGCGTGAGTCTGTACGCCGTTATTCCATAAAGTAAGAATGTCTGTCGCTACAGCAGCGCCACTTCCGGCTGCAATTGCCAATTGACTTCTCCAACCCGCTAAAGTACCGATAACATAAATGCCGTCTGCTACTTTGTGATCTTCGTTTTTAAGCTGAATACGCTGTTTTTCTGGAAGTGCTTTTTTATGAGGTTCAACAAATTGCATTAAACCTTCAATGTCGAAAGTATTGGCAGAACCAATTCCGACCACGATATTTTTTGTTTGGTATGAATTCTTGTTGGTTACTACGGTAAATTCTGGATAACTGCCTTCAATTTTCATTACTTTTTCATTTGAAATCTGAGTAATGTGCGGGTAAGTTGTTGCTAAATGCTGTGTGCTTTCAGTTAAAAGCTCAGAACCTAATTTTCCTGGTGTAATTCCGTAAGCGTTATAAAATATTGCCTCTTGTAAAGAAGAATTTTTCTGATGAGTAAAAATTCCGATTTTTTTGTCAGTAACAAAAGTTTTGTTTTTTGCGGATCCTAAGACTAGAGCACAAGACATGCCAGATACTCCTCCGCCAATAATTAAAACATCAAACATATTATCTGTTGTCATTCATTTTTTCTTCAATTCTTTTTGAAATTCTAAAAATCAAAAGAATCAAAACAGCGCAAAATGAAGCGGCGATTCCAATAAAAGCTACCATACTATCTCCTTGAAAAGGGTTTTTAAAGTCTAATAGCGTAATATTAAAAACGATTAAAGCTAATGCCAAAAGCACTAAGATTGAAGTGAAAATTTTCATAAGGTTGTCTTTGTTTTTGTCTAAAATAATAAAGTAGAACTTTATGGGGAAATTGCCTTAAAGTTGTATTTTAGAAATTTTACGGGGTAAATTTATAAAAATAAAATTTAGACAAACAAACCTTTAACATTAGCAGCGAATAATTTAACAGCAATTGCTAAAAGTATTACTCCAAATGTCTTGCGAACCACTCCAAGTCCGTTTTCTCCTAGTAGATTCTCGATTTTTTTAGAAGACTTTAAAACTATGTAAACCAAGATAATATTTAAGACAATCGCTATGATAATATTAATAGTATGAAACTGAGATCGAAGTGATAACAAGGTTGTCATTGTTCCTGCTCCAGCGATTAGAGGGAAAGCCAGCGGTACAATAGAAGCAGATCCTGGTTCTTCATCACGATAGATTCTGATTCCTAAAATCATTTCTAAAGCCAAAAAAAACAAAACAAATGAACCAGCAACGGCAAACGAGTGAACATCGATACCAATTAAATTCAGTAAACCTTCTCCAACGAAAAGAAAAACAATCATGATAGCGCCCGCAACGATAGAAGCTTTTTCAGACTCAATGTGTCCAACTTTTGCTCTTAAATTCACAATAATCGGAATCGAGCCAACAATATCAATTACGGCAAAAAGCACCATACTAACGGTAATGATTTCTTTAAAATCGATTTCTAACATATCGCTTTGATTTTTAGGGTTTAAAAAATTGCTGCAAAAGTAGTTAATAAAGTTAGGTGTTTTTTCAATACAATGCACTTTTGTTATAAAAACATGTTTTAATGGTTAAAAAAGTGATATTTGTAACAATTATTGTTTTCTTTTGCATTTAGTAAAACTTATAATAGGTTTAACCGTAAAGCACGCAAAATTAAATTCGCAAGGTTCGCAAATTAAAATGGGTATTGGAAATGTGTGCGTATAAACTTTGCGAAACTTTGCGCAAATCCTTGCGAACTTTGCGGTTAAATTTTCATCCTATTTTATCTCCTTTCTTTGACTATCTTTGCACTTTATAAATTAGAGTAATAAATATCATGTTTCAGTTAGGTAAAACTATTATTTCAGAGGATATTCTGGAAAAAGAATTTGTGTGCAACTTGTCTGCTTGTAAAGGAGCTTGTTGTGTGGATGGAGATGCGGGCGCGCCTTTGAATGAGGCTGAAACTAAAATCTTAGAAGAAATTTTTCCAAAAGTGAAACCTTTTTTACGAAAAGAAGGAATCGAAGCAATCGAAGCGCAAGGGACTTGGGTAAAAGGGACTGATGGTGATCTAGAAACGCCACTGATTGATAATAAAGATTGCGCTTATGTGATTTTTGACGGAAAAACGGCACTTTGCGGAATCGAGCAAGCTTACAATCAAGGAGTAGTGGATTGGAAAAAACCAGTTTCTTGTCATTTATACCCAATTCGAGTAAAAGACTTCACAGAATTTGCAGCTGTAAACTATGATAAATGGGATATTTGCGATGATGCTTGTTCGTTAGGAAAAGAATTGGAAGTTCCAGTTTACAAATTTGTAAAAGAGGCATTGATTCGCCGTTTTGGAGAAGACTGGTATTTGGAACTAGAAAAGGTAGCCGAAGAGTTTAAAAATTCTTAAAAATTAAAGTGTGATTTATACCTTTTTTGCTCTTCATTTTTTGACTCAAAAAAACAAAGTTTTAATTCAAAAAAAACTTTTTAAAACTATTTAAAATTTCTTGCTTTTTATATTTAAAAGTCTATATTTTACGGGGCTTTCAGGTATAATTATTGGTTTTAAATGTTTCATTTACAGTAAATTAATTATTGTATGAAAAATGTTTCAAAAAATTAACGTTGTTAAAAACTACAGCAAATTGTGAATAAGTTTGACTTTCATTTTTGGCGTTAATTGACAATCTTTGTAGTCTATTGAATTAGCAAAAAATTCGGTATAAAAATTAAACAAAAATTGTCATGTCTCAAGTAGAACCAATCTTACAAGAAAATAAAAATCGTTTCGTTATTTTTCCTATCAAACATCATGATATTTGGGAATGGTATAAAAAAATGGAAGCTAGTTTCTGGACTGCTGAAGAAATCGATTTGCACCAAGATTTGACAGATTGGAATAACAAACTGAATGACGATGAAAGATATTTCATTAAACATATTTTAGCATTCTTTGCAGCTTCTGACGGAATCGTAAATGAAAACTTGGCTGAGAACTTTGTAAACGAAGTTCAATATGCTGAAGCGAAGTTTTTCTATGGTTTCCAGATTATGATGGAAAACATTCACAGCGAAACGTATTCTTTATTAATTGATACTTACGTTAAAGATGAAGCAGAGAAAACGGAATTGTTTAATGCTTTAGAAGTTTTCCCGGCTATTGCTAAAAAAGGAGAATGGGCTTTAAAATGGATCGAGTCTGATTCGTTTGCTGAAAGGCTTATTGCTTTTGCTGCAGTTGAAGGAATCTTTTTCTCAGGAGCCTTCTGTTCAATTTATTGGTTGAAAAAACGTGGTTTAATGCCAGGTTTAACTTTCTCAAATGAATTGATTTCTCGTGACGAAGGCGTACACTGTGATTTTGCTGTTCACTTGCACAATCACCATTTGGTAAACAAAGTGCCAAAAGAAAGAATCAAAGAAATTATTGTCGATGCTTTAGATATCGAAAGACAATTTATTACTGAATCTCTTCCAGTAAGTTTAATTGGCATGAACGCTACTTTAATGACACAGTACTTAGAGTTCGTTGCTGATAGGCTTCTAATTGAGTTAGGTTGTGAGCGTGTCTACGGATCAGCGAATCCATTCGATTTCATGGACATGATTTCTCTTCAAGGAAAAACTAATTTCTTTGAAAAACGTGTTGCGGAGTATCAAAAATCAGGTGTGATGAACAATGACAGCGATGCTCAAAAAATTTCATTCGATGCAGATTTTTAGACAACAAAAAATATTTTAGCGTCTATCTTCTAGAGACACTAAAAAAAGATTACAGATTATTTTTAAAGGTTGAACCTCTTTCCCCAAGTCGCAGGTTCAATAGCAATTTTTGACGCATTTAAATTCGTTTTTCGGATTTGAAACGAGTAACTATTGAGAATTTGGTAATTCTCTAAAATTAATTTAAAAACACGCAATGTTTAAGTACTGGAATTCGTTTTCTAGTTACTTTAATTTTTTCAATAACCATAAAAGGTAAGCTTATGTATGTAGTAAAAAGAGATGGCCACAGAGAGCCCGTAATGTTTGATAAGATTACAGAAAGAATCAAAAAATTGTGTTACGGCTTAAACGAGCTTGTAGATCCAGTTAAGGTAGCCATGAGAGTTATCGAGGGATTGTATGATGGAGTTTCGACTTCTGAATTGGATAATCTTGCAGCAGAAACGGCGGCTTCTATGACAATTGCGCATCCCGATTATGCTCAATTAGCAGCTCGTGTAGCAATTTCTAACCTGCATTCAAATACCAAAAAATCTTTCTCAGAAACGATGAAAGATATGTATCACTACGTAAACCCAAGAAATGGTCAAGATGCACCATTAATTGCTGATGATGTTTACAAAGTGATCCAAGAAAACGCTGCTTTTTTAGATTCTCATATCATTTATACAAGAGATTTTAATTACGACTATTTTGGTTTCAAAACTTTAGAGCGTTCTTATCTTCTTAAAATAAACGGAAAAATCGTTGAGCGTCCGCAGCACATGTTAATGCGTGTTTCTGTTGGTATTCACTTAGACGATTTGAAATCAGTTATTGAAACTTATGATTTAATGTCTAAAAAGTTCTTTACGCATGCAACGCCAACGTTGTTCAATGCGGGAACTCCAAAACCTCAAATGTCATCTTGTTTCCTTTTGGCAATGCAGGAAGACAGTATTGATGGTATTTATGATACATTAAAACAAACAGCTAAAATTTCGCAGTCAGCGGGAGGAATTGGACTTTCTATTCACAACGTTCGTGCGACTGGATCTTACATTCGCGGTACAAATGGAACTTCAAACGGAATTGTTCCGATGTTGAGAGTTTTCAACGACACAGCACGTTATGTAGATCAAGGAGGTGGAAAACGTAAAGGAAGTTTTGCGATTTATATCGAAACTTGGCATGCTGATATTTTCGATTTCTTGGATTTAAAGAAAAACCACGGAAAAGAAGAGATGCGTGCAAGAGATTTATTCTTCGCAATGTGGACTTCAGATTTGTTCATGAAACGTGTTCAAGAAGATGGGCCATGGACTTTAATGTGTCCAAATGAATGTCCAGGTTTATATGATGTTTACGGAGACGAATTTGAAGCTTTGTATACAGGATATGAAGCGCAAGGAAAAGGAAGAAAAACAATCCGTGCTCGTGAATTATGGGAGAAAATCCTAGAATCTCAAATCGAGACTGGAACACCATATATGTTGTACAAAGATGCAGCAAACCGTAAATCGAACCACAAGAATTTAGGAACGATCCGTTCTTCTAACTTGTGTACAGAGATTATGGAGTTTACATCTAAAGATGAAATTGCAGTTTGTAACTTAGCTTCAATCTCATTGCCGATGTTCGTTGAAAACGGAGAATTCAACCATGAATCACTTTACAATGTTACAAAACGTGTTACTCGCAACTTGAACAAAGTAATCGACAGAAACTACTATCCAGTACAAGAAGCTGAAAACTCAAACATGCGCCACCGTCCAGTTGGATTAGGAGTTCAAGGTTTAGCAGATGCTTTCATTATGTTGCGTATGCCGTTTACAAGTGATGAAGCTAAAAAATTAAACCAAGAAATTTTCGAAACTTTATACTTCGCTGCTGTAACTGCTTCTATGGAAATGGCAAAAGAAGAAGGGCCTTATTCAACTTTCGAAGGATCGCCAATGTCTAAAGGAGAATTCCAATACAACATGTGGGGATTAAAAGATGAAGAATTATCTGGTCGTTGGGACTGGGCTTCATTAAGAAAAGAAGTTATGGAACACGGAGTTCGTAACTCTTTATTAGTGGCACCAATGCCAACCGCTTCTACTTCTCAAATCTTAGGAAACAACGAAGCTTTTGAACCATATACTTCAAATATCTATACTCGTCGTGTATTGTCTGGAGAGTTCATCGTAGTAAACAAACATTTACTAGAAGACTTAGTGAAATTAGGTTTATGGAATGAAGATTTGAAACAAGAAATTATGCGTCATAATGGATCTGTTCAAAATATCAATATCATTCCTCAAGACTTAAAAGATCTTTACAAAACAGTTTGGGAAATGTCGATGAAGGACATTATCGATATGTCTCGTCAAAGAGGATATTTTATTGACCAGTCTCAATCTTTGAACCTGTTCATGCAAGATGCAAACTATTCTAAATTAACGTCAATGCACTTCTACGCTTGGCAGTCTGGTTTAAAAACAGGAATGTATTACCTAAGAACAAAAGCGGCTGTAGATGCGATTAAATTCACATTAAACAACGATAAAAAACAAGAAACAGCTCCGTCATTAGTCCAGAAAACTGAATCAATCAGTGTTGAGGATTACAAAGCAATGCTTTTAAAAGCACAAGCTGCAGATCCTGAGGATTGTGAGATGTGTGGGTCTTAATTTTTCTTAGAAGAAAGAGAATAGAATAAAGAAGAAAGATTTTCTTAGTTATAGAAAGCAGTTATTTAACGATAACTGCTTTTTTTATTTTACATTTGCTTTTTTAATAGTAAAAATAATACAAAAAAAATGAAAATCGAAATTGAAGATTATAATCGAATTGCAATAAAATTAAAAGAGGAATATTCAAAACTATCAGATTTTGAAACTTTATTATTAGCGATTCAAATACAAAGAAATCAAATTTTAGAAAATGGATTAGTAGTTAGTTCATCAGATAAACATCCAAGTGCTTTAGAAGCGATAGCAATTGCACTAGGCTATGAAGGGAGAAGTTCAGTAACTATTACAGATGTGTTGCGAAATATAGCAAATGGAGAGGAGGCTTAATTGTTTAAATGTTTTTTTGGATTAACAAGTTGTACTTTGGTACAACTTTAATATATTTGTAATTTATGAATAATGAAAAGATTAGGTCTGTTTTTTTCTTTAAAGACTATTTTAAAAAGTTTTTTGATAAACAAGAAGAAAAAGTTAAGGCAAAAATAATCTGGACGATAAGAGTAATTGAGTATGTTGAAAATGTTCCATCAGCATACTTAAAACATATTGAAAATACAGATGGACTTTTTGAAATTCGAATCCAGCTAGGAAGTAATATATTTAGGGTCTTTTGTTTTTTTGATGAAGGAAGATTAGTTGTTCTGGCTAATGGGTTCCAAAAGAAAACTCAAAAAACACCAAAGAAAGAAATTAAAAAAGCATTGAAAATTAAGAAAGAATATGAAAACGAAAAATAAAAATTTGGTTAGCTTAGAAGATTTTGTAGAACAACATTATGGAAAAATTGGAACACCAAAACGTGACGAGCTAGAAGCGGGTTATGAAAATTTTAAAATTGGAGTTTTGCTTCAAGAAGCGAGACTTCAAAAAGGAATGACTCAGGAAGAACTTGCGGTAAAAGCAGGGACAACAAAATCATATATTTCTAAGATTGAGAATAATGTAAAAGAAGTTAAATTTTCGACACTTCAAAAAATTGTAGAACTTGGTTTGGGTGGGCATTTAGAGCTGTCAATTAAATTCTAAATCTAAAATAAATGGATTTATCAGAAGGAATATTTGATAATGAAAAAGAGTTTTATAATCTTGCTGCAGAATATTTTTACAATATAAGTGCAGATGAATATGAAACGATTCAATTCGATAGGATTGTTTCAAAATCTATTTCAATTTTGTTAGATCACGATTTTATTCCTACTCCGTATGTTGAAATCAGATTAGAACTATGTAAAGATGAAAAAAAGATTGCTAATTATTTTCTTTACGTTAATGAAGATAAAGAATTCATAGATGAATTTTTATATTAATAACGGAAGGTTTAGCTAT
Source organism: Flavobacterium sp. F52 (assembly GCF_000278705.1). Classification (NCBI taxonomy): domain Bacteria; kingdom Pseudomonadati; phylum Bacteroidota; class Flavobacteriia; order Flavobacteriales; family Flavobacteriaceae; genus Flavobacterium; species Flavobacterium sp. F52. The sequence goes on along the minus strand of NZ_AKZQ01000025.1, from coordinate 45,055 downwards.
TTTTTGTTGAATATTGCCCATGCTTTCAACCACCGGAACACAATATATTTCCCCAATCTGCTTCCCGTGGTTGAAACCACGGGCTATATTTGATTATGATTATTGAATATTGTTAAAACAATATCCCCAAAAAATCCCCGTTCTAAATTAATACCAAAAACTTTTTCAAAACTTAGCACCTCAGAATCTTAGTGACTTAGCATCTTTAAAAGAATTAAACCTTTAAAAGAAAGTCGAGTCTTATTGTAATAATTTCTGAACGATGAAAAAAAGCAGTCTTTGGTCCTTACGATTAGGTTTTTCAGGAAAACAAGCTTCAAAAATTGAAAAACTCGGCTTAGAAAAATTTCTAAAGCAATCTTATAATTCAAAATTCGATATAGCACTTCCAGACTTTCTGCAAGATCAGCCCAAAACTAATTTAGAGCTCAAACAGGTTCGGGAAATCATCAAAACTTCAGATCCCGAAACTAAAAAGGAAATTCAGAAAAAAGAAAATCAAGCCAATGCCGAATTTAAAAAATGGTGGATTGCTAAAATGCGAAATGATGAATTTCCATTGCGTGAAAACATGGTTTGTTTTTGGCACAATCATTTTGTTTCGACTTCTCAAAAAGTAAAAATCAATTACTGGATTTATCAGCACAATATGATTTTGCGCGAAAATGCCTTTGGCAATTTCAAAGAATTAACCAAACAAATTCTGAAATCAAACGCAATGGTGCGATACCTCGATAATGGCGATAATAAAAAAGGAAAAGTAAACGAAAATCTAAGCCGTGAATTACTAGAACTATTCACAATCGGAATTGGAAATTATACCGAAGACGATATTAAAAATGGTGCAAAAGCTTTGGCCGGACTAAATATTGGCGATGAAGGTGCGGCTTACAGAAAGAATATCGAAGACAACAGCGATAAAACCTATTTCGGAAAAAAAGGAAATTGGAAAGCAGATGATTTAGTGGATATTATTTTCGAACAGAAAAACATTCCGTACCTCATTACCCGAAAAATTTTGAAATGGTTTATTTGTGATAATCCGCCTGAAGATTTAGTGGTGTATTACGGAGATTATCTTCGAAAGCAAAAATTTGAAATCGAACCTTTACTGACTAAGATTTTTACAGAAGAATTTAAAAAAGAGAATTCGGGAAATAAAATCAAAAATCCGCTGGTTTATATTTTACAGCTTTGTGACGAATTGCAAATGGAGAATGTTAATGATGCTGCAATTATGGCATTTTTAAAGCAGCAAGGAATGGATTTGTATAATCAGGTGAATGTAAAAGGATGGGATGGTGGCAATTCTTGGCTGACTTCGCAGATTTATCTTCAAAGAAACAATACAGCCGATTTATTATGCAGTGGAAAAAGTCTGAATCGAAAGGTTTTGAAAACGATGATGAACGGAGTTGAAAAAGAAAAATCGGAATATGAAAAAGTTGCCGTAAAAGTCGCTTTTGATTCTGATGGAAATAATAAAACGATTATTTCAGAATTGTCAGGCCGATTATTATTTAATGTCAGCGATTCGGCTCAAAAAGATATGGAAAATCTTCTGAAATACGATTTTGATCCTAAAGACCCACACGCCGATTTTGCTGTGGTCAGACTTTTTAATTACATCGCAAAACTTCCAGAATATCAATTAATCTAAAAAGCAGTAATCATGAACAGAAGAAATTTTCTAACATTGACAGGAACTTTTACAGGCGGATTGCTTGTGCTTCCCGATTTTTTACACGCTTTTGGTTCTCAGAACAATTTGATTGTGGGAGAACAATGTGTCGTTTTTGTACAGCTGAATGGCGGAAATGACGGTTTAAATACCTTTATTCCATATGATGATCCGTTGTATTATGATTTACGAACAAAAATTGCTTTAAATAAAGATTTGGTTATTGGTAAAAATAAAGGAATGGCATTTCATCCTTCGTTAAAAGATTTTGCTCAAATGCAGCAAAACGGAGATTTAACCGTAATTCAGAATGTCGGTTATCCAGAACCTATTCGTTCTCATTTTAGAAGTCAGGAAATCTGGCAGACTGCAACCGATTCGAATAAATATATAAATGAAGGCTGGCTCGGTAGATTTCTAGATTTGCAATGCAACGGACATCAGGCAACGGCGGGAATAAATTTAGATTCGATTGATAATTTGGCTTTAAAAGGTGTTGAACCTAATTTTATAACCGTAAAAGATCCAGATCGATTTAAAGTGAAATCAAAAGAAGAAGATGTGACTTTGTCTAAAAATCCACATTTAGATTTTGTTCGAAAAATTGCCAATTCCGTTACCGAAGGCTCTGATGAAATCCAGAAAGCTTTGGCCAAATCTAAAACCGAAATCAGGTATCCAAAAACAGAATTATCGAAAAATTTGGAATGGATTGCAAGACTGATAAAAGGAAATCTAAATTCAAAAGTATATTATACCTCTCTCAACGGATTTGATACGCACGACAATCAGCTTGCAATTCACGAAAGAAAGTTAACCGATTTAAACGATTCGTTATACAGTTTTTATTCCGATTTAAAACAAGCTCAATTATTGCAGAATGTCACAATCGTAGTTTTTTCCGAATTTGGAAGACGCGTAAAAGACAACGGCAACGGAACAGATCACGGAACTGCGGCGCCAATGTTTATCATAGGAGGAAACAACAAAGGAACTATTTTAGGAAGAAATCCAAATTTAGCAGACTTAGATAACGGCGATTTAAAATATGAAATTGATTTCAGAAGTGTTTATGCCTCTTTATTAAAAGAAAAAATGAATTTTGATTATGCTAAAATTGGGATTATGAATAAACCAGTTTCCGGATTGTTTTGATTGGTAAATAGCCACGACCCGAGCGATAGCGAATAGACGAAGCAATTCACGGATTTTATTTAAAATCTGTGAAATTAGATTCAATTGCACAGAGATTTGCGCGAATTCGTGAATTTGTGGCGAAAAAAACTTAGCATCTCAGCAACTTAGAACCTCAGAATCTCTTTTTAATATTCTCATTTTAAGCCGATATTTTTATATTATCATACAAAACCTGCCAAATTTGTTAAGAAATCCTTTTTTGTTTCATAAAATGCAATCTTTTTTTTGGTGCACTAAAAATAATTTATACATTCGCAGAGAATTTACAAAATAACACAAACAAAATGGCAAGTAACCGTTTTTATTTTAGCAACAATTTTTATTTCTTCTTTAGTAGAAGTCAGGATTGTGCTATGGTTATTTGAGATCGAATTTTAAGACAAATAAAACTAATATACAATCCTGATGAAAATCAGGATTTTTTTTTGACTATATGACAACGAAAATTGCAATACAAGGTATAAAAGGATCATTTCATCATCAGGTTGTGAAGGAGTATTTCTCTGAAAATGTGGATATTGATGAATGTTTGTCTTTTGAAGAATTGATCGACAGCCTTATTGCCGGAAAATCGGATCAGGCTGTTATGGCGATCGAAAATTCAATTGCAGGGCCAATTATTCCAAATTATGCATTGATTGACAAGAATAATTTACACATAATTGGAGAGCATTATTTAAACATTCAACAGAATTTAATGGCTTTAAAAGGTCAAAAAATTGAGGATATAAAAGAAGTTCATTCACATCCAATGGCACTTTTGCAATGCATGGATTTCTTGAAACAATATCCAAATATCAAATTGGTTGAGGATAAAGATACAGCGGAAACAGCGAGAAGAATTCAGGAAAAACAGTTAACAGGAATTGCGGCAATCGCGAGTGAAACGGCAGCTGAAATGTACGATCTGGATATTATTGCATCATCGATTCAAACGATCAAAAATAATATGACGCGTTTCGTAATCATTAAAAAGCAAAATTCATTTTTGCCAGAAAGCGAAATCAACAGAGCATCGGTAAAATTTGAATTAGATCACAAAAGGGGAAGCTTAGCGGCGGTTTTAAATGTCATGAGCGACTGCAAACTGAATTTAACCAAAATCCAGTCGCTTCCAAAAATCGAAACGCCTTGGAAATATTCATTCTTCGTAGATGTAACATTCGAGAAATATGAAGATTTTGCAAAAGCCAAAACGTTATTAAACATCATGGCAGAATATTTCAAAGTGTTGGGAGAATATAAGAATACCAGACCTTAAATAAGGAAATTCCAATTAAAGAAATTCCAAATTCCAATCCTTCGGGATTAAAAAATAAAGAAACTCTAAAAGAGAATAAATAGAAATCATGATTACAACAGCAAAACGATTAGACACAGTTGAAGAATACTACTTCTCATCAAAACTAAGAGAAGTTCGTCAGTTGATGTCTGAAGGAAAACCGATCATCAACATGGGAATTGGAAGTCCAGATTTGAGTCCGTCAAAAGCAGTAATTGAAGCAGTCGCTGCAGCAATTCAAGACGAAAACGGACATGGCTATCAAAGCTATCAAGGATTGCCAGAAATGAGACAGGCGATGGCGGATTTTTATCGTGATCAGTTTGGTGTTGAAGTGAATCCGAATAATGAGATTTTACCTCTTATGGGTTCAAAAGAAGGAATTATGCATATTTCGTTGGCATTTTTAAATGAAGGCGATCACGTTTTGATTCCGAATCCAGGTTATCCAACTTATACTTCGGTAACCAATTTGGTTGAGGCAGTTCCAGTGTATTATGACTTGAAAGAAGAAAATGGCTGGGAACCAGATTTTGAAGCTCTTGAAAAATTGGATCTTTCGAAAGTAAAAATTATGTGGCTGGGATATCCGCATATGCCTACAGGAGCTACGGGAAGTTTGGCGTTATTTGAAAAATTGGTAGTTTTTGCTAAAAAACACAATATATTATTGATAAATGACAATCCGTATAGTTTTGTTTTGAATGATAATCCGATGAGTTTATTGCAGGTTGAAGGAGCGAAAGAGGTGGCTTTAGAATTGAATTCGCTAAGTAAAACATTCAATATGGCGGGCTGGAGAGTCGGAATGGTTTTAGGAAATCCTGAAATTATCGATGCGGTTCTAAAAGTTAAAAGCAACATGGACAGCGGAATGTATTACGGAATCCAAAAAGGAGCTATCGCAGCTTTAAAATGTGATAAATCTTGGTTTGAAGACCAAAACAAAATTTACAGACGCCGTAGAGAATTGACTGAAAAACTAGCAGAAAAATTAAACTGCAAAGTATATAAAGAAGGAGTTGGACTTTTTGTTTGGGCTAAACTTCCAGAAGGAATCGAATCAGCAGAGAAGTTCATTGACGAAATATTATATGAGAAACATATTTTCATCACGCCGGGAACCATTTTTGGAAGCAACGGCGAAGGATATATCAGATTCTCATTGTGTGTAAAAGAAGAAAAAGTACAAGAAGCGATTGATCGATTTTAGAGTATTAAGATTTTAGAAGCAAGAATCAAGACTTTTATCCAGATTGTCAGGCTGAGCGAAGTCGAAGTCATTTAATTGGAATTTTAAGACTTGAAATTTTTAAAAAGATATGAAAGTATACGTAATAGGAATAGGGTTAATAGGCGGTTCGATGGTGTTAGACATCAAGGGACGTTATCCTGATGCTACTATTTTAGGAATCGATAATAACGAAAAACATTTGCAGGAAGCAATTGATCTTGGAGTTATTGATGAAGCGGGAAGTTTTGAGGATCTGCAAAAAGCCGATTTTGTAATTGTTTCGGTTCCTGTAGATGTAGCGCTGACGGTTTTGCCTAAAGTTTTGGATGCTGTAGGAGATAAAACGATTGTTTTTGAAGTAGGATCTACTAAAAAACCAATTTGCGAAGCAGTAGCCAATCACCCGAAAAGAAGAAATTTTATTGCTACGCACCCAATTGCAGGAACAGAGTTTTCCGGGCCATCGGCAGCAATAAGAGGTTTGTTTCAAGGAAAAACAAATATTATATGTGAGGTAGAAAAGACGGCTTTTAAATTACAAGAAAAAGCATTAAATCTTTTCACTTCAATAGGAATGAGAATCCGATACATGGATCCCGTTTCGCACGACAAACACATTGCTTACGTTTCGCATTTATCGCACATCAGTTCGTTTATGCTCGGAAAAACAGTAATGAATAAAGAAAAAGACGAACAGGATATTTTTGATATGGCGGGAAGTGGATTTGAAAGCACTGTTCGTTTGGCAAAAAGTTCACCTGCAATGTGGACACCAATTTTTAAACAAAACAAAGAATACGTTCTGGAAACCTTAGAAGGTTATATCGCAAATTTAACTCAGTTTAGAGATTTGCTGGCAGACGATAATTACAACGCCATTTTTGAAGAAATGGAAGGTGTAAATAAAATTAGAGAAATATTAAACGGAATAACTATAAAAAAGTAAACTATAAAAACGATGGAAAATAAAAAAGAAATGAGAAAGTGGTTAGAGGATTTCAATTTAAATCACCCACTTGTGATAGCTGGACCTTGTAGTGCAGAAACTGAAGATCAAGTTTTGAAAATCGCTCACGAATTAAAGGATTCAAAAGTTAGCGTATTCAGAGCTGGAATCTGGAAGCCAAGAACTCGTCCAGGAGGATTTGAGGGTGTTGGTGAAATTGGATTAAAATGGTTGCAAAAAGCTAAAGCAGAAACTGGTTTATTAATGGGAACTGAAGTTGCAACTGCAGCTCACTGTAAACTAGCTTTAGAACACGATATCGACGTTTTATGGGTTGGTGCACGTACAACGGCAAACCCTTTTGCAGTTCAAGAAATTGCTGATACTTTAAAAGGAACTGATAAAATTGTTTTGGTTAAAAACCCTGTAAACCCAGATTTAGCTTTATGGTTAGGTGGTGTTGAGCGTTTACACATGGCTGGAATCGAGAAATTAGGTGTTATCCACAGAGGCTTCTCTACTTACGAAAAAACAAAATACAGAAACATTCCAGAGTGGCAGATTGCTATCGAATTGCAAAATAAATTCCCTGATTTACCATTAATCATCGATCCATCTCACATTACTGGAGATCGTAAAATGATTTTCGAAGTAACTCAAGAGGCTTTAGACTTGAACTACGACGGTATGATTATCGAAACGCATATCGATCCAGACAACGCTTGGTCTGATGCTGCTCAACAAGTTACTCCAGATGCTTTGAAACAAATCATCAAAGATTTAACTATCAGAAAAACGGATGATACTACAGATGAGTACAGCCAAAAAATGAAAAAATTAAGAGCTAACATCGACGTTTTGGATGCTAACTTATTAGAATTGTTAGGAAAACGTATGAAAGTAGCTGATGAAATTGGTCAAGTGAAAAAAGATGCAAACGTTGCGATCCTTCAAAACAACCGTTGGAACGAAATCTTAGGAAAAATGATTTTGGAAGGTGAGAAAAAAGGTCTTACTGAAGAGTTTGTTTTGAAATTATTCAAAGCAATTCACCAAGAAAGTATTGGTCATCAAGAGAAAATTTTCAACGCATAATTTTGTCTTAAACCATATAAGTGATATAAGATAATTTAGGTTTGGTTGAGATTTATCTTAAGTTTTTCTTATAGCACAATATTAAAAATAGATTGTTTTTTTAAATCCCCATAGCTTTGAAAGAAGTAGTGGGGATTTTTGTTTAGGAAAATATTCGCCCAGTTATATTCAAATATATTACTTATATGGTTTAAATTATTCATTTATCTTTGCAAAAGATTTAGGTTTTAATCTAAAATCTAAAATCAGAAATCTAAAATAAAAGAATGACAGGAACCGTATATAAATCTACAGGAAGCTGGTATACCGTAAAATCTGAAAAAGGAGATTTTATAGAATGCCGTATGAAAGGGAAATTTAGAATAAAAGGAATTAAAAGTACCAATCCTATTGCTGTAGGCGATATAGTCGATTATGAGTTGGATGAAACTTCGGATGCTATTACGGGAACGATTCATAACATTCATGAAAGAAAAAACTATATCGTTCGTAAATCGGTTAACTTGTCAAAGCAGATTCATATTATTGCTTCTAATATTGATCAGGTTTTTTTACTGATTACGATTGATAATCCGCCAACGACGACAAGTTTTATTGACCGTTTTTTAGTTACTGCCGAGGCGTATGGAATTGAGGCTATTCTTGTTTTCAATAAAATTGACACTTTAACAGAACAAACTTTAGACGATCAGCTTTATCTGCAGCATATTTATCAGGAAATAGGATATAAGTGTCTCCGAATTTCATCAACTGAAAATAAAGGAATTGACAAGCTAAAAGAAATGATGATTGGTAAAGTAAGTATGTTCTCCGGACATTCTGGTGTTGGAAAATCAACTTTGGTTAATGCATTAGAACCAAGTCTTCACTTAAAAACTTCCGTAATTTCAGAACAAAGCAAGCAAGGACAGCACACCACGACTTTTGCTGAAATGTACGATTTGTCTTTTGATGCCCGAATTATTGATACTCCAGGAATTAAAGGTTTCGGAATCGTTGATATGGAGCCAACTGAAATCACCGATTATTTTCCAGAATTTTTCAGATTGAAAGATCAATGTAAGTTTAACAACTGTTTACACAAGGAAGAACCGCATTGCGCCATAAAAGCAGCTTTAGAAAAAGATGAAATTGCTTGGTCACGTTACAATAGCTACCTTAAAATTCTAGAAGGTGACGATGAGCATTATCGTACCGATACTTATGGAGAAGATCGCGCTGCGAGTGATGAAACAAGAAAGTAAATAAATTCCAATTTTAAAAATCCAAATTCCAAACAGAAGGTAAGACCGATTCTAACTGTCGAAATGTACTGCAGTGCATCTAACATTAGAATTTAAAATCTTTTTAATCCTCATATCCCGATAGCTATCGGGAGTGGCTAAAAAAAATAATATAAATGAAAATTGTACTTCAAAGAGTTTCTGAGGCATCTGTAACAGTTGAAAATAAAAAAACAGCAGATATTCAAAAAGGTTTATTGGTTTTAGTCGGAATTGAAGATGCCGATACTCAGGAAGATATAGATTGGCTTGCTGGAAAAATTATAAAAATGAGAATTTTTGGAGACGAAAATGACGTTATGAACTGCTCGGTTCAAGATATTGACGGAGATATTATTGTTGTTAGTCAGTTTACGCTTCATGCATCGACCAAAAAAGGAAATCGTCCTTCATATATAAAAGCAGCCAAACCAGATTTTGCAATTCCAATGTACGAGAACTTTGTTCAGGCAGTGGAAAAAGAATTGGGTAAGAAAGTGCAAACTGGAATTTTTGGTGCCGATATGAAAGTCAGCCTTTTAAATGACGGGCCAGTTACAATCGTAATGGATAGCAAAAACAGGGAATAAAATATTATTAAACATTTGTTAAGGATTTCTGAAAATAATATATATTTGACGAAAATACCTACTAATGAAAAACCTGTTTTGCGCATTATTTTTTATTTTATTTACCGCCAATATTTCTGCTCAAAAGAGCATTTATCCTATATTTTCTATTCCTGATAGTTTAACACAAAATGCTAATGCTGTTCTTCGCTTAGACCAGATGGATATTGTCATTGCTTCGCAAAGAAGTATGAATATTAAAACTCAAAGAATTGTTTCTGTTTTAAACGAAAAAGGTTTAAAAGATATTGATGCTTTTAGTCATTATGATAAGACAACTTCAGTGAAGAATATTGAAGCTATAGTCTATGACGCTTTAGGAAATGAAATCAAAAAAATCAAAAGAAAAGATTTTAGGGATCAAAGCGCCGTAAGCGGAAGCACGCTTTTTTCAGATAATCGAGTGCTTTACTTAGATTATACTCCAATTTCATATCCTTTTACAATTGTTTTTACGTGCGAAACAGAAACGTCAAATACAGCATTTATTCCACAATGGTATTTTATTGGTAATTATTATGTAAGCATAGAAAAATGTATTTTGAATATTACTTTTCCAAAGGGATTGGGCTTTAAAAAGAAAGAGTTCCGGTTTGATAATTTCAAAATAAAAAAAACAGCCGATACCGATACCAATTTAAGTTATATAGCAACAAATATTCCTGCTCAAAAACAAGAAGATCTTAGCCCTTCTCCGTCAGATCTTTTTCCTAAAGTTATGATGGGATTAGAAAATTTTCATTTAGAAGGAGTTGACGGAAATGCTACTACTTGGGAAGCATTCGGTAAATGGTATGGCGATAAAATCTTAACGGGAACTACTGTTTTGCCCGAAGAAACCAAAGCAAAAATCAAAGCTCTTGTTGGTGATGAAAAAGATACTGTAAAGAAAGCTAAAATCATTTACGATTACGTGCAGAAAAAATCCCGATATGTAAACATTGCAGTTGGAATTGGCGGCTGGAAACCTATGCTGGCCAACGATGTCGATCGTTTAGGATATGGGGATTGCAAAGCATTATCAAATTATACAAAAGCACTTTTGCAGGTTGTAGATGTTCCGTCCTACAATACCATTTTATATGGCGATCGTTATAAAGCAGATATTCAGTCTGATTTTGTTTCGATGCAAGGAAACCATATGATTTTGGCAATTCCGAATAAAGATAGTTACATCTGGCTAGAATGTACAAGTCAGGATGATCCATTTGGTTATCAAGGAACTTTTACAGACGATCGTGATGTTTTGGTTGTAAAACCAGAAGGAGGAGAAATTGTTCGCACTAAAATCTACGACGATCGAGGAAATATCCAAGATGGAAAAGGAACTTACACAATTGATGGAGCTGGAAATTTCTCAGGAACATTAAAAATTGCATCACAAGGAAGTCAATATGCATCTAAATCTCGAGTAGAAACCATGCAACCAAACGAAAAAGAAGAACATTACAAAGAGTATTGGGATAATATCAACAACTTAAAATTGGGCAAAATTACTTTTACAAACGATAAAGAGAATATTTGTTTTACTGAAGATGTTCAGTTAAGCGCAGTAAATTACGGAACGTTGACGGGTAATAAGATGATTTTTGTGGTTGATGCTTTTAATCAATATACAGGAAATATAAAACGAGTGCGAAACCGCAAAAGTCCATTTCAAATTCAGCGTGGCTATTTCGATACAGACGAAATCGAGATCAATCTTCCTGATGGCTACAGTATTGAATTTCTTCCCCAGAATTATGAGCTAAAAGGAAAATTTGGCGAATACAAAACTGAAATCATCAAAAAGGACAATAACAAATTAACATATAAAAGATCGATGTTCCTTAACAAAGGAAAATATTCTAACAAAGAATATGATGAATACCGTTTGTTTATGGAACAAGTTTCAAGAAACGACAATGCCAAAATAGTCCTAACCAAAAACTAACAATCATAAACCAAAATAAACCAAAAATTACCAATGAAAATTATTAAACTATTTAGTCTAACTGTGATTTTATTGCTTAGCCCAAAAATAATTTCTCAGGAATTTAAACTTGGAAAAGTGTCTGTTACTGAACTGCAGCAGAAAGTACATCCTAAAGATTCATCTGCCGCGGCTGCCATTTTATACAAAAGAGGAAAAGCAAGAATCGACTACGATCAAAACACAGGATTTGTAACTTATTTGGATGTTGAAACCCGTATTAAAATCTATAAAAAAGAAGGATATAATTGGGCCAATGAGGCAATTTGGTATTACTACGGTACTGATTTTAAAGAGAAAGTATCTGTAAGCGATGCTGTGACGTATAATTTGGTAGGAGGTAAAATTGAAGCTACAAAACTGAAAAGTGATGGAGTATTTGATGAGGCAGTAAGTAAATTTCGAAGCCAGAAGAAAATCACGATGCCGAATGTTAAAGAAGGTTCTGTTATAGAATTCAAATACAGCGTTAGAAGCCCAGATGTACTTATTCGAGATTGGGATTTTCAAACTAGTATTCCTGTAAATTATTCAGAATTTAAAACATATGTTCCTGAATATTTTGTTTTTACTCCAGCACAAAAAGGGTATGTTTTTCCCAAGGTGATTTCAGAAAAAGCTAATAAATCATTCCTTATTACTTCAAAAGAAAGATATAACACAGGAGGTTTTGGAGGCGGAGCAACTCAAACAGAGTTTTATCAGGATAAAATTGAATATGTAGAAACTCAAACGACTTATACTGCAGAAAATTTTGCAGCGATGAAAGATGAATCGTATGTAAATAATATAGAAAACTATATGTCATCGGTTTCACATGAATTGTCAATGACGAGATTTCCAAACAAACCTATAAAGCAACTTTCTACAGATTGGAATTCAGTTGTGAAAACAATTTATGATTATGAAGATTTTGGTCCAGAATTAAATAAAACAGGATATTTTGAAGACGACCTGAAAAAACTCCTTGCGGAAACAAAAACACCAGAAGAGAAAATTTGGGCGATTTTTAATCATGTAAAATCAAACGTGAAATGGAACAGTTATACAGGTTATAGCTGTGATAATGGTGTTAAGAAAGCCTACAAAGAAAAAACGGGAAATATTGCCGACATAAATTTAATGCTGACAGCAATGTTACGTTATTCAGGATTAACAGCAAATCCAGTTTTGGTAAGTACGCGTTCAAACGGAATAGCGTTGTTTCCCAACAGAACGGCATTTAATTATGTGATTGCTGCAGTAGAAACTCCAAACGGACATATTTTGTTAGACGCCTCAGAAAAATTCTCGACTCCAAATATTTTGCCGTTAAGAGTTCTAAACTGGTCAGGAAGATTAATACGAAAAGATGGAACATCTGAAGAGATTAATTTAATGCCAGAAAAAACTTCGGCAGACAATGTTTTCATGAATTATAGTATTGACAGTAATGGAAAAATTACTGGTAAAACAAGGAGACAATGCATGGATTATAATGCAATGATTACACGAAGCAACATTGAAAGTTTCAAAGAAGAAGAATATTTAGAAAAACTAGAAAACCAAAATAATAAAATAGAAATTAGTGAGTACTCCAAGACAAATGAAAAAGATGTGCTTCTTCCCATTATAGAAACTTATTCTTTTACAGGAAATAATTTATGCGAGCTGATTGGCGATAAAATATACTTAAATCCGATGCTATTTTTTACCAATGATAAAAATCCTTTTAAACAGGAAGTGAGAGAATATCCGGTTGATTTTAGTTATCCGTTTGCTGATAAGTATAATATCACGATTAAAATTCCAGAAGGTTTTGCAGTGGAAACATTGCCGGCTCCTGCAGCTGTAACAATGGAAGATAATCTTGGTGCTTTTAAATTTAATATTGCATCCAATGGAGATACTTTACAATTGTCTATTCTACATCAGATCAATGAAGCTATTGTTTCCGCTGAAAAGTATGATATGCTGAAAGAATATTACAAGACCATGATTGCTAAAGAAACAGAAAAAATCGTTTTAAAACGTATTTAAATTATGCCTAAATTTTTCCTGATTTGTATCGCCTTTTTTTGGAGTACAATAACCATTCAAGCTCAAAATTATGAATTGGGCAAAGTAACAATCGCAGAATTAAATGAGAAAGTGCATCCTAAAGATAGCAGCGCACCCGCTGCTATCTTGTTTAAAAAAGGAAGAACTTATTTTGGATATAACAAAGATATTGGATTTTACGCCAATCATGTCTGTGAAGTAAAAATCAAAATATATAAGAAAGAAGGTTTAAACTGGGCCGACCAGAAAGTACGCTTTTATACTGGGTACGAAAAGTTAAACGAAGATCGTTTAGAATTTTCAGAAGCCGTGACGTATAATTTAGAGAATGGAAACATTGTAAAAACAAAACTAAACAACCAGGGAGAATTTAAAACCAAGATTAATAAGTATTGGAAGGAAAAGACGATTACCTTGCCAAATGTAAAAGTCGGTTCTATCATTGAGTACAAATATGTTTTAAGATCTGAAAATCTTATTAAATTTCCAGATTTTGATATTCAGTTTGATATTCCTGTTGATTATTTTTATTATAAAACACAGATTCCAGAGTTTTACATTTATAAACCGCTCTTAGTTGGAGGAATTCCGCTCGAAACAGAATCTAAATTTACAAGTGCCAGTCAGAGCTTTGATAATGCTTACAGCCAGACAAGCTCATTTAGTTATAAACAAATTGAAACCTTTTTTAAAGGAAAAGATGTTCCAGCGCTAAAAGAGGAACCTTATGTTAATAATTTAGAAAATTATCGAGGAAGTATTCAGCAAGAATTAGAAAGAGTTCGTCTGCCTGATCAGCCTGTTAAAGACTACAGTTTAACTTGGGAAGGTGTTGCAAAAACTATTTTTAAAGACGAAAGTTTTGGAAAACAGCTTAATCAAGGCACTTTGTTTACAGATGATTTGAATAAATTATTGACTAACGTAGAAGATAAAAAAGAAAGATTGAATCTGATTTTTACCTATGTCAAAAATCGAATGAACTGGAACGAAATTAATAGCTATTATACAGAAAAAGGAGTTGAAAAAGCTTATAAAGAACAAACTGGAAATGTTGCAGAAATAAATTTTATTTTGATAAACATGCTTCGCGCAGCAGGTATAGAAGCAAATCCTGTTTTGGTAAGTACAATTCAAAACGGACTTCCGGTTTATCCAACAAGAACTGGATTTAATTATGTAATAGCAGCAGCAGAAATTGATGGTAAAAGAATTCTTTTGGATGCTACTCACAAACTCACAGCGCCTAACATTTTACCATTAAATGTTTTAAATTGGAAAGGGCGACTAATTAAAAAAGATGGGAGTTCTGAAGAAATTGAATTAGATCCAGTAGCACAGTCGAAAGAAATTTATGGCTTGATGGCTAAAATTGATCCAGATGGAAAAATGAATGGTCAAATAAGAGTTCAAAGGACAGATTATGATGCATATAGTTTTAGAGAAGAAAATAATGGTAAAGCAGAGGACGTTTATCTGGAGAAATTTGAAAATAATTTGGGAGATGTAGAGATTTCAAATTATTCAATAGAAAATCAGAAATCAAATTTGGATCAGTCTGTTGTAGAAACTTTTTCATTTACATCAAATAACCGTTTAGATATTATTGACGGTAAGATTTTTATCGATCCATTATTGTTTTTTACCAGAAATAAAAATCCTTTTAACCAAGAAAAAAGGCAAATGCCTATCTATTTTGGATATAAAAATATGGAAAGATTTAATTTTAGTATTCAAATTCCAGAAAACTATGCTGTAGAATCTATTCCAAAACCGGTAAAGATAACTTCAGAGGATAAACAGATGTCTTATATCTTAAATTTTTCGGTTGCTGGAAACAAAATTCAAATTGTGAGCCAAAAAGAAATCAACAATAGTATTTTTGCAGCTGAGGATTACGGAATGATAAAAGAGTTTTTTCAGAAGATGATCGTAAGCCAAAATGAAAAAATAATTCTTAAAAAGATATAGAAGATGGATTTGAAAAATGCACAATTAGCTGTTGATACCTGGATTAAAGAACACGGAGTTCGTTACTTTAACGAATTGACCAATATGGCACAACTGACAGAAGAAGTAGGTGAAGTTGCCCGAATTATTGCACGCCGTTACGGAGAACAATCTGAAAAAGAAAGCGATAAGAACAAAGATTTAGGAGAAGAATTGGCAGATGTTGTTTTTGTTGTGCTATGTTTAGCCAATCAAACAGGAATCGATTTGCAAGCGGCTTTCGACAAAAAAATGGATTTAAAATCGGTTAGAGATAAAGATCGTCACAAAAACAATGATAAATTGAAATAATTGTGAAATATCACTCATAAGTTTTGAATTATGAGTTTTCAATTTTGAATTATGAATGGGGAGTGGTAAATTGCGGGGCTGAATTATGTTTCTAATCATTCATAATTCATAATTCACAACTTACAATTAAAAAAATGAATTTAAAATTAAGCACGAATTCACCATTCACCATTGATGATTCGCAACTAAATATCACCGGTTCAAAAAGTGAAACGAACCGTTTATTGCTTCTAAAAGCTTTATTCCCAAATATTACTTTAGCCAATACTTCAAACTCAGACGATAGCGAAGTAATGCAGAAAGCATTAGTAGGAAATGATGAAATCGTAGATATTCACCACGCCGGAACTGCAATGCGTTTCCTGACTGCTTATTTTGCTGTAAACGAAGGTAGAGAAGTGGTTATGACAGGTTCTAGCAGAATGCAGGAACGCCCAATCAAAATTTTGGTTGATACTTTAAGACAATTGGGGGTTGAAATCTCTTATGAAAAAGAAGAAGGTTATCCGCCAATTCGAATCAAAGGAAAAAAAGTTACGGCTTCAAAAGTTACTTTGGCAGCAAATGTAAGCAGCCAATATATTTCGGCACTTTTGCTTGTAGCTTCAAAATTAGAAAATGGTTTAGAACTTACTTTAGAAGGAGAAATTACTTCAATTCCCTATATCAAAATGACTTTGGCTCTGTTGAATGATTTAGATATTAAAGCCAGTTTTGAAGGCAATGTAATTAAAGTTTATCCAAAAGAAGCTGTTGAATCAAAAGAAATGGTTGTAGAATCGGATTGGAGTTCTGCTTCTTATTTCTTTAGTCTTGTAGCTTTGGCCGATGCAGCAAAAATCACTTTGAGCAGTTATAAAGAAAACAGCCTTCAGGGAGATTCTGAATTAGTTTCGCTGTATGAAAAAATGGGAGTAAAAACTACTTTCCAAAACAATAAAATGACTTTGGAAAAAGTGTCAGGATTCAATTATCAAGATGTAAATTTTGAATTGAACAACACGCCAGATATTGCGCAAACAATTGTAGTAACTTGTTTAGGTTTAGGAATTGGATGTCATTTAACAGGTCTTCATACTTTAAAAATTAAAGAAACAGACCGATTAGAAGCGCTTAAAACAGAACTTACAAAATTAGGAGCTAATATTTCTGTAACTAATGATAGCTTGACTCTAGTAAAATCTGATACTATAAATCACGATGTAAAAATCGGAACCTATAATGATCACCGAATGGCAATGGCTTTTGCGCCGTTGGCAATAAAGGTTCCAATTATTATAGAAGATGCAGGAGTTGTTTCAAAATCGTATCCAGATTTTTGGGACGATTTAAAGGCTTTAAACTTTCAAATTTCAGAATTGTAAAACAAATGAACTATGTAAGTAATATAAATTCATTTAAATAAAAGCTTACACAAAGTATTTAAAACATAGCCTCTGGTTCAGCCAGAGGTTTTTTTATGTCCAAGTTTGAATATAATCGCAAAGTTTGTCATTTCGACGAAGGAGAAATCTTCGCAAGTAGCTCCGCAATCAAAATCTAATCTTTGTCGAGTTTCTGGCGAAGATTTCTCCTTCGTCGAAATGACAATAATATGTTGAAAATGTTTCTTATAGAAAAAAACACATTTTTAATGGTTCTCGAAACCTCACAAAATCAAGGACTTTTGAAAATAAAAGCCAAAACACTTGACAACGCCTATCTCACAATCGTATATTTGCAACCGATTTAAAATTTTAGATAAACAAATCTAAAAACTACACTCTAAAATCAACAATTCAAATATGAAATTATCACACTTCAATTTCAATTTACCGAAAGAACTTTTGGCTGAATTTCCAGCAGAAAACAGAGATGAATCTCGCTTAATGGTAATTGACCGTAAAAAAAACACTATCGAACATAAAATGTTTAAAGACGTGATCAACTATTTTGATGACGGAGACGTTTTAATTCTTAACAATACAAAAGTTTTCCCTGCGCGTTTGTATGGAAACAAAGAAAAAACTGGAGCTAGAATTGAGGTTTTCTTATTAAGAGAATTAAATTCAGAGCAACGTTTATGGGACGTTTTAGTAGATCCTGCTAGAAAAATCCGTATTGGTAACAAACTTTATTTTGGTGACGACGATTCGTTAGTTGCTGAGGTAATTGACAATACAACTTCTCGTGGTAGAACTTTACGTTTCTTATACGATGGTTCTTATGAAGAATTCAGAAACAAATTGACTGAACTTGGAGAAACTCCAATTCCTAAATACATCAACAGAGACGTTACGCCAGAAGACGCTGAAAGATATCAAACGATCTACGCAAAAGAAGAAGGAGCTGTAGCGGCACCAACTGCTGGTTTGCACTTCTCTAAACACCTTTTGAAAAAATTAGAAATCAAAGGAGTAAATTTTGCTGAGGTAACTTTACACGTAGGTTTAGGAACTTTTAATCCAGTTGAGGTTGAAGATTTATCTAAACACAAAATGGATTCTGAGGAATTAATCATTACACAAAAAGCTTGTGATATTGTAAACGAAGGAAAAGCAAAGAAAAAACGTATTTGTGCTGTAGGAACAACTTCTATGCGTGCAATTGAAAGTTCTGTTTCTTCTGCAAATACATTGAATCCTTACGAAGGATGGACAAATAAATTTATTTTTCCTCCTCACGATTTCAGTATTGCAAACTGTATGATTACCAATTTCCACACGCCAAAATCAACATTATTAATGATGATTTCTGCTTTCTGTGGACACGATTTAATGAAAAAAGCATACGAAGAAGCAATCAAAGAAGGATACAAATTCTATTCTTATGGAGATGCGATGTTAATTCTTTAATAGGAATTAATTTTTCAATATAAGAACCCGACAGTTTTTTAGAAGCTGTCGGGTTTTTTTATTTGTTTCAAGTTTCAAGTTTCAAGTTTGACGTTCGGTGCGAAATTTAAACGCAATCCCGATCGCTATCGGGAGCAAGGATTTTTTGCTCAGTATGTGTTTACCAGAAACAAAAGAACGCAAAGCTTTGCGAACTTAGCGTTTGTAAATGTTAGCCTTAATAAAAAAAGATTTTGCGAACTTTGCGTTAAAAAAACACACAAAGCATATCAACCTGAAACAAACCAAACAAAATTTGTTATTTTAGCAGGCAAAACAAAAACTCAATGACTTTTCAAAATACACGCGAATTTGCACGAGAGCTAGATTCGAAAGATGCATTAAACCATTATCAAGAACAATTTATTTTTCCTAAAGTAAATGATAAACGAGTAATTTATTTTACGGGGAATTCTTTAGGATTACAGCCAAAACGAACCAAAGCATACATTGATGAAGTAATGAATGATTGGGCAGAATTAGCTGTCGAAGGTCATTTTTATGCTGAAAAACCTTGGTGGGATTATCAGGAAAGATTTGCAGAACCATTGAGTAAGATTGTTGGAGCGCTTCCGTCAGAAGTTACGGTAATGAATACTTTGACAGTAAATCTTCATTTGCTGATGGTTTCTTTTTATCAGCCGAAAGGGAAACGTTATAAAATCATCTGTGAAGAAAAGGCTTTTCCATCAGATCAATATATGTTTCAAAGCCAAGTAAACTTTCACGGATACAAAGCTGAAGATGCAATTGTAGAAATTAAACGAAGAGAAGGAGAACACAATATTCGTTTGGAAGATGTTTTGGCAAAAATAGAAGAAGTTGGTGATGAGTTGGCTTTGGTTTTAATTGGCGGAGTAAATTATTATACCGGACAAGTTTTCGATATTCAAACCATCACTGCAGCTGGGCAAAAAGTTGGAGCCAAAGTAGGTTGGGATTTGGCACATGCTGCCGGAAATATCAAACTAGAACTTCACGATTGGAATGTAGATTTTGCTGCTTGGTGCAGTTATAAATATATGAATTCAGGTCCAGGAAATGCTTCTGGATGTTTCGTTCACGAAAAACATCACAATTCAAATTTACCCAGATTTGCAGGATGGTGGGGACACAACAAAGAGCGCCGTTTTAAAATGGAGCCAAATTTTGATCCCGTTCACGGAGCTGACGGATGGCAAATTAGTAATCTTCCAGTTCTTTCTTTAGCGCCATATTTGGCTTCAGTAGAAATGTTTGCTGAGGTTGGAATGGATGCATTAATTGCAAAACGTGATCACATTACTTCATATTTAGAATTTATTCTTCACGAAATTGATAAAGAAGTAGAGAGTACTTTCGAAATCATTACACCAACAAATCCAGAAGAAAGAGCTTCGCAATTATCTGTTTTTCTTCACGGAGAAGGAAGAGCTTTATTCGACTATTTAATGAAAAATGGTGTCATTACAGATTGGCGTGAACCAAATGTAATTCGTCTGGCGCCAGTTCCATTATATTGTTCTTATGAAGATATGTATGATTTTGGACAGATTCTTAAAAAAGGAATCTTAGGAAAATAAGGTTTATCTAAAATAGTAACCGTACTGTTTGTCAAAAAAAACTTTGCGTCTTAGCGCCTTTGCGAGATTAATTTCATTCAGCTTGGGGAATAAACTCAGCACGAAACAGACATCAATCTTCAAATGTTATAAACTTTCAAAAAAATTCTGTAACAACCGTTATAACAGATATTTCGTAATTTGTAGTGTATAATTTTAAAATTACAAGATCATGAAAGGCTTATATATTTTATTGACCGTGATATTTTTAACTTCTTGTCAACAACAAAATAAAGAAGATATAAATAAAGCCAAACAAGCCAGTATTGATTCAATGAAAGTTGAGATTAACAAACAGCGTGTTATCGATTCGATGAAGGCTGAAATGGCAAAATTAAATGAGGAAAAGATTGAAGCTCAGAAAGAAAAGGTTGTAGTAGTGCAGCAAAAAGATGGAACGGCGGCCACTACCACAACGACAACAACCAAAAAGAAAGGCTGGAGTGCAACTGCTAAAGGCGCTGTAATTGGTGCCGGAGTTGGAGCCGCAACTGGAGCAATTGTCAGTAAGAAAAAAGGAGAAGGTGCCATTATTGGTGGTTTAGCCGGAGCTGCAGTTGGTACAGGAACTGGAGCTGTTATTGATAGCAAAAATAAGAGGAACGAATAGTTTCCTATAAATAAAAACAAACCCCAAATTAGTGATAATTTGGGGTTTTCATTTTTAAACCAACTCTGAAACGGGAATTTTTATACCAACTAATTCTGATTTACAAGAATCGAGTTGATTTAAGTCTCCTTTAAAGGCTATTGTCGATTCAAATAAATTTTTATAATATTCAATTCCATCTAACAGATTAGATTTAAAAGTATTCCATTTTTTATGCTGAGCCGTTGTAAGTTCGCCAGAAACAGATTGAATTTCATTTCTAAAGTAACTAATATACATTTTAAGCTCTTTTATAAACAAGTTCGGACGATCGTTTGTTCTAATAATCGACTTCCCTTGATAGATATGCTGGATCATTTGTTTTAAAGAAACCTCCTGATCAAAATAAGCCAAGTTTGGCCCTGGGCAAATTACTACTCCTTGAGCTTGACCTTTTATTTTAATATCATTTTCCAGATAAGAAGCATTAGCCAAACCAACACAAAGACACGATTTTTCGGTGATTTTGATTTTATTTTTTTCAAATTCATCAGCAGATAGAGAATCTTTTTTTGCTTCTAGTTCTTCTAGTTTAATGTCCTGATATTTTTTTGAAGCCGTGCAAATTCCGTGAGGATCGTATTCTTTGCTTAAAGCTAAAAATTTCTTCGGGCAAGAACTTCCTGCCTTATTCTCGTGAATTCGTTTTTGCTTTAAAAATTCATTTGTAGTTCCCTTCAAAGTATTAAAAGGAACTCCCAAAGGCGAAATATTACTTAAATAAAAATCATCTTCTTTGGCATTCATTAATAAATTACGAGTTTCTTTATCGACAGAAGTAGCTTCGGGCACTAATAAAAATGGAGAACCCCAACCAACAGAATCAACATTATATTCGTCTAATAAAAACTCATGTTCTGCAGCAGTTCCAACACCACCTTGAACTGTAATTTTCAATTCTAAAGGATTTTCAGGAAAATGCTGATTTTTGGCCTGTAAAGCTTTAATCATTAATTCGTGGGCAGATTGTGTCAATTGATCTTTTTTCTGCTTGAATTCGCTTAAAATAGTGCCTAACAAGAGTCCGTCTGTTGCAAAAGCGTGTCCTCCGCAGTTTAATCCTGATTCGATGCGATATTCTGAAACCCAAAGCCCTTTTTTAGCCAAGAAATTTCCCTGAATCATGGCCGATCTAAAATCGCTTACTTTTAAAATGATTTTCTTTTTAAGTTCATTATTTTCATTTGGGAAAAAATCTTGGAAGTTTTCGAAATACCCAAATAATCTCGGATTCATTCCTGCTGAAAGTACCACAGAAGATTGTAAATTGCTATTTGCAAAACCCCTTAAAGCCGCATGTGCATCATTAAACTCAATTGGAAGCTGTTCGTTTTTGATGAAATTATCTTTGTCTAATTTCGTCATAATATTGACGTCAATTTCTCCAGGAAAAAGATGTGTTTCAATATAATTTTGAATATTCTCTTTAAAAGCGATTCCGTCATCCAGTAAATTCTGAAATCCCTTTTTAATATCAGAAGTATTCGGTAGCATTGACATGAAATTTTCTAAAGCTGTTTTGCTTTCCGCCAATTCTATTTTGAAATTTTCGAATTTCTCTTTTACAATTTTATCAACTAAATTTAAGTAAGAGGTAATTCTTTCAGCACGGTAGTCATGAAATTTTTGAGTAATTTCTTCGTAAGGAATATTGAATTTAGTGCTATAAAAATTACGCATCTTCTCAATCAGATCATCGTCAGCGAGAGCAATAACAGATGAAATTCCGTACTGTGCTACTCGTATAGGACTGTCAATGGTATAGGCAAGTCCCATTACCGGAATATGAAAAGTATGCAGATTATTTTTTGTCATTTGTATTCGGATTAAAAATAGAAGCAAATGAAAAAAAATAAATTTTCCTAAAACCTGATAAATGTCAGGTTCGGCATTATGGAAAAGGTTTTTCCGCCACAAATTCACGAATTTTATTCTTTTGATTTGTGTAATTAGAATTAAATAGTCACAAAAAATTGAGCTAATTCGTGAATTCGGGGCAAAAAACTAAATCAAAATCTTCTTCAAAGATTCCGCAATGCTTCTCCACAAAAGATTGTAGAATGATCTGTCTTGAAGCCGTTCTACTTCAACTTCTGCAGTTTTGGCTTTGTCTTTCGAATCGTTTTTGACTAATAAATTGGCAACAGCTGTTTTAAGTTTGGCTTCTTTTTCAGGATTTTTTTTCTTGTATAATTTTACTTTGAGATCATCGTAATCTAGAGAAGCATTTCCTTTTGATCCATTATCGTTTCCGTAGAAATTAAATCGGTATTTATTGAAAGTGCCGGTAAAAGTCGTATTGATATACGGTTTGGTAAATCTCGTCATTCCTCGAACATCAAAATTTGAAATTACGCCTTGAATATGAAATCCGTCACTTTTGTCCAGAACATTAAAACGCCAATCGACATCAAGAGGAGAATTTTTCATAAAAATACATTTGACTTTTATTTTTACATCATCTGTTTTTTTTAAGCCAAAACCACTTCGCAAATTAGTTGCCTGAAGATTGAACTTATCAAAAGTTAAAACTCCAGGGCCTTTGGCAACATCAAGTTCTTCTTCGTAAACTAATTTTGATTTCAAAACCTGAAGTGTGTCAATTTGCAGCGGAAATTTTAGATTTCGCAGTAAGTGATTGTACAGATATTTTTTGCTTGGATCGTCTTTTAGCATTTTTCCGCGATAAATATTGGCGTCAAAATGATTGATCACAAGCGAATTGGCTTTGAAATAAAAGCGATTATTTTTAAATCCCCAATCCATTTTTTCAACCTGAGCTGAATCAAATTTTAAATTGTAAATGTCTTTTTCTTTGTCGAGTCTTTTTATAAATTCATATCGTTCAAATTGAGGAAGATTAGAGAAATTATTGATTTTTAAAAAATTCTTTTCGGTACTTATTTTTCCAATATTGATATAATAGAAACCATTTGGCCTATAAAACAAACTGTCACAAACCAAAGCATATTTTTTATATCGGAGTGGAATTTTTTCTTTCAAAGTAGCATCAGTAATTAAAATGCCTTCTAGTTTTAAAAGGATTTTTTTAACGCTGAAAATAGGTTTTTCAGAATCTAGAGAAACAACATCAACAGATCCGTCGTTGAGGTAAATATTCGAAACCGCAATAATTTTTCGAAACGGATCAATAATTTCTTTTTCAATGCTTTTACTGTTATTGATTAATTTTTCGCCTTTTTTGTATAAAATGATTCGTGGTTTATTGATAATGATGCTTTCTGCCTGAATGATGTCACGAAAAGCCAAATCCCAAATGTTGAAGTGTTTTATGGTGACGGATTCGATTTTTGAAAAAAGCCCATTTTTACTGTCTTTAGGCTCGTTTTTCGGACTCACCAGCAAAGTCTGTGCATTGATATTTCTAGAAAAAAGGGATACTTCTATTTTTTCATAATTGATATTATATGCGGTTTTATTTTTTTCGTGAATAATGATTGGAAGCTGTTTTTTTATCCAGTAATTCAACCCGATGTTGGCAAGAATTGCAATAACTAGCAGAGAAATTACTACAATCGCTATTTTTTTATAGATTGACATTTATAGTATTAATTTTAAATACATAAATTTAGAGTTTTAAAGACGGCTGTCTCTTATAAGATTTTTTAGAAAAATTACATTATTACAAATTTCATCCTTTTTCAGAATATGAGAATAATTAAAAAAATCCTGTTGGCCTTATTGGTTCTTATAGTAATTCTTGCGATTGGTTTGTGCGCTTATATTTTTCATTTAAAGCCTAAATACGAGGGCTCATTAGAATTAAAAAATCTTAATAAAGAAACTACGGTCTATTTTGATGATTTTGGAGTGCCTCATATTTATGCAGATTCTGAAAAAGATGCCATGACGGCACTTGGTTATGTGCATGCGCAAGAAAGATTGTGGCAAATGGAATTATTACGACGAATTGCGCCAGGACGTCTTTCTGAAATTTTTGGTGGAGTTGCGCTAAAGAATGATAAATTTTTTGCTGGAATCGGAATTGAAGAAGCTTCGGCGAAAGCCATTGCAAAATTGGATAAAAACAGCGAAAGCTATAAACTCACTCAAGCTTATCTGGACGGAATTAATCAATATCTCGAAGAAGGAGTAACTCCGATAGAATTTACTTTGGTTGGTGTAAAAAAACAGAAGTTTACCATAAAAGACGTTTATAATATTTTTGGTTATATGTCTTTTAGTTTTGCTATGGCTCAGAAAACAGATCCATTATTGACAGATATTAAAAATAAATACGGCGTTGCTTATTTGAAAGATTTAGGTATTGAAGGAGAATTTAATACTACCAGAATTAAAATTTCAAAAGGGAAAAGTGAGGAATATACCGAGATTTCAAAATCTATAACCGCCATGTTGGATCAATCTCCGATTCCGCCATTTGTTGGAAGTAACAGCTGGGTTGTTGGTCCGCACAAATCGAAAACAGGAAAAGTTATTTTTGCTAATGATCCGCATATTGGGTTTTCGCAGCCTGCAACTTGGTATGAAGCGCATATTGTAACACCAAAACATGAATTATATGGCTGTTATTTGGCAGGAACTCCATTTCCGCTTTTGGCTCATAACAGAGATTACGCTTACGGTTTAACGATGTTTGAAAATGATGATATCGATTTTTATCAAGAAAAAAATAAAGCTGATGATGCTTCTCAATATCAGACTCCGATAGGTTTCGGTAAATATGAAATTAGAAAAAAAACGATAAAAGTTAAAGATTCTTCAGATGTTGTTTTGGCAGTTAAAATTACACGTCATGGTCCAGTTATGAATGATTTTATCGATCGTTTGGAAAAGAAAAATCCGATTGCAATGTCTTGGACATACACAAGAGAACCGATTCAGATTTTAGACGCGGCTTACGGTCTTTCTCACGCTAAAAACACTACTGATTTTAAAAAATCTGTGAGTTTAATTGCTGCGCCTGGATTGAATGTAATGTATGGCGATGCTAAAGGAAATGTGGCTTGGTGGGCGAGCGGGAAATTGTACCGACATAATGAAGGTGTTAATACACATTTAATTTTAGACGGTTCAAGCGGTAAAGATGATATTACCAAATTTTTAGATTTTGAAGAAAATCCATCAGCTGAAAACCCAGTTTGGGGATATGTGTATTCTGCGAATAATCAGCCGGAAGCTATAGATAATGGCTATTTATATCCAGGATATTATCTGCCAGAAGATCGCGCCAAAAGAATCTCAGGAATTTTAGATGCAAAATCTGATTGGGATAAGGAAGCTATCAGCAAAATGATTTATGATAATACTTCTGATGTTGCTGTTGAGGTAGTTAAAAATTTGATGGCAAGTTTAGGTAATAAACCGCTTTCTAATAATGAAAATGAAGTTTTGAAAGTTTTAAAATCTTGGAAAGGAACAACAAATATTGAAGATGTTGCACCGACGATTTACAACAAATGGATTTATCTGTATTTGAAAAATACATTTGAGGATGAAATGGGCAAAGACAATTTCAATTTATTTTTAGGAATTTCTCTCGGGAAACAAGTCATTGCGAACCAAATAAAAAACGAAAATTCGGTTTGGTGGGATAATATCAAAACCAAAAATGTGAAAGAAACTAGAACAGACGTTGTTTCAAAATCATTTCACGATGCTGTTATTGCTTTGCAAAATCAGTTAGGAGAAAATATTGCAGAATGGAATTGGGGAAAAGTGCATACTGTAGAACACGAACATCCATTAGGAAAAGTCAAAGCGCTTCGCGGATTGTTTAATGTTGGGCCGTTTAATTCTCCAGGTTCAAATGAAGTAATCAATAATTTATTCTTCGGATTTAATGATGAAGGGAAATATTACACGAAGGGTGGGCCATCAACACGAAGAATCGTCGATTTTGCCGATGTCGAAAACAGTTGGAGTATCTTACCAACTGGACAATCTGGAAATCCTTTCAGCAAACATTACGACGATCAGGCCGAAATGTACAATGAAGGAAAGTTCAGAAAAATGAAACTAAACAAAAACAAAATCATAAAGACTTCAACGAAATTGGTTTTGAAACCGAAGAAATAGTTTTTGCTTTCAAAGTTTCAAGTTTCAGGTTACAATCTTTGTCAAAGTTTCAAACTTTGACAAAGATAAGCGCACAAAAAAACTTAGAACCTTAGTATCTTATTTAGAAACATATTTCCCCTTCACAATATCATCAGCAAAAATGTTTAGATTATTAATAAGCACTTTATTATTGGTCATTACATTTTGGGACTGATAAGCGGTGTCTTTTTCGTAAGCTTTTAATAAAGTTTCCAATTCAACTTCGTCAAAAACAACAAAACTATTGTAGATGGCATCTCTGAAATTTTTGTAATTGATACTTTGCGTAATTTCCATCGCTTTTTGTTCGTTCCAACCTTCTTTTGCTGAAGCTTCATTTATTTTAGATAAACAAAAATCAATCACATAATTTTTGTAGCGAGTTGCCTCAACAATTTTATCAATTATAATCTTATTTTGCTGACTTGGCATCAGCGGCTGACTGTTTTGTGATAAAGATTTAGAAGAAATAAAAAGACATACCAATACAGCTAAGAAACTGTGATTTTTTAGATTTTTCATAGGTGATTAAGTTATTTTGGGTGAGCTAAAATAGCATTTAAAAAAAATAATTCACCGAATTTGGATGTCCCAAGTTGTAACAAAAAAGCTCCGAAAAAATAGATTTTATATCTACTTTTTCGGAGCCATTTATAAGAATTTAATCTACAATTATTTGCCTTTATTTTTTAGAAAGCTCTTCCAAAACTTTTTTCCCGCCTTCATTTGTAGGATCCAATTCAACAGATTTTTTATAGTTGACCATCGCTAATTTTTTGTCTCCATCAGCTAAATACGCTTCACCTAAACTATCATAAACATTTCCAGATTTAGGGAAAGCTTCTACATTGATTTTGAAAACTTCAATCGCTTCTTTCTTTTTTCCAGTCTGCAATAATTGATATCCAACTCTATTCATGTCACCTTCTTTAATGGCATAGGTTGGATCGCTTTTTAGCTTTTTGTAAGCTTCTGTTCCTGCTGTAGCACCTTTTTCATTGTAAATATCTAATAAATCAAGAGCCAATGATTTTTTGGGCTGATTAAATGGCTGATTGTATAAAATAGCACGAATTGCAGTATTCATTTCGCCTAAAACAGTTCCGCCAGTGTTATTCAATAAAACAACAAGATTTTTGTCTTTAGGAATTCGAGAAATAATGGTATTAAATCCATTGATACCACCTCCGTGCTCCACAACAGTCAATTTATCGTTTCCGTTTGGAACATCATAAGTTGACCACCCGTATCCGTAAAAACCATTCCAAGCTTTAATGTAAGGTTTAAATAAAGATTCCATTGATTTTTCAGAAAGCAGTTTATTGGTATAAAGTGCCTGATCCCATAAATACAAGTCTTCTACAGTAGAATATAAAGATCCAGCGGCGTACGGAATACTCATGTCAAGATAAGAGGCATTGACAATTTTCTTTCCTTCTTTTTCATAACCGGCAGCTCTGTTTTTTATAATAACTTCGCTATGGTCGTAACCGGTATTAACCATTTTTAGAGGCGTGAAAATCGTTTCCTGTAAATTCTGCTCGTATGTTTTGCCTGTAATTTTTTCGATAATGTATCCTAATAAGAAATAACCCGAATTGCTGTAATTAAACTTTTCCCCCGGAGCAAAATCTAGCGGAAGATTAGAAAATGTTTTTACAAAAGCTTCTGGAGTATAAGGATTTCTTGCTTTTTCTTTTAGAAAATTTGGTGCATTGGTATAATTTGGAATTCCAGAGGTATGAGTCAATAAATGATGAATCGTAATTTTATCGCCATTTTCCTTTGGATAATCCGGAAGATAACTAGTAATAGGAACATCTAGTTTGATTTTTCCTTCTTCTGCCAGTTTTACAATCAAAAGAGCAGTAAATTGTTTACTGATTGAACCCAATCTGAATTTAGTATCAGGCTGATTCGGGATATTCCATTCCATGTTGGCAGAGCCAAATCCTTTTTTAAAAATTACCTTTCCGTTTTCGGCTACTAAAGCAGAACCGTTAAATTGTCCGTATTCATTGTATTTGTTTAAAAGCTGTTCGATTTGCTGCGCTTTATCTTGAGCAAATGTGCTGAATGCCGTAAGCTGGAAGGCAACAAAAAGTGCAATAAGTTTGATTGATTTTTTCATAATGGATTGATTATGTTTTTTAAGATTGGTGAAATTGATTCGCTTTTTGATTGATGATTGAAACTTTGCAACAAAAAGATATTCAGTATATTAAATCAAAAATATGTTTTTTTACTGAATAAATAAATGTCCTAGAATTTTAGACGATTGATTTGCGATTTGGTTTCAACAAAAAGCAGTTTTTTTTATTTTTTTCAGAATATAAAAAATCAGAGCACAGACCAAAGCAACTTTTACGCGGGTCTATGCTCATAACTAACAAATATTTTTAGGTAAATTAAGCCGTTAGAATTTTGCTTATATACAATAATACAAGGATAAATAATTTTAGCATAATGATTAAATTAAGTCTATTGCTTCGAGTTTACAGCAGAATGATCATAGCTTAAAGCTCGTTTTAATTTCCACTCATTATTTTCTAAAATCCACAAATGGGTAAATTTGGCTTTGCCTACAAGTTTTTCGTTTTTCTTTAATAAAGGTTCTCCTTTTGTGGCAGTAGTTTCATAAAACTGATGAATGCCAATTTGTATTGCGGCGTACAAAGCACCTTTTTTGTATAAAGGATAAATCTCAGTGCTTCCTGCAACCAATTCTCTTCTTGATCGATACGTTTCTTGCGAACCGCATAATCCGTTTTTAAAACTTTTTAAAAAATCTGCTTTATTTGAAAACCCGTCTTTGTCATGATAAAATTCAAGTTCATCACTAAATAAGTTTTCAAATTGTTTTATATCGCAAGTATTAAAACCGATGTCAAAGAGAAGACTGTCTTTTGCCATAATGGTTTTATACAAAATGGAATTTTTAGATTCTTGAGAAAACCCAAGTTGGGTTTGGATAAAGAAAATTCCAATTAAAAGAAATTTTAGCTTAATATTAGATTGATTAATTTTCATTTGTGATTGATTATTTGATTGATTCAACAAAAGTAATTCAATCAAAACTCGCAAAATTGTACAAATGCGAAAACTTATCTTTTATGAGAAAGAAAATATGAATTTGGATCGAATGTTTTCGGAGTAATTTTCGTTACATCTTTAAACTTTCTTATAAAATGGGATTGATCAAAATATTTATTGTAAAGCGCAATATCGGTCAGTTTTAATTTTTCTAAATCAGAATTAACCATTTGATCAACAGATTTTCGAAACTTTAAAATTTGAATATATTTTTTAATTGTTAATCCAGTTGCCGTTTTAAACTTAATCTGAAGCAATCGCTGTGATGAATTTAATAGTTTTCCGATTTCTGAAACCGAGATTTCATCTTGATGAAGCCTTATAATCTCACAGATTTTCTCAATGGTATTTTTCTCTGAATGCAAATCAGATAAAGCTTCAAAATAAGTATTTATTGTATTTAATATAATTTCTATATCGGAGCCAATCTGAATTTTAAAGGGTAGCTCTTCGGGATTAATTTTGATGATGGAATCGGTAAAATTGCTCAAATCATATTTAGGAAACATCGAAAGTGTCCATGTATGAAACTGAATGATGGTAACTTTTGTTTTCGGATAAATATTGACCAGAACTTTATTAGTCATTTGCGAACAAAAGTAAACACCTTCGTTCATCTCATATTTGGCTTTACTCGTATGAACTTCGATGGAATTTCCAGTTACAAAAGCGAGATTGAAACAGCCGTTTGGCAGAACAAGTTTGTTTTCGATCAGGCTTTCGCCAATGCTGTTGTCCAAACACCAAATTTTATTGACGAATCGTTCCGTTTTAGAATTTACATAATGTTCGGAGTATAACTGCATTTTAGTCTGTGATGTAATAGTTTAAAATCGCAGACTAAAATACAGTTTTTCTGAGTTATTGTTTTAAACAAACTCTCCAAAATTATCTCGTTTACTATTCTGCCATTCTTCCAAAATAATACTGAAATAAACATCATCTTTACTTTTCCCTTCAGAATCGACATAATTGTTTCTAAAAACGCCTTCTTTTACGGCGCCTAATTTTTCAATAGCTTTTTGAGATCTTAAATTTTCAAGATCGGCACTGAATTGTATTCTTCGAAATTGAATATTTTCAAAACCAAAATTCAATAATTCATATTTACACGCTTTGTTTAAACCAGTTCCCTGAAAATCTTTGCCGTACCACGTCCACCCAATTTCACATTTTTGGCTTGCGTGATTCAAATAACCATAACGCGTGCTTCCAGCAACTCGGTTTGTGGCTTTGTCAATAATAAGAAATGGATAACAAATTCCGTCTGCTTTTTGTTTTAATGTACTTTTTATATAGTTTTCAAAATCTTCATCGTTACGAACATACATTCCCATATACTTCCAGATTTCATCATCAAAAATAATTTCCTTGAGTTCTATGTTTCTTTTGCTTTCAAATGGGACTAAAAGCACTATTTCATTTTCTAATATAATGTCTGACTTTAGAATTTCGCTGTTCATGAATTTTGAGTTTAACTTATGGAATAATTTAGCACAAAACTAATTGTTTAATTTTTGTAAATAAATTTAATAAAATAACATTTTGTTATATTTTTAAATTACTAAAAAACGAGGTAAATCTTCGGAAATGAATATTTACAACATTTGTTCGTTTATTTTAAGGCTCATGTACAATTATTAGTTATTTTTACGACCCAATATTAGATTTTCCTCGATGCAAACATCATTAAAAATTGCAGTTGTTGGTTCTGGACTTGTAGGGTCGCTTCTGGCAATTTATCTTAAAAGAGCTGGTCACACTGTTCATGTCTATGACCGCAGCCCCGATATTAGAAATATAAATTTTTCTGGCCGTTCTATTAATTTAGCAATGTCCAACCGTGGCTGGAAAGCTTTGGATGCAGTTGGTGTAGGCGATGCAGTTAGAGAAATTGCAATTCCGATGGATAAACGCGCGATTCATTTGGTAGACAAACTCAATTTTCAGAATTACGGACAAGAAGGAGAATCCATATATTCTATTTCAAGAGGAACATTAAACAGAAAAATGATTGATCTTGCTGAAGAAGCAGGAGCCGAATTTCATTTTGAACAAAAAGTTTGGGATGTTACTTTAAACGATGCAACACTTCATATTGGCGAAAGCGAAAGGGGAGAGTGGGAAGAAAGAAAGTTTGATATGGTTTTTGGTGCCGATGGGGCTTTTTCTAGAATTCGTCACAGAATGCAGCGTCAGAGCATGTTTAATTATTCTCAGGAATTTTTAAATATGGGTTATAAAGAATTAAATATTCCAGCAAATCCAGACGGAACGCATAAATTAGATAAAAACTCATTTCATATTTGGCCAAGAGGCGAATACATGTTAATTGCGCTCCCTAATCTTGATGGAAGTTTTACCTGTACTCTGTTTATGCCTTTTGAAGGAGAAAATTCTTTTGAATCGCTAACCGACCGTAAAATGGTTGAAGATTTCTTCGAGAAAAATTTCCCAGATTCTATTGAAGTAATTCCAGAACTGGCAAATGATTTCTTTAAAAATCCAACTAGTACTTTGGTTACCATGAAATGTTTCCCTTGGACGTACGAAAACAAAATTGCTTTGATTGGAGATGCTTGTCATGCTATTGTTCCTTTTTACGGACAAGGTATGAATGCTGGATTTGAAGATATCACCGTTTTGAGCGAAATGATTGAAAAGTACCAAGACGATTGGAAAAAAATATTTACAGAATATCAAATCTCAAGAAAACCCAATGCAGATGCCATTGCAGAACTTTCGTATCGAAATTTCTTAGAGATGAGTACCAAAACAGCAGATGAAAAATTCTTGCTGCAAAAGAAAATAGAAAAAGTCTTCTCAGATAAACATCCAGACAAGTGGATTCCTCTTTATAGCCGTGTTACTTTCAGTGATCGACCATATGCCGAAGCTTTAGCAATCGGAGATTATCAAAACGGAATTATGGAAGAAGTTCTTAAAATGGAAAATATCGAAAACATTTGGGATGGAGCAGAAGTAGAAAATAAGATTCTGGAGTTATTAGAAAATAGATAAAATTTTTAAACCATATAAGTTATTTAAGTCAGTATAAATGCGTTGCAAATAAATTAAATGAACTTATAGAACTTATATGGTTTAGTTTTTTTTATTTCTTAAATATTTTAGTCAGAACCCCAAAAACACCTCTTATAAAAGTAGCGCTTGTTACTACTTTCAAAACAGATTTTGTAACAACTTCTGTAGTGCTTGGCCCTGCTTTTGTTGATTTGGCAGGAGCTTGTTCTTCTTGCTGAGCTGCGGCTTCTGCTGCTTCCGTCAGTTTTTTGTTTAAAATTTCAAAAGCACTCTCACGATCAATTTCTTCAGCGTATTTCTTAACTAATTTCGATTTGCCGTTTATTTCATCAATTTCAGATTGAGATAAAACATCCATTCGGCTCATTGGTGCACGCATCATGGTCGCCACAAGAGGAGTTGGAATACCTTTTTCGTTTAATGCTGTTACCAAAGCTTCTCCAATTCCTAAACTCGTTAATAATTCGTCTGTTTTATAATAAGGAGAAGTAGGGTAGTTGTCCGCTGTTTTTTTAATCGCCTGACGATCATTTGCTGTAAAAGCTCTTAGCGCATGCTGAATCTTTAATCCTAACTGAGCCAAAACACCGCTTGGAACATCCATTGGATTTTGGGTAACAAAATAAAGTCCGACACCTTTTGAACGAATCAATTTTACGATTGTTTCAATCTGCTCTAAAAGTGCTTTGCTGGCTTCATTAAAAATTAAATGTGCTTCGTCAATAAAGATTACCAATTCAGGCTGATCTGCATCTCCTTTTTCTGGCATCTTCTGATAAATTTCGGCCAAAAGACTTAACATAAAAGTCGAGAATAATTTTGGTTTATCCTGAATATCCGTCAAGCGGATGATATTTACATAACCTTTTCCGTTTTCATCAATTCGCATCAAATCATCAGTCTCAAAAGACAATTCACCAAAAAACAAATCACCGCCTTGCTGTTCCAATTCTATAATCTTTCTAAGAATAGTTCCAGTTGTGGCAGTCGAAATTTTTCCATAACTGGCAGCGATTTCGTCTTTGCCTTCTTCAGTAATATAATTAATTACTTTTTTAATGTCTTTTAAATCCAATAAAGGCATCTTGTTATCATCACAGTATTTGAAAATAACCGCAACAACCCCGGCTTGAGTATCATTTAAATCTAAAATTCGAGAAAATAAAACAGGTCCAAACTCAGAAACAGTGGCGCGAAGGCGTACTCCATTCTGTTTGGATAAGGACATCAGTTCAACAGGAAATGCTGCTACATTATAAGGTATATTAATTTTAGCATGACGTTCTGTAATAAAACCTTCTTCTTTACCTTCTTTTGCAATACCACTAAAGTCTCCTTTAATATCCATCATCAGTACAGGAATTCCTGCATTAGAAAGCTGTTCAGAAAAAACCTGAATTGTTTTCGTTTTTCCTGTTCCAGTTGCGCCAGCAATTAACCCGTGACGATTTAAAGTTTTTAGTGGAATTTTGACATGCGCTTCTGCAATTGGCTCACCATCAAGAATTGCGCCTCCAAGTATGATGCTGTCTCCCTTAGATGAGCACCCAGTATTAATGTCTGCAATAAAATTCTCTTTTTTATTCATGTTTTTATTTGTAATTTAGATTGTTATGAATATTGCTTTGTTTTTGGGCGCTTTTTATGTGGTTTTTTTTAGTAAGAAAAAGCTTTTTTTGATTGAAAAATTAATAAAAAAAAAATTCTCAGCTTTTTAAGAAGATATCAAAGGAATCTTTGAATATTTACTAAAACGTTGTAATTTTTCTAATTATCGTCCTTTTTTTTGTTTTATCTAAAAAATGATGCGGCCAATTTAATGAGATATTTTTTAATTTGAAGTTAAATTTCGGTCAATTAAATTAAAAAAAGTTTTTTTATTTAAACTAAACGTATAAATTTGCTCCTCTACAAGTTAAATATAACTAAAAAATAAAAATTATTTAAAACTATTAAAATTAAAAAAAATGGCAAACGTTAAAGTTAAAAAAGAAAGCACTTCAAATGGCGGAGGAATGATCACAGGAATCATTATTGTAGCGTGTATCTTAGTAGGGGTGTTTATTTGGAAAGTAATCATGGGGGATTCTGCGAACTTCGAAGGAGGTAATCCAGAAACAGGACATCCAATCAATACATTAGGACAAGTATATAAAGGAGGTTTCATCGTACCAGTATTATTAGGTATGTTTTTAATGGTTGTTGTTTTTTCTATTGAAAGATTTATTGTTATCGGTAAAGCTGCTGGAAAAACTAACCTTGACAAATTCATGAAAAGTGTTCAAGGAAGTATTAAAGAAGGAAACATCGAAGCTGCTATCGCTTCTTGCGACAAACAACAAGGTTCAGTTGCAAACGCAATTAAATCAGCTTTAGTAAAATACCAAGATGTTAAAAAAGAAGGATTCAACAGCGAAGAAGCTTCAGAAGTAATCCACAAAGAAATTGAAGAGGCAACTTCATTAGAAATGCCAATGTTAGAGAAAAACATGACTATTATCTCTACTTTAGTATCTTTAGGTACATTAGGAGGATTATTAGGAACTGTATCTGGTATGATTAAAGCGTTTGGTGCGTTAGCTTCTGCTGGTACTCCTGACCAAGCTGCTCTTGCAACAGGTATCTCTGAGGCACTTATCAACACTGCTACAGGTATCTCTACTTCTATCTTAGCAATTGTTTCTTACAACTTCTTTACTGCTAAAATTGACGATTTAACTTACTCTATCGATGAGGCTGGTACTACAATCGTTAATACTTACAGAAAATTCAGAGGAAGTTTAAGACAATAATTAATTTTTGATATTTATTTATCAAAAAAATAAAATAAAAGATAATGGCTAAAATAAAAATGAAAAAAAAGTCTACATCGACAGATATGACTGCGATGTGTGATGTAGCGTTCCTTTTGCTAACGTTCTTTATTTTGACCGCTACTGCTAAAGTGCCAGAGGCACTTCCTGTAGATACGCCTGCATCTACTGTACAAACTAAATTACCAGATTCTGATTTGGCAATTATTACAGTAGGAAAAGGAAAAGTATTTTTTGACATCAAAGGAAGAGAGATTCGTAAAAGAACTCTTGAAGGAATTGGTGCAAAATATGGTATTAATTTCTCTGAAGAAGATAAAACCAAATTTGCATTGATGGACGACTTCGGTGTGCCAGTTACAGGTTTAAAGCAGATCATTGATATGAAAGCGGCGGACAGAACCAAAGCAAATCAACCTGGAATTCCTTTGGACTCATTAGATAATCAATTAAAAGAATGGCTTCTAATTTCTAGAAGAGCTACAATTGATTTAGATGACAAAGAATTGCAGATTGCTATTAAGGGAGATGCGAAGGAAGAGTATCCAAAAATCAAAAAGATTATGGATATCTTACAAGATCAGAAAATCAATTCCTTTAACTTAGTTACAGGTACGAGAGGGAAAGACTTTTAATTAAAAAATATACACTAAAATGGCTGAATTAAATACCGGCGACGGCGGTGGTGGTAAAGGTGGTAAAGTAAGAAGCAAAAAGCAGAATTCGAAAGTCGATTTAACAGCGATGGTGGATTTGGCATTCTTATTGATTACATTCTTTATGTTAACTACTTCGTTGTCAAAACCTCAATCGATGGATTTGTCGTTGCCAAACAAAGATGATAAAGATACCGAAACGAAGGATACCAAAGTAGACGAAAATCGTACTATGACAGTAATGTTAGGTGGCGATAATAAAATGGTTTACTATATGGGATTATTAGCGACACCGAAAGTTGGGCCAAAAGACATTGCATATGGTAAAGATGGTATCCGTAAAGAATTGCTAAAACAGAAAAAAAATGTTTTAGCTTATTCTACAGCTTTAGGAAAACCTAAAAACGGAATCATCGTGATTATTAAACCAACTAAGAAATCAAATTACCGTAATTTGGTTGACATTTTGGATGAGATGGCTATCACTGGAGTTGAAACTTATGCGATTGTTCCAGAGTTTACACCAGAGGAAACGAAATTGATAGATAAAAAATAAGAGTGATCTTAGTTTTGTCAACTTAAAAATCAAGAAAAATGAAATTAGATATTATAAAAAATCAGTGGCTTGATATCGTATTCGAAGGGCGTAATAAGATATATGGAGCATACGAGCTGAGAAAATCGAACGGGAAAACAACTGTGAAAGCGCTTGTGATCGGTTCACTTATCTTTAGCTTTGCAGTTGC
This sequence comes from Flavobacterium sp. F52, assembly GCF_000278705.1. Taxonomy (NCBI): domain Bacteria; kingdom Pseudomonadati; phylum Bacteroidota; class Flavobacteriia; order Flavobacteriales; family Flavobacteriaceae; genus Flavobacterium; species Flavobacterium sp. F52. The sequence goes on along the minus strand of NZ_AKZQ01000025.1, from coordinate 7,862 downwards.
TGCTCCTCTTATTGCAAGTTTCTTACCAGATTCTCAAGAAGAAGAGGTAAATAACGATATTAAGATTGCAACGGTAAAATTACCTCCAAAGAAAAAAGAGGAAATTAAACCAAATACACCACCGCCACCGCCGCCGCCACCAAAAGTGGATCAGGTTAAATTCGTAAAACCTGTGGTTGCAAAAGCTGAGGAAGTAACTGAAGATCCACCAAAAATTGTTGACTTAAAAGACAAAAAAGTTGGTGCTGAGACTATCAAAGGAGATCCAGATGCAGTTTTAACTGTTGATGAGCCAGTTGGTAAAGGACCAGTAGCAGAGGTGGTTCAAGAAGATAACACTGTATACAACACAGCAGGTATCGAAGTAAAACCAGATTTCCCAGGGGGTATTGATAAATTCTACAAATTCGTAGGAAACAACTACAAAACTCCAGAAGAAGAAGGTTTAAAAGGTAAAGTTTACGTTACGTTTGTAGTTGAAAAAGACGGGTCGTTAACAGATATTAAAGTTTTAAGAGATATCGGTTACGGAACAGGAGCAGAAGCAATTCGTGTTCTTAAGAAATGTCCAAAATGGACTCCCGGCGAGCAAAATGGTAAAAAAGTTAGGGTATTATACTCTCTTCCTATTACTATTCAATCTGCAGAATAATGTTAAAAGATATGCTTAATAATATTCAGAAGAAATCGCTCAAAGAGCGATTTCTTCTTGTTTTAGGAATACTGTTTTTTTTAATATATCTTGTACTCGGTTTAATGATTATGTTTTGGGAAAAACTCCCATTGAATATGGAACCTAAATACAGATATGCATTTGGAGGTTTGCTGATTGTATATTCTGGAATAAGATTTTTAAGATTAATTAATTCAAAAGAATAATTATGTTGAAATATAGTAAGGCTTTAGGTTTGATGGTTTTTGTCTTTTTGTTTGCGATGTGCAACCAAAAAAGCAAAAATGAAGCTGAAAAAGAAACCATTTTAAAAGGATCACTTGATATTACAGTTGATGAAACTGTAAAACAAATCGTAGACGATCAGGTTGCTGTTTTTGAAGGGACTTACTATGATGCAAAAATTACAGTAAAGCCCAAATCAGAAGCTGAAGTAATTAATGATTTATTAAATCAAAAAGCTAAAGTTGTCATCACAACTCGAGATCTGACTCCGGAAGAGAAGACTCGTTTTGAAAAAAGCAAGATTAATCCGAGAGTGACGCCTTTTGCACGTGATGCAGTTGCTTTTATTTCAAACAAAAGCAATAATGATACTCTTATTGCGTTGAAAAGTGTAATCGATTTTATTCAGGGGAAACCGGATGGTAAAATTAAAGGACTCGTTTTTGATAATCCTAATTCAAGTACTGTTCGCTACATGAAAGATTTAGCCAAGGTGAATGAAGTTCCAAAAGCTGGCGTTTTCTCTTTTAAAACAAATAACGAAGTAATAAAATTTGTTTCTGAAAATGATGGAATGATTGGTGTTATTGGAGTAAATTGGCTATACCAGCCAACACCAGACATGACAGAAACAATTAAAAGAATAAATGTTTTAAGTGTAAAAGGATTAAATAGTAATAATTACTATAGCCCTACACAAACGGACTTGGCATTAGATAAATATCCTTTGGCACGTGATTTGTTTATTATCAATTGTCAAGGTTATTCAGGGCTTGGAATGGGGTTTGCTTCATTCATAGCTGGAGATATTGGACAGCGTATAGTCTTGAAATCAGGTTTACTGCCATATAAAACTCCAGGGCGTAAGCTGAAAATTAGAAGTGAAATTATAAAAGATAAAGAATAAATTAATTACGATAAAGATGAATAAATTTAAAATTTTTAGTCTTGCATTAGTTGCCTCGGCCACTGCGGCAAAAGCGCAAGACATCAACCAAGCAAAGAAGGCAATTGATGCTGAACAATTTGATAAAGCAAAAAACATACTTAAATCAATTATTAAAGCAAAACCATCTGATGGTGAAGCTAATTTTGTTCTAGGGAATGTTTATTTAAACCAATCTGTTGTTGACTCTGCAAAAATCTATTACAATAATGGATTGCAGGCTTCAGATAAGAAAAACTTAAACTATATTGGTTTAGGTCAATTAGATCTTGATGCAAAAAACACTGCGGCGGCTCAAGCAAATTTTGCTTTAGCTACTAAAGACATGAGAAAAAAAGATATAAATGAATTTATTTATATCGCTAGAGCATATATGAACTCTGAAAATCCAGATTATAAAAATGCTATTGAAGTTTTAAAACGCGCTTTATTAGTTGATCCTCAGAATGCACAAGCATTATTAGCAATTGGAGACGCATACTATGGAGCAAACAATCAAAATGATGCTTACAAAGCATACCGTGATGCATTTACTGCTGACAATACTTTATTGAGAGCAAAAATGCAGTTAGGTGTCTTATTAAAAGGGGCTAAATCTTATGATGAAGCAATTAAATCATTCAATGAAGTTATCGCATTAGATGCTAATTATGGGCCAGTTTACAGAGAATTAGCTGAGACATATTACAAATGGGCTAGAAATAAACCTTCTACTGCTAAAGTTAATTTGCAAAATGCAATTACAAACTACGAGAAGTATTTAAGTTTGACAGATTACTCGCTTGATTCTAAAATGCGTCATGCAGATTTCTTAATCTTGGTAAAAGATTACAAACAGCTAGAAACTGTTGCAAACAAAATGATTGCTCAAGATAAAGTAAATCCTAGAATTTACAGATATTTAGGTTATGCGGCTTACGAAAATGGTAATGTTGATGTAGCAATTAAATCTATAGAAGATTATATCAAAGCGCCAGGAAACAAAGTTATTGGTAGAGATTACTATTACTTAGGATTGGCTAAAATTAAAAAAGGAACAGCTGCTGATGGTACAATAAATCAAGCTGCTTTTGATGCAGGTTTAGCTGATATCAAAAAAGCTGTTGAATTGGAGCCTTTAGTAGTTGAAGAATTTGCAGACTTTGGAAAAGAATTATTCGGTAAAAAACAATATGCACAAGCAGCTGCTATCTTTGAGCTTGGAGCAAGTAACCCAGAGTCTAAAAATTACTTAGATGACAGTGTTTATTATGGAATTTCTTTATACTACGGTAACGCTAGTAAACCAAAAGAAAGCCGTGATGCTGTAGCTTTAGGAAAAGCAGATGCAGCTTTTGACAAAATTTTAACTACAGCTCCTAATTACGATGAAGCTTACTTGTATAAAGCAAGAATCAACTCTTTGTTAGACAAAGATGATTTGATCATTAAAAACTACGAAGAGTACGTTACTAAAATTACAGCAAAAGGTCCTGAAGAAGTGGCGAAACCAGCTGTAGCAAAGAAAATTATTGAAGCTTACAACAGTATTGGTGCTGCTTATGCTAATACAGATAAAGCTAAAGCTGTTGAATATTTCAATAAAACTTTAGTTTTAGATCCAGCAAATTCATATGCGACACAGTCTATAAAATCTTTAAAATAATATAGATTTTTATAAATAATAGAAAACCGGTAGTTCAATAAACTATCGGTTTTTTTGTTCCGTATATTATTGACTATCTTTGCACTCTTAAAATAATATAATGTTACCGAAAGAAATACAATTAGAAGTAAATAAAGGAGCAATGCTTCCTTTGATGGAAGAATTTTATACCATTCAGGGAGAGGGTTCGCATACAGGAAGAGCGGCTTACTTTATTAGAATTGGTGGATGTGATGTGGGATGTCATTGGTGCGATGTGAAAGAAAGCTGGAATGCCGAGATTCATCCTCCAACGAAAGTAGATTTAATTGTTGAAAATGCAGCAAAATACGCTGATACAGTTGTTGTAACTGGCGGAGAACCTTTGTCTTGGGATATGACGCTTTTGACAGAACGTTTAAAAGAGAAAAATTTAAAAGTGCATATTGAAACTTCCGGTGCTTTTCCGTTATCTGGAACTTGGGATTGGATTTGTCTTTCACCAAAAAAGAATAAGCTTCCAACAAAAACAGTGTATGACAATGCTCACGAGTTAAAAGTGATTATTTACAATAAGCACGATTTTATTTTTGCCGAAGAACAAGCAGAATTAGTAAACGATAATGCAATTTTATTCCTTCAGCCAGAATGGAGCAAAAAGGAAGAGATGACTCCACTTATTGTTGATTATGTTATGAATAATCCAAAATGGAGAGTTTCATTGCAAACGCATAAATATCTTAATATTCCATAAAAACAGAAAATCTCTTCAAGTGAAGAGATTTTCTGTTTTATGGAAGTATACAAGCTGTGTAAAAAGTAAACACATTTTATTATTTCCAATTTTTATAATTTTTCAAAGCGGTAATGTGTGCTAAATGATGGTTTCCGTGCCAAGCATACATTCCGATCATTCTTTTGATTTTAATTTCTGAATTATCAGAAGGATGTATAAAAGTTTTTTCTAAATCAGATGTTGATAAACTACGCATTATATAGCCCAATCTGAAATGAAGTCCTTTCAGTAAATCTAGGGTTGGTTGGATTGGCATTGTCAGATTGTCGCTTAATTCAGACCAAAGCACTTCGTCATAAGGCTTAATTACGGGATTGTTTTCTGTCAAAGCCCATTTTAGGCGAACGTAACAATTCATATGGCTTTCGGCACAATGATGAATAACTTGTCTTACTGTCCATCCACCAGGTCTATAAGGAGTATCCAGTTGTTCGTCAGTTAAATGAATTGTTTCTTTTGTGAGTTTTTCAGGGAGATTTTTAATTTCTTTGATTTTTTCAGAAATATATTCTGCAGAATATTGCTCTGGAGCTGTAAATTTTCCAATCGGATATTTTAATTTTTCTAAATCTAGTTCATTCATGGTTTTATGGTTTGTTTTAAATGGAAAGTTTGGCTAAATAGTCGTAATGTTCGCCTTCAAGAATAAGCTCACAGTTTAAACCATTTGCGATTGCTGCATTTTGAAGCGTATTATAATCCAAATATAACCAGTCAAAAGGTTCTTCTTTTTCTCCTTTATAGCTAATGTTAAAAACGAGTTCGCCATAATAATCATTTTCAGACGGAATCCATTTCCCACCGTCTTCATCTTCATCAAACATATAAATGATGTCAGAACTGTCAATTAAAATTTGTCCACCAGGATTTAAAAGGGATTTTAATTTAGATAAATATTTGTTGCAGTTTTTTAGCTGGCCAAAAATCCCTGTTCCGTTCATTAAAAGCAGGATTGTGTCAAATTTTTCTCCTTCAAAATCTAGAATATTTTCAACCTTAGCATTTTTTATACCTCTAAGACGACAGGTTTCAACCGCTTTTTCTGAAATGTCAATGGCAGTTACATCTAAACTGCGTTCATTTTGCAATGATAAAGCGTGACTTCCCGCGCCACATCCTACATCTAATATTTTTCCTTTAGCCAATTGCAAAGCCTTTTGCTCAATTTTAGGCATCTCATTATAAGTGCGGAAAAGATATTCAACACTCATTTCGTCTTCTTCAGAAATCGAAGTTTCGGTGATAATGTCTTCAGGTGAATTTTTGGTGTAAAAATCAAATATTGCTTTCCCAAAAAGATCTTTCATTGTTTTAGTTCAAAGTTTAAGGTTTCAAGTCAAAGTTGTTTAATTTTGCAAATCAACTTTAAATATTAAACTTGAAACAGATTTTAAATAACTTAAGTAAGTTAGCCAAAGATAAGCATAACGAGGATAAAAAGTATTTCGATAAGCTTAAAAAGAAACCGCCAAAAAATTTAGATTACATTATGCAGGATTTGCACGATGCTGAATTTAAGAAAACGGATTGCTTAAAATGTGCTAATTGCTGTAAAACAACGGGGCCATTATTTACTTTGGCAGATATCGAGAGGATTTCAAAACATTTTAGACAAAAGCCACAACAATTTATTGATCAGTATTTGCGAATTGATGAAGACAAGGATTATGTTTTGAAAAGTGTTCCCTGTACTTTTTTGGATAATGAAAACTATTGTATGATCTACGATGTTCGTCCAAAAGCCTGTCGTGAGTTTCCTCATACAGATCGAAACAAATTTTATCAGATTTCAAACTTAACTTTGAAAAACGTTGAAATTTGTCCAGCGGCATATAATATAGTAGAAGAAATGAAAAAGAAATTGCCTTTATAAATCAAAACTGGCAATTGTTACAAGAACATCTCAAATTTCCTTTTTTAAGGCGTACTTTTGAGAAAGGAATAATTTAAATAACTTATAACTTGAATTTAGAGTATTTTATAGCCAAAAGACTTATTACTGCAAAAGATTACAAAAGCAGTATTTCGGCGCCCATTATAAAAATTGCTATTTCTGCCATAGCGATCGGGATTATTATGATGATAGTTTCGGTAGCGACAGGAATAGGTTTGCAGAAAAAGATTCGTGAGAAAGTTTCGGCATTCAATGGTCAGATTATAATTTCTAATTATGATAATAATAATTCAGAAGTTACAACAGTTCCAATTTCGAAGAAACAAGATTTCTATCCCAATTTTAAATCAGTTCCAGAAGTTAGCCATATTCAGGCAGTCGCAAGTAAAGCAGGAATTATTAGAACAGAAAATGCATTCGAAGGAATCATTTTCAAAGGAGTTGGTGCTGATTACGATTGGAACAACATTAAGGAATATATTGTAGAAGGTAAATTGCCAGATTTTACTAAAGCATTGAATGAAGATGTTATTATTTCAAAATTTCTGGCAGATCGCTTAAATTTGAAAATCGGAGACCAATTCAATACCTTTTTTATAAAAGAAGAACAAGGAAAGCTTCCAAATAGTCGCCGATTTAAAATTGCGGCTATATTTAATTCAGGTTTTCAAGATTTTGATGCTACTTATATAATTGGTGACATTCGACATATTCAGAGAATCAATAAATGGAATGAAGATCAAATTGGGGCATTTGAGATTTTTGTTAAAGATTTTAATGAAATTAAAGCTGTAGGAAATAAAGTTTACGAATCAACTTCCTCTAATCTCGATACAAAAACCATTGTAGAAAAATACAGTTATATTTTTGATTGGCTTCAATTGTTTGATTTTAATATCGTCATCATTTTAGGGGTTATGATTTTGGTGGCGACAATTAATATGGTAGTGGCGCTTTTGGTGCTTATTTTAGAAAGAACGCAGATGATAGGAATTCTAAAGTCGATGGGGGCAAATAACTGGTCAGTCCGTAAAATATTTTTGTATAATGCCTTTTACTTAATTCTACGAGGGTTGTTCTGGGGAAACCTAATAGGTATTTCAATTCTTTTAATCCAACAGCAATTTGGAGTAATCCAGCTCAATCCTGAAAATTATTATGTCAATCAAGCTCCAGTCTATCTAAATTGGATTTATATACTCCTATTAAACTTACTTACTATTACTGTTTGTTTTTTGGTATTATTAATTCCTTCATATATAATTACGAAAATATCTCCAGTAAAAGCCATTCGCTTCGATTAGATAATAAAGCTAAGCATATGTAATCCGACAGGCAAACCTGTCGGATTTGTCTTTTTATCTATAATATTATATAAGTGTTTTTTATCAGACTGAGCGGAGTGAAGAGTATCCAGTTTTGGAATTTGGAATTTGAAAGTTTGGGATTTTGTTTTTTTTAGGAGCAGTTTCCCGCTATCCGCTACAATCTTTTTATGGCGGACCCCGCCATAAAAAGGATTTCCGCTCCTATCGGGGCTAGGGAATCGGTTTCCAGAGGAAAAAGGAGGATCAGAGTTGGCGTCTTAGTGCCTTTAGGGGAATAAAAAAGATGGAAGAAGAAGCTTTGGAGCCTGAAATCTTCTCAGAAAAGAGGTGGGAAAGCTGAAAATCCATTAAAATCGGATATCGGAAAACCCGATAA